>CASERY010000072.1 GCA_949290385.1 uncultured bacterium | reverse complement strand
CCCCTTGTTTTTTCTAACATCAATGTTGCCCAAAATGCCGGCAATGACAACATCTCTCCGGTATACAATCCAGGATTCTAATTCTTTCACACCCGGATCCCATTTCACAAACGGAAAAGGGTAAACTTGGGATGTCTACGGTATGAAATTTGAAACCCGGATTCTGTTTCATGAACGAAAAAGGACAGGACACCTTCCAGCCTTCGTGGACAAGACAACGGCACATCTTCCCTTCGATCAAAAAATAAGTCCCAGCAAAAGCATCCATCCTAAAAAACATGAAAAAATGGACACACATAAAAAGTCTGTACAAACTGAAAATTCAACAGATTGAACGGGGATGAAAGAGAATTATGCGGGGGGGACAAAAAATTTTTCAGGAACTTATCTTTCATTCTTGATCTGTCAAGATCAAAATTATGCTTTCTGAAACAATAAAACCACACACCGCGCTTCAATGGCAAGTCCTGCACCGATGGAATCCAGCTTCTCAGCCGTTTTAGCTTTGATGGAAACATTGTCAATGGAAGTATTCAACAGTTCCGCAAGGCGGCTTCTCATCTTTTGAATATGAGGAGCCATTCTGGGGATCTGTGCAATAATAGTCAGATCAACATTCCCCAGTATCCAATCCTTGAAAGCAGGATTCTCCAACATTTTTTTCAGGAGGAAATCCCCGGCAGCATCCTTGTACTGCGGGTCTGTATCCGGGAAAAAATGTCCGATGTCTCCAAGAGCCAAAGCTCCAATCAAGGCATCGATCAAGGCATGTATTGCCGCATCGGCATCACTGTGCCCCAGCAACCCCTTTTCACAGGGGATTCTGCAATTGCAAAGATAAAGTGCACGGCCTTCCACCAAACGGTGAATATCACAGCCATATCCAATTCGAATCGGAGAATTCATATTCGTTCTAGAACAGCCTTTTTTTCTATCCTGCAGGTCTTCTTCCTACAGATATTTTCTGTGTCTGGACGAGGGTCGGACCTTCCAGTGCTCCAACAGCACAGGCCTTGTCTAAAAAGAAACTCCGGAAAACGCAGTCTGTCATTTCCGGAGTAAACTAATCTAATCATCTGAAATACAGGATTTCTCCTGCCATGCAGTCTGCATTCTTTTTCTGCCACATTGCGGGGGCGATACAGGAATCAATGCCCCCTTTTTTCTCTTTGTCAGATTCTGCTGTCAGAAAAAGTTTGATTGTCTGTCTCAATTAGCGCTTTCCGCCTGGCTCTTCTGAGCATTCTCATCCGTAATCATGCAATTCGAAAGAATCCACCGCTGATAAGACTGGATTTTCTGCTCTTTTTTAGCATTCAGACAAAGAGTACGGTATTCTTCTGTCAAACTTTCCTTCCAGGCATCCCCTTGAGGATAAATTTTTGCATCCACATAAACCATTACAAGATTTTTTCCCATGGGCATAGGATTGGACAACGTTTTCAGAGGTGTCTGCAATGCCAGAACTGCAGCAGTCTGCTCCTCCGCAGAGAGGGACGCGACTCCGCCATTAAACAGCGAAATCGCTGAAATTTCAGGGCACGCTGCAATTTCAGCACCGAATTCAGCCGCTGCAGATGCCAGATCCTCTCCGGGTTTTTCAGAGGATGTTATCTTTGTGCGGAACCCATTCATTGCCTCCTGGCAAAGAGCCATCGACTTCTGCTGACGAAAAGCCTTTTCCACCTCTGCTTTCACATCCGAGAATTTTGCAGGTTCAGATTCTTGGCGATCCAGCAACATCCCCACATAACAACCGTTCTATCCCTTAATCACATTCGTAATGGAATAAAGATTTTTCAGAGAAGTCAATGCCCGGATCATGTCCGTTTCCACGAACTGAGAGGCCGGAGTTGCTGTTGTCAACCCTTCAAGAGTCATTACACTGAGTCCAGCGGCAGCGGCTTCATGACG
Organism: uncultured bacterium; assembly: GCA_949290385.1. GTDB lineage: Bacteria > Verrucomicrobiota > Lentisphaeria > Victivallales > UBA1829 > CASERY01. The sequence goes on along the minus strand of CASERY010000072.1, from coordinate 39,078 downwards.
GAAGCCTTCTGCCGGATCTTCCATAAATTCAGGCTGTTTGGCAAGAGCTCTCACATTGTGATAAAAGTCTGCAATCTTCTCTGAAGCATTCTCAACCGCGTTGGTCTTTTCCAGCAGAGCGCGGATTTGAGAAGCTTTTTCCTGTTTTTCAGAATCAGACATTTTGTCAATACCCGGTTCCAGCTGAAGCATGGCATTCACCTGCTCATCTGTTACGGCAGTTCCTGAAACATCTCCATACGGGATATAAGCCATGAGTCCGCCAGAAACAGGCTCTGTGACAAAGCGATCAGAATTGGCTGCAAAAAATTTCAGCAGATCGTCCTCGGTGACATTAAGCTGCGAATCTATTTTTTCCAGATCAAACACAACTTTACGAGCCTGAATCTGAGCCATGCTTTCCATCATGAAATCTTCAAGTTCATTCTCTGTCACCACAGTTCCGGCTGTTATCATGTCATTCAGTTTGGTAATCAGAAGCATGTCGCGCAAAGCCTGATCCAACTGTTTTTCGGTATAACCATAACCCGTTACAGCATTTTTGACAAACTGGCTGTAGCGCTCCTGAGAAAACTTGCCGTTCTCCTTGAATACCGGGAGTGTAATCAGATATTTTGCCACATCCTCATCTGTTACCTCCAGGCCTTCCATTTCGGCAACTTTAAGCAGAGCGGCATAGGGGAATGCCGTCTGGAACATTTCCTCGTCCATATTCTGAGAAGTTCCTTTCGGAAGCTGTCCCAGGCTCACCGCCTCAAAGAGATCAAAGGAAACCACAACGTTGTGTAAATCCGCGTAGCTTATCTCGCGGTCAAAAACCTTTCCGTATTCCTAATTCCCGCCGATTCCGCCCAGAAGAAGATTTCCACTTACGCCCGGCGTGAAAAACCACACGAAAGAGACAATAATAATTGCAGTGATAATGCCAAACAACCATTTGCTGTGTTTTACCAGCACGTTATTCATTCTTTGAATGCCCATGTGTTTATCCCCAAATATTCAATTGATAATCATCAGATTCAAGCATGTATTTTTTTTGTAATGTAATACGCGAAAAACGATTTGCAAACCACCCGACAGAAGAAACAGCACGTTTTATTGTAAAAATAAACGGCAAGATGTTTCAAATTCTGCAAAAATATGTCCCTATGCCCCCTGATGAAAATTTCAGACAAAACTCAGGCTCGCTTCTTCGAGTGATCATGTCCCTCTGTCAGTTTCTGTTCTGAACATCAACCTTTTTCGGCACACTCTCTTGTCTGTCAAGAAAGTGCACACGCTCGCAGAACAGCCATTCCACCCCCATGCCCCCTCTTCTCCTCCATAGCCACCACGATGCATGAAAAATACCTGGCTCCAACAGCAGCTTCATCCGGGAATTCAAGTTCGCGCTGAAAGAAAAAGCCGGGATATACAGGATATCTAGAACCGGCAAAGATTTTCACATATTTCCAAGCTAAAAATCATTCCTTCAGCAGGAATTCAAAGTCTTCCAGTGTCATACCGCTCAAAGCCGAACCGGAATCCTCCACCAGACTTCCGAAAAGTTCCTTTTTCCGATCCTGAAGTTCCAGAACTTTCTCCTCGACAGAATCTTTGACAACCAGTTTTATGCAATTCACGCTGCGGGTCTGCCCGATTCTGTGGGTCCTGTCGGCAGCCTGCGCTTCCGCAGCAGGATTCCACCAAGGATCATAAATAATCACAGTATCTGCCGATGTCAAGTTCAAGCCGAGCCCGCCGGCCTTCAAACTCAACAGGAAAACCGGAATATCTGCTGAATTATTAAAAGCATCCACTCGTTCCATGCGATCCTTCGTGGAACCATCCAGATATGCGTAGGTAATTCCCTGTTTTTCAAGCCATTGACACATCAGTTTCAACATAGACGTAAACTGACTGAAAACCAGCACTTTGTGTCCACTATCAATACTTTCCTGCAAAAGTTCCTGTAAAAGTTCCATCTTAGCGGAAGCCTCTCGATCGGCAACCGATTCCAACGCGGATCCACCAGCTTCCTTCAGCAAATTCTCAGGTAAAAGGGCCGGATCACAGCAAACCTGGCGAAGGCGCAGCAAACTTGAAAGAATAGCCATATGTCCGCCGGCAGCATCTTTTCCGAGCCGAACATCTTCACAGCACTGACGTGCTTTTTCTGCAAAAAATCGATACAGTTTTTTCTGAACGTCGTTCATCTCGCAATAGACAACCTGTTCCTGTTTCGGAGGCAGTTCGGAACACACGTCTGCTTTTTTGCGCCGGAGAATAAAAGGAGCAATTCTTCTGGACAGCTCTTTCTTGAGATCTGCATTTTTAAGAAGCTCCATATATTTTGTCCGGAAAGATGAAAGTGTTCCAAGCAGGCCTGCATGGAGAAAATCAAAAATGCTCCATAAATCTTCCGCAGAATTCTCCAGCGGTGTCCCTGTAAGCACTAACTTATGGTCGGCGGAAATACGTTTGCAGGTCTGAGCATTCGCACTTGCAGGATTTTTAATATGCTGCGCCTCATCCAGGATCAGGTACCGGAACGACAGATTTTCCAGATAGGCTATATCTCTTTTGATCAAAGCATAGGAACAAATGCACAAGTCCTGCGAAGAGCTTTTTTCCCAGAGACTCTTTCTGGAAGGCCCTGAAATTTCCAGCACTTTCAGCGACGGCGCGAATTTTCCAGCTTCCCGCACCCAGTTGTCCACCAGGCTTGTCGGACAAACCACCAGCGCCGGGAGAAAATCCCTGGGACTCGATGTAATCAGTGCCAGAGTCTGGACAGTCTTTCCCAGCCCCATTTCATCGGCAAGAATCATATTGCGTCCCCGCAGAGCCATTTGCTTCAGATAAAACACTCCTGCCTGCTGATACGGTCGTAAATCCGCACGCAGCAATTCATGATTGACCGCATCCTGAGGATGCTTCAAATCCTCCAGAAGCACATCCTGATCCACCTTCATTCGCAGGAAATCCAGTGGAACGGCTCCGGGAATATCCGAACCCGCCTCCGCCCAGTACAGGGCCGCCAGGCGGGGAATTCTCAGAAGGTCACAGTCTCTATGCTCCGCATCGGGCGGCAGTTCTGTTACCACCTGAGCCAGCGATCCTGCCAGAAGCCGGAGCTTTGCCGGGATCTTGATGAACACTCCGTTGGCACCACCGTTAAAATAGTATTCGTTATTGACGGATGCAGCAACCAAATCTTTCCAGCGCACAGAAACGCCTCCTCCGGTAAGCTGAACCGCCAGATCAAAATACTGATCATTCTTATCCATCACCGACACACTGATCTGCATTCTTCCGGCATCCCCGCAGAGCGCTGCCAGACTCGAAGAAAGCAGACAGTCGCGTTTTTCGCGAAGCCATCCTGGCACCACCTCATCTACAAACATGCCAATAGCCTCAGGATCTCTGAGGATCAAAGAAAAATCGTTTTCTGATCCTGTACTATTATTCTCCAGCATATGGAATCCGAAGTTGATCAGCTCCTGGAATGCCTGAAATTCACCACGGGTATTGCGTCTCCAGAAATCTCCGCCCTGGTTTGATCCAAGACGGGACTGATCGGCACGACATAAACGTCCATTATATTCGAACTGAAGTTCCAGAGAAAGAGATCCATCTGCATTCATATGCCCATCATACAGCGTTTTAAAATGCAGTTCCTTCACAGAAAGCCCATCGGTAGGCATCACCTGAATCGGCAAGTCCGGATTCTTCAGAAGCAGTTCTGCGGCCTTTCCGTCGCACGGCTGAACCGTTGTGCGCAAAAAACTGCGCAGCCAAGCCACGTCAGTCTGTGCAGGAATCCACCAGTATTCGCCCAGCATTCCCACCCAGCATCCGGCACGACCCGTAATCACCTTGACATCGTTCAAAGGCAGAGGTGCGCCATTGACAATGATCGCGGACCGCAGGACATATCCTCCACGAGGGACTTTTTCCAGCAGAAGCAATGGAGTGGCAAGCTCCCTGTGAACCACAACTTTTTCACCCATTCGGCGGAAGTTTTTAAATCCGATAAGACATTGAAAGAATTCCGCACACTGCTCTGCATCCAATGTCAGTTTTGTTCCATCCTGCTGTGCGTTGATTGCCAGATAACGGATAATCTGCCGATCCTGCAGCGGAAAAGCGGTCAAAGGCAGAGCCACCGCCAGGTTTTTATTGAAATGCAACTGTCTGAGGTTGTTCAAGTTGCCAAAATATTCACGCTTCCCCATTTTCAAAGTTACAGTCAGAGGCACCCGCTCCCACTTGCTCGGTACATGGGGAAACTCAGACTCTGCATTGATCTCCACATAAGCACTGGACGGATTCACAACCTGAGTCAGAAGTTCAGGGAGCCCCGCAAATTTCAGACCGGCATACTGAGCAGGCCCGTCTTTGACTTCCTGCACTTCTTTTGCCTTGATCGTATACTTGGCATGATACAGTGCAGCCGCCATCGCGTGAACACAGAGAGCGGAACCGCCTGCTCCGCAGCTGCAGGTCCCATGGAACGGTCCGTTCGGGAATCCCTTCAATTCAGTACGGTAAATCATGCCTCGGGAATCCCGGCAAATCGCTCGGATCGTTCCGGGAAGACTTTCATGACAGCAGAGCAGTTCTCCTGCTTTTAAGATATGTTTTGCTTTTTTAAAAGTTTCCTGAGAGGAAGATGCTATAAGCCTGGCTTCAAAACTTTCACCCATAAGACAACCGCCATCCCTGCTTGTTCAATTTCCAAATATATGATGGAAGAAATTTAACATAGCACAGGATTTTTTGAAAACAAATCTTTTTCAAACCCTTTTTTTGAAAAAAATTTCTTTCCCTGTCTCTCACGATTTCCCGGGAATCCGGCTGAAAAAATATACCTTTTCCAGAAGTTCATGCAGGAAATTCTCTTTCGTTCCACAGTACAGCGAATCGACCAGACTCTTTTCCGAAATCTGATGCAGACTGCCTTTCTGTTTTTTTCAACAATTCTGCATTCTCCAGCCCCTGAAGGTCCCCTTCTTATGTCTTTTTTAGAAAACCTTCCTCTTCTCTTCTTGCAAGCAATTCATGAGAATACTATATTGGTCCGGCGCAGAATGAAATCAACGGGCTCATTTTTCTCCACCGAGCCAATTTTTCCATATCCGTGCCATTGCCGGAAAAACATTCAGGATTTCGGACCACTGTACATTAGAAAATCTGCCAATCAAATCATTTTGAAAAAAATACGCGACAAAATTGAAGACAGCACTATGAATAACTCGTTTTTTTCAACAGTTCTGCAATATCTCTCCAAAACAGGACATTTTTTTCATACCAGAAACGGACATATCTTTTCCTCTTCTCTGATTTTTTTTCTGACTGTTTTCATTTTTGCCTTCTTTACCGCACAAACTCCTTATGTGCTGGATGACTATTTCGCATTTTTTAAAAATCCGGAAGGAGTCCCTCTTTTCCAGATGCAGTTCAACGCAGTAGACCGCATCCTTCATCTCTCAGATGCGGCAGAATCTCAATGGAATCTTTTTTTTAACTGGAGCGGCAGAATTTTTTTCCTGTTCACTATTCAAATTCTCTGCATGGGCTCCAAAATATGGTTCAACATTCTCAATGGATTCGCGGCAGCCTGTGTCATCCGAATGATCGCCGTTCATGCAGCAGGAAAGCAGAAGGTGCGGACATCCCATTATCTTCTTCTGAGTTCACTTTTCTGGATAAGCTGTCCTGCGCCCGGCCTCACGCTCTTCTGGATGAACGGCGCAGTCTGCTATTTGTGGACCGCACTTTTTTATCTGCTCTTCTTCTATCCATTCCGGATGGCTTTTGAATACGGAACCGCTCAGGTTCGTCATCCAAAACTTCTGATCCCAGCGCTTTTCTTTGCTGGACTCATCGGCTGCAATGCAAACGAGAATACGGCAGGAACAGTTCTACTTTTTTCCGGAATTCTTCTCTTTCTAATCTTCAGATCCGAACACAAAATTCCCGTCTGGGGAATCAGTGGAATGCTCGGCGGATTTGCAGGCTTTGCTCTGCTGCTGTTTGCCCCCGGACTCAAAGTGAGGATGGCGGCAGAAGGACATATCGTTCCAGATATTGCTGTCAATTTTTTCCTGCAGACAGGCTATTTATTTCAATCAATCTATGCTCTGTTTCCGTTATGCATTTTTCTCGGCATTATACTGTTTACCGTCTATGGTAAAAAATATTTCATCAAGTCTGGCGGCAGAACAATTCTTCTCTTCATCCTGATGGGGTTGTGTTCCGTATATGTCATGATTTTATCCCCCTATGCGCCCTCCCGCGCAGTCTTTGGCTCCTTTATCTTTCTGCTCTGTGCCTTCGGGAAGATGCTTCACGAACTCCCGCAGCATGGACAGATTCAGGAAAGAATCATTCCAGCTTCCGCACTTTCTGCATTTCTGATTGCCCTGTTCTCCATGGCATTCGCCTTCAGGGATATTGCCTACACCAGACACATTCAGCAGAACCGCATCCGCTACGTGATGTTACAGAAAAAAGAGAAGAATCAGCAGGATTTTGTCTTCAGGAGCATGGCTGGTACAAGTCCTTATAACGCCCTGTACAAAACGGATATTCTCAAAGAGGATTCAAATGCTTTTGTCAATCAGTTCTATGCGCACGAACTCGGAATCCGGAGCATCCGGGTGGTTGATGAACCGAATGTTGTAGGCATGAGATCCGCTGTTCTCCCCGGAGAACAGCTGGAATAAGTAAATCCCGTGCTCCATACAAGTGAACGTTCTGTCCACCGGATCTCTCCCCGAATCAGAATCACTTTCCCATGGGGAAAATGCCCATACTTTCATGGAACTCGGCAAGTCAGCAAGTACTTTTTCTTTTCAACCCTTTGAAAAAACGGGACAACATGCAAATCTCCCAGAAAGAAACACGACAAACACAATACGCGATTTTTTCCCACCACCCCGATGCCAGTTTTCAGGTCCGACATTTTTACAAACAGCCCTGAAGAGGTCGTATTTCAGATAAATCAGCAGAAGCGTATCATGGATTCTGCCAGTTTTACACCGTCCACAGCAGCGGACGTGATGCCACCAGCCATTCCAGCGCCCTCGCCCGCAATATAGAGTCCAGGAACAGAAGAAGAAAGCGTTTCAGCATTCCGAAGGAAACGCACTGGACTTGATACGCGGGTTTCAAGTCCCACCAGAATCCCCTCTTTCAAAAAACCCGGTGCGACTGCATCAAAATGGATCAGCGCCCGTTTCAAGGCTCCCAGCGCGAAATCCGGCAGAAGTTGATCCAGTCGGTCCGGCTTCATTCCAAGTCGATAGGATCCACCCCGATCCGGCAGTTTTCCTGCAGTCCCTTTTACAAAAGCTGCCGCACTCTGTGCAGGTGCCACATACAAACCACCTCCCGCTTCAAAAGATTTTGATTCCAGCATATGCAGAAAACGAAAGGCTTCTTCCGGACGTGAAAATTTTTCAGGGGGTACCGTCGTTACCAGTGCCGCATTGGCAAAAAATCCGTCGCGCGCAGCATTGCTCATGCCATTGGTGCAAAGGGTATTCGTTTCGCAGACAGCAGGAAGGATCTCTCCGCCGGGACACATACAGAAGCTTGTGGCCCCTCCGAAGCGACCGTCTGCCGAAGGCTTTGATGAAAGATTGTATTCCGCCGCACCCAGTGATCCGGGACGTTTTTTCATCCCATACTGCATCCAGTCAATAAAGGACTGGGGATGCTCCATTCGGCATCCAATCTGAAAGCCCTTGAGCTGTCCTTCCACCTGCTGATCCAGCATTCTCTGAATCAAAGGTCTTGCACTGTGTCCGCAGGCGATCAGGGTCAGCGGAGCCTCCATCCGGGATCCATCCTCCAGTTCCACACCGCAACAGATTCCGTTTCGGATCCATGGTTGCCGGACATGTGTTCCCCACAGGAAGGATCCGCCCAATGCAATAATCTTTTCACGCAAAGTTGCAATCACATGAGGCAGACGATCGGAACCAATGTGAGGATGACTGAAATAAAGGATCTCCGGATCCGCCCCGCATTCCACAAAGGTGCGCATCACAAAATCCATTCGCGGATCCCGGATCCTTGTATAGAGTTTTCCATCCGACCAGGTGCCGGCTCCGCCTTCCCCATACAGAAGGTTGCTGTCCTCCTGAAGAACACGAGTTGAAAAAAAATGGTCTATATCTTTTTTTCGGCGAACGACATCAAATCCGCGGTCCACAACAATCGGCCGGCAGCCAGCCAGAGCCAAGGTCAGTGCGGCAAAAAGTCCCGCAGGTCCCGCTCCGACAATCAGAGGATTCTGCAGAACTTTCCCCGGAGAAAGTTCCGGTTCATGCCATACAGTTTTCTCCGGGGATGCCGGTCCCCGGGAAAGATGACGCAGTTTCTCCGGCCGGACAGATTTTTTCAACTCCACAACAAGACGGTACAGAATTTTCACATCCGGTTTCTTCCGGGCATCAAGACTCCTCCTCTCCAGATGATAGGATACAATATCAGAGGTCTTTATGCCGCAGTATGAGGCAATCCAAGGTTCCAGTTCCCGGTCCGGTGCAGAATCCAGTCCACGTGCTGGGACTGCCAGTTCTGATATAGAGATTTTCACGCGTTCACCTTCTGTGCTGATCCTTCCTTAAAACAAAGTCGGCTGAAGAGGTTCTTCCTGCTCTCCGCTGTTGTCCGTATTTCTGGACGAAGAAGATTTTCCGCCGCACCGCACGGTTTTGCGATCTGTCCGGTAAACACCGGAGTGTTCCCTGAGTCGTGAACTCGTAATGGAAGGAAGCCCGGCATCTGCAATAGCGTTATTTTCCAGATTTTCCAGAATTTCCTGCGCTCGTGTAATGACTTCCTGAGGAAGCCCGGCAAGTTTGGCCACATGAATACCATAGCTCTTGTCCGCCGCACCGGGAACAATCTGACGCAGAAAGATAATCTGATCCCCGTACTCCCGCACAGCCACGTTATAATTCCGGACGCCTTTCCGGACCAGTGCAAGCTCTGTCAGCTCATGATAATGTGTTGCGAACTGCGTTCTCGCCCGGCAGGAAGGATGATCCAGCAGGAATTCAGCCACAGCCCACGCAATGGAAAGACCGTCAAAGGTGCTTGTTCCACGTCCGATTTCATCCAGAATCACAATGCTCTTCGAGGTTGCATGGTTCAGAATATTGGCCGTTTCAACCATTTCCACCATGAATGTGCTTTGTCCGCGGGCGATGTCATCCATTGCCCCCACCCGGGTGAAGATCCGGTCTGCCACACCAATCCAAGCCTCATCGGCAGGAATGAACGACCCCATCTGTGCCATAATCACCAGAAGGGCTGTCTGTCGGATATATGTGGATTTCCCAGCCATATTGGGGCCGGTGATAATCATCATGCGGTTCTCATCCCCATCCAGAAGAGTGTCGTTGGGAACAAAGCGCTCCCCTTCCATTTTTGCATCCAGCACAGGATGTCTTCCTCCAAGGATCTTCAGGAGATCGCTGTCCGACACATGGGGGCGCACATACTGATGCCGCGACGCACACTCCGCCAATGCACAAAGCACATCCAATACAGCAATGGCCCGGGCAGAGGTCTGAATCCGGAGCGTGAAGGTTTCCGCGAATGCGCGAAGCTCCTCAAAGAGATTCTGCTCCAAAGCCTTGGATTTGTCTTCCGCTCCCAGAATTTTGCTTTCCATCTCTTTAAGCTCGGGAGTAATGAAACGCTCCCCGTTCGTCAGCGTCTGCTTGCGAATATAGTCCTGGGGCACATGTTCAAGATTGCTTTTTGAAACCTCAATATAATAACCGAATACTTTATTGTAATGAACTTTCAGGCTTTTAATTCCGGAACGTTCCTGTTCTTTCGCCTGCAGTTCCGCCACCCATTTTTTTCCGTCCGTAGCAGCAGATCGCAGTTCATCCAGCTCGGCATTGAACCCAGAACGGATAATGCCTCCATCTGTGAGAACCGCAGGAGGATCATCTGCAATGGTGGAGGCAATTCGTTCACTGAGTTCCGGAATTTCCACAATCTGATCGCGCAGCTGCATCAGAAGCGGCATATCAAAGGAATCCAGCAGGGTATGAAGTCCCGGCAAAACAGCAATACTGCTTCCCAATGCCAGCATGTCTCTGGCATTCACAGAACCGGCATTCAATTTGGCAGTCAGACGTTCCAGATCCCGCACCGCGCCCAGATTCTCCCGGATTTCCGCCAAGGTCAGAGGATCATCCTTCAAAAGTCCCACCACATCCTGACGGGCAATAATCTGATCCACATTCCGCAGAGGCTTCAAAATCCAGTCTCTCATCAGGCGGCTTCCCATGGCTGTTCCTGTCAGGTCCAGAAGTTCAAGCAGGGTGCCTTCCCGGGTTGCGCCATGAAGCGATTCCGTCAGTTCCAAATTCCGCTGGCAGATGGGATCCAGCCCAAGGTAATCCCCACAGAAGTTCCGCCGGATGCTCTGAATATGTCCCGTATTATGGCGGAGATTTTCCGAAGCATAATGTAAAACAGCGCCAGCGGCCTGAACAGCGGCATTGCACTGATGAAGTCCGAAGCCGTCCAGAGAAAGAACATGAAAATGGCGCTTCAAAAGATCTTCGGCCGTATCCAGACTGAAACACCAGTCATCCACAGGCGTCCACAAAACCGGTTTGCTGGAATAGGGAAAACTTTTTGACTGGTTCCATTCCTCCCGGAGAGTCGCCGGCAGAAGACATTCCCTCGGCTGAAGCCGCTGAATTTCACTTTCCAGTTCCCGCATTCCCTCCAGCTCCTCCGTCATAAATTCCCCTGTACTGATATCCAGCCACGAAAATCCAAATTTCCCTTTCGGAGCAGCGTAAAGAGCACAGAGAAAATTATTTCTGCCCGGTTTCAAAAAATTGGAGTCCAGAATGGTTCCCGGAGTAATAATTCTGGTGATCGCCCGTTTCACAATATTCTTCGCCAGTTTCGGATCTTCCATCTGCTCAGCGATGGCAACCTTGAACCCGGCATCAAGCAGTTTCGGCAGATAAGCATCCAGCGCATGGTAGGGGACCCCGCACATGGGATATCCTGCCCGCCGCGTCAGCACTACTTCCAGAACAGGAGCGGCCTTGGCGGCATCATCAAAAAACATTTCATAGAAATCTCCAAGACGAAACATCAGAATGGAATCAGCGGGGGTCTCCGCTTTCACATCCAGATACTGTTTCATCATGGGAGTAATTCTGTTCGGTTCCTGCATTACGGTCCTTTTCTCTTTCTTTAAACTATTTTTCTGAAAGTACTATAAAGCATTTGTCTCATTTTGAAAGCTGGAAAAAAGGCCAACTTTTTAAAAAATGATTGTATTTTAAACGTTCCAGTATTATTTTCTCTACGGATCTCTCTGAAAAACAATTCACAGAATCCATTCAACTGTTAAAAAACAAGAAAGGGCCTTTATCATGAATCACTCCGATATCCGTATTGCCTTTTTCGATACCAAACCCTATGACCGCAAATCCTTTGACCAAGTCAACCAGGATTTCGGCTTTTCCATTTCCTACCTGGAACCCAGACTCGATTCCTCCACGGCATCCATGGCGGAAAATGCCGATGCCGTCTGTGCCTTTGTCAATGGATCCATTGACGCTGAAGCAATCCGAAAGCTCACGGAAAGAAATGTAAAACTCATTGCACTGCGCTGTGCAGGGTTCAATAACGTGGATCTTGCCGCGGCCTATGGAAAAATTGATGTGGTTCGCGTTCCCAGTTATTCCCCTTTTGCCATTGCCGAATACACCATAGGCTTGATCCAATGTCTGAACCGGAAAATCCACAGAGCCTACTGCCGCGTACGGGAAAACAATTTTACCATCAATGGTTTCCTTGGATACGATCTCCGCGGAAAGACCATCGGCATTATCGGAACAGGAAAAATCGGAAAGGCCTTTGCAGAGGTCATTCAGGGATTCGGCATGCGCGTTCTCGCCTACGACGTCTACCCGGATCCTGAAGCCGCAAAAAAATTCCATTTCGAATATGTCCCTCTTGAACAGATTTTCCGTGAAAGTGATATCATCTCCCTTCACTGCCCCCTCACCGCTGACAATGCAGGCCTGATCAATGAATCCTCCATTGCCATGATGAAGGACGGGGTCATGCTTATCAATACCAGCCGCGGAAAACTCATCCGCACAAAAGACCTTATTGAAGGTCTCAAAAGCGGCAAAATCGGTTCTGCCGGTCTGGATGTTTACGAAGAAGAAACCGGATACTTCTTTGAAGATCGTTCCGATGCAGCCATTCATGATGACGTTCTGGCGCGGCTTATGACATTCCCCAACGTTCTGATCACATCCCATCAGGCGTTCTTCACCGAAGAGGCCCTGGCAAGCATTGCCCGTACAACTCTTCAGAACGTGGAAGACTTCTTTATGCGCGGAATCACTCCCAATGGCATTTGCAGCCAGTGCTCCGGCGGAAAATGTCCGCGTTGCAGAAAAGATCCCAAAGCATAAAGTTTTTCCAGTTCAATACGGACTGCGGGAAATGAATACTTCATAGGAATTATTCATCCGGATATTTTCGGCACAGCAGAGGCGGGAATAAATCCTGACCAAGTCATTCATCAACACGAAAAGATTCAAGCCTTTCGGAAAAAACTGTCCTGTTTCCATCCAGAAACGGACAGCTTTTTCTTTTCGCAAAGTTGCAAATCTCAGTAAACCAGCGTATCCTTCTGAGGCACAAGACGCAGATGATTACAGTCATTCCAAGTAATCAGCTGCCAGGCTTTTTTCTTCCGCCGAAATACACTGATTGCCGCATTCCCTGAAAACGGCCGGATATTTCCAGGTGCAGTCACTCCAACGGCATGACGAAACATACACTGAAGCGCTCCACCATGTGTAACAATTAAAATTCTCTTCCCGGGATTGCCATCTGCAGTTCGTTCCATAAATGCAGCCAGACGTTCATTGCACTCACTCAAGCTCTCTCCACCCGGGACAGGAATGTCATTCCCATCTACTTTGAAAGAAGCCATGATTTCTGGATACATCTGCATCAGCTCCTCATAACGATGCCCCTGAAGAATTCCCAGATTGCGTTCCCGCAAATCCGGATCAGTCATCAAATGAAGTTCCGGATGATATTTTAAAATGATTCTTGCCGTCTCAGCAGCCCTTCCCAGATCGCTGCTGATTACGCCATCGAACATCTCATCTTTCAAGCGTTCCGCCACGGCAGAAGCCTGCATTCTGCCGGCTTCATCCAAAGGGGTGTCCAAATGTCCCTGAAGAAGTCCGGTCTTATTAGCTTCCGTTTCACCGTGGCGGACTACAAATAATTCACATGTTTCCGAATCCAGCATAACCGTATTTCCCATATTTTCAAAATTCTCAGAAGCCTGCAGCAATGAATCTATCTGCAGAACATTTCTGCACTTCACTGAGTATGTATTTCCCAGCTTTCCATACATCCTTTCAATTGTTTCCGCATGAAAGATGTCAATAAAAAAACGGCCTTCTGAACCCACAGAAAGCCGTTTTCATTTTTATCTCTGCATATACCGCCGTCCTAACAGCGGTTCTGCTGTCATCAGACTTTTTCAGCAGTTTCTAAAGCTTCCCCGTCCTTCTCAGAAGTCTTTTCAACCTCCTTGACATTCGGATTGGCTTTGTGCCAGTAGGCCGTAATAACAGGAGAAATAAAGATGGAAGAATAACCGCCGATGATACAACCGATAAACATCACGGCAATAAAGTCACGAATCCCGCTTCCGCCGAAGAGCAGCTGTGCAGCCAGAATCAGCAGAACAGATACAGAGGTCAGAATCGTTCTTCCAAGAGTCTGATTGATACTCATATTGACAATTTCAAAATAAGTTTTCCCCTGTTGAAGCTTCAGGTTTTCACGCTCACGGTCAAAGATTACAATCGTATCATTCACCGAATATCCAATCAAGGTGAGAACAGACGCCACAACCTGCAGAGTAAACTGGCCTCCCAGGATGAAATAAATTCCCATTGAAACAATAACGTCATGAATCAACGCCACATTCGCCGCAATGGAGTACGAGAACTGGAAACGGATCATCATATACAGGATCATCCCCACCATAGACAATGCCAGTGCAATAATGGCGGAAATCATAAATGATTTTCCAATCAGAGCCCCCAGAACGGATTCCGACTACTTCGTAAATTTCACATTGGGATAAGCTGCATCCATTGCCTCGATAAGTTTCTCGCTGGATTCAGAGGAAACCTGTGAATTGCCTTTATCACGAATCACAATCTCCAGCACGTTTGTTCCATTGTCATCGTTGCTGGTTGCGCCAATTTTCTTATAGGTTACATTGGCTTCATAACCCTGTTTTGCCAGATATTCCTTGATCTCGCTGGGAGGAATCACATTCTGTGATTTATCCTGCTGGGTATAGTTGATAATCAGCTGGGTACCACCGGTAAAGTCAATTCCCAGGATTGCACGACCTTTCACGGCCATGAATCCAAGAGACACCACTACCATAATCACAGACAGTGTGATTGTATAACGGCTCAGCTTGATAAAATCGATTTTCGGATTATGAAGAAAACTCATCATCTTCAAATCTTTGATCGGCACAAACCGGAACAGAATGTCAAAGAACAGCTTCGTCATGAATACCGCAGTAAACAAGGTCGTAAAGATACCAATTGCCAGCGTCATGGCAAAGCCTTTAATGGATCCGGATCCCTGCCAGTACAGGATCAGTGCCACGAACAAGGTCGTCAGGTTCGAGTCAAAAATAGCGGAAAAGGCACGGTCGAAACCGATATTCACTGCATTGACCACAGATTTTCCCAGACGCAACTCTTCCCGAATACGTTCATAAATCAGCACGTTTGCATCCACAGCCATACCGAGGGTCAGGATAAAACCGGCAATACCCGGCAGCGTCAGAGTTACATTGAATGCGGCAAGAGCACCAAGCATAATCAATGCGTTGAAAATCAGAGAAAGGTTTGCAATCAGACCAGCCATCCGATAATAAATCAGCATAAACAGCATAACAAGGATTGTTCCTACAATGCCGCTGACCAGGCTCTGGCGAACCGTTTCTGAACCAATGGTCGGGTCAATATCGGATCTGGATGCGATCACAATTGTAAACGGCAAACTTCCACTGACCAGACAGTCCGACAGTTCCTGGGCTTCATCCTGGGAGAAATTGCCGGAGATGGACGCATGACCTCCAATAATAGGCTCATTCAAACGTGGAGCTGAATAAAGTTTTCCATCCAGAATAATTGCCAGCTGGCGTCCCACATTCTTCGAGGTGATTTCAGCAAACCTGTCAGAACCTTCTTTTGTAAAACTCAGAGAGATCTGTCGCATATTGAACTGGTCCAGCACTACAGACGAATCCTCAATCTGATCGCCTTCCATCTGAACTTCATTTTCAATCAGATAATAGGTAACTTCAAGTTCTCCCTTGGCGTTTCTGCTCTCAATGGACATGATTTCCGTTTCCGGCGGAGTGTCCAGATACTCAGAAGCCTCATGCCCCTGTGCAAGGAAGTTGTAAAATTTAGCCAGCTCGCTGTTGTTATCCGGATGCACCAAACGGAATTCCAGCTTGGCGGAACGCAGAATCAGTTTTTCCAGAATAGCTTTTTCGTCTTCTGTAACCACGGGCACCCTGACTGAAATCAGGTCCTGGCCCGCAGGAGAAATTTCAGATTCGAAAATACTCCGGCTTTCAAGGCGTTTACGCAACGTTTCAATAGCGTTGTCCCGGAATTTATCAAAATTTGCCTTGGCCCGCTCGTCCGGAATCAGCTGAAGCAGAAACTCCGCACCTCCGTTCAAGTCAATACCAAGATGAATGGAACCTGCAGCTTTTTTGCGAACCATGGAGATCACATCACCATTATTCTGCAGTTTCTGGGATTTCACCATGACCGGGTTAATATACTGGATCAGGTCCATGGGATGAACTCGTCCATCCGCAGACTTGATTTTCATCTCCTTGGCTGCAGCTTCCAGTGCAATGGACGGATAGGCATAATTCACCTTGTCCTTGGCCTGTTTTTCTTTAGCCAGACTGATCAGCTGCTCAATCTGGGGATCCTTGGGATCTTTCACGGTGGACAGGAATGTTTCGTAAAAGTCACTTTCCCGCAACGGGAACATGGACCATACGAATACGGCCACCACAATGAGGGTGAATATGGTTCGGAAGAGAATCGGACGTTTGCTCATTTCTTGACACCCTCTCCTCCGGCGCTGGGAACGCTCGCAATAGCGTTTTTCGCAAAACTCATTTCTGTATCCTTGGCAACTTTAAGAATAAAGCAGTCGTCCTTGATCTCAGCGACCTCTCCATAAATGCCGCCCACAGTAACAACCTTATCGCCTTTCTTCAGGGAATTAATCATATCCTAACGGCGTTTCTGCTCCTTTTTCTGACTGCGGAACATCAAGTAAAACATTACTACAATAATAATAATCATGGGCAGCATTCCGCCCAATCCGCTCAGGAATCCTCCCGGCGCTGCAGCGGGTTCCGCTGTATTTGAGGAAGCTGCCTGTTCGGTTGTTGCAGTTGCAGAGGTACTCTGTGCAGCGGCTTCCTGAGCCAGAATAAAGAGATCGGTGTTCATAATTTCTCCTGTTTTATAAATCCATATAATTGTTTCAGTTTATCTCGGCTTAAGTTTTTTCTTTCAAAGGGTCTCAAAACCCTTGCGAGGGGAAAAAATACGAAAGAACCGGAGAATCAAAGATATTCCCCCGTTCCTCCATCATTATTTCGTAATTTACATTCGATCAACCCGTTGGCAAGTTTTTTTCAGAAAAAATATGGAAAATGCGTTCATTTCCCTTTGTTTTTCTAAAAAAGGAAGAAAAAGTCTGTGCTTTTCCGAGTTCGCAGACAAATACCTTGCAACGGGATTGAACCGCAAAATTCTTTTGCTTTACTTTTGATTCAGACGATCCAGAAGCTCCTGCGCCTCGGCCAAAGATTCATGTGTGAAAATGATAACCTGTCCATTGCTCACCCCTGAATTGATTTTGAAAATGCCGATGACCTTTTTTGCTTTTGTGTCGACCACAGCGAATTCTCTTCCTACATTCTAAAATGACACATCTGAAAACTGGATACGTCCGGGTTCCGTCAGCTGCACAGCCACACCATAAATAGAATTGACAGATGCCGAATTGCCTCTGTCATAGTTCCTTGTCTGAACGACAATGCCTGTCTGCATTTGCTCCGGCAGGGAAATTCGTGCCTCTTTTTCCAGAAGCACATAGGAATCTGCCAGATCCGGGCCGCTTAAAGAGGCAACAGAACTGTCCATTTTATCTGAAATCTTATAAAACTAGGTTCCTTTCGGAACGCCTCGGAATTTTTTCAGACTTCCTCCGGATTTCAGGAATTCACGCAGCTTATTTTTTTGAATTTCATTTTTCGGATGGACCAGATGCAGTTCGAAGCATTCAGGTTCCTCCTGTTCTTCTGCAGGCTTCTCTGCCACCGCGGCATTCTGTGCGGAACATTCCGGCGACAACATGGACCCGATGCCACCGGCAAAAACAACAACCGTCATGCTCATAAGTCCAAGCAAATAATACTTTTTCATACATACACTCTCACTATAAGGCTTTTTATTTCCAGTTGACTTCCAGTTGATTTTCAGGACTCTTCTGTATTCTAAACCTTTCCAGATGCAAAAACAAGAAGGGACAAACCGGCAAAAGAAAAATTTTTAAAAATTTATCCATATACTTACTAAAAACTTATCTTCTCCCCTTCCTGAAAAGGCCGAATTCTTATTTCAGGAAAGCCATACAAAAAGAAATTCTTCTCTCTTGCTCCTGATTAAAACCATGCACGACCTATTATTCTGTCAAAAAAAGGATCTCAGTTCTTCCTGTCTGCAAGGACTCATCAGCCGCTCTGAAATGGATGCAGGTATGGCAACTGCAGCATACCATTTTCTCCGGAATACGTGTTTCTCTTCTGCACAGACTTACGGTAACAGTATGAAAAAATAAATAAGATATGCAGGAATGAAAACTCCGGATATCAAGAAGGAACTCCTGCGGCTTTTCCTTATTGAAGACGCATTGCCGAAGGCTGTGTTGTAGACTCAGGTGTCACAGTCGGTACATTCAGAGGCGGCAGGCGGTCCACCCAACCCCAGCGTCTGGAAACCGGCCAGAAAATATTCAATGCCCGTCCGACAATATTTTCACGGGGAACCGGTCCCCAGTAACGGCTGTCGTAACTGTTGGCAGTATTGTCTCCCAGAGCGAAGAAATGATCCTCCGGCACAGTATATTCACGCCCCTCTGCAAGGAGGCCTGCAGGATTGAACCCCTGATAACCGCCCTGACCCGAATAAATTTTGCTGAACTTTGGAGAAAACTCATCCGACCTTTTGAACTCAGTCTCCCCGCGGGGACGTATATAGAGAGCATGATTCTGAATTTTCAAGGTATCTCCAGGCAGTCCGACCAGACGTTTAATATAATAGTAGCCGGACAGCGGAAGCCCATTGCTCCCCCTTAGATTTTCCGTATTGAAAACGAACACATCTCCTCTTTCAAGCGGAAGAAAATGAATGCTCATACGATCTACGAACAAGTGATCCCCTGCACTCAGATAGCCCTTGAATACCGTTTCATCTTCCTGAAAAAACTTCTTTTCCGGATTGAAGTCCAGATATCTGTAAATATTTGCACGTACATCGCTTCCCGGCAGGGTATACAAAATATCCCCCACAGCCACTCGTGACGCATCCCAGTAACAGTTCAGCGGATCCAGCACACAACTCAGCATATCTGCCACGCTTCTGCGGAACGGACTCGCTCCTTCCCGGAGAAAACCGGCCTTCCCCGGAGTCAGTTCAGCCTTAGACATTCCCAGCGGCAGGAAGAAATTAATCACCCCGTTCCGGTACGGCTGTGACTCCGCCTCATCCACGTAATGTATTCCAAACAAGGTTGGCTGCATACTGCTGGTGGGAATCTTGAACGGTTGCACGAACAAAGCACGAATTCCAAAGGCCACAGACAAAGCCACCACAATCACATCCAGAAATCCCCGCATCGTGAATGACAGTGATTTACAGTCAGAAATACGGGTATAGCTGGCTTCCAGCTCCGTAATTTTCTCCTCCAGTGCATTCAGGTCCTACTGGCATTTTTCATTCCAACCGGTTGTTTTCTGTCCTTTCTAAAAATCCAAGGCATCCAATTCGTCCAGAAGACCGTTTAATGTCTTCTGACTGGGTTCCGGGAGAATATCCTCGTCCACACGGAGCATATGACGGATCTGGGCCTGCAGATCCGTCGCCCGGTTTCGCAGCTGGCGGATTTGATGCTTGATTTTAAGGGTTTCAATCAGATTCATTCATATTCTCCGGATCATTCTGATTCTCAAGAGAGGAGATTCTGGAAAAACTGCATTACTCCGGCAGAAACAGTCCGTACGAGCAGTTTTTCCTCTCAGTTTTCTTTCGATTTCAAAACCGCAATGAAGGCTTCCTGCGGAATATTCACCCGCCCGATCTGTTTCATGCGTTTCTTGCCTTCCTTCTGCTTTTCCAGAAGTTTGCGTTTGCGAGTGATGTCCCCGCCATAACATTTTGCCAGAACGTTCTTGCGCAGCTGGCGGACCGTTTCACGGGCAATGACTTTTCCTCCGATAGCCGCCTGAATGGCAATCTGGAACATCTGCTGGGGAATGACTTCCGATAGTCTCTCTGTCAGTTCACGGCCTCTGGCATAGGCACTGTCCGCATGCACAATGCTTGCAAAAGCATCCACAGGTTCTCCATTCACCAGAATATCCAGCTTCACAAGTTTTCCTGCCTGATATCCGGCAGGTTCATAATCCATGCTTCCGTAGCCTCGGGTTATGGATTTAAGCTTGTCATGAAAATCAATCAAAATCTCGTGCATAGGCAGATGCGCAGTAATCATGACGTGTTTCCCATCCACGCTTTCCGTATTGGTGCAGACACCCCGCTTGCTCATCACAAGATTCATGATATCCCCAATATAACTGGAAGGAGACATGATTTTTGCATGAATCATAGGCTCCTCAATTCTGTCTATTTCCGACGGATCCGGCAGATTGACCGGGTTATCCACCAAAACCATTTCCCCGCCTTTCAGGTACACATGATAAATCACGCTGGGATATGTGGCAATAATATCCATATTGTATTCCCTGCGCAGCCGTTCCTGAATAATTTCCATATGAAGAAGTCCCAGGAAACCGCAGCGGAATCCAAATCCCAGCGCGGCAGAAGTTTCCGGCTGATAGACAAAAGCCGCATCATTGAGCTGAAGTTTCGCCATACTGAATTTCAGTTGTTCATAATCTGCAGTATCAATGGGATAAACTCCGCTGAACACCATGGGCTTTACTTCCTGAAATCCGGGAAGAGCTTCTGCACAGGGATTCTTGATTGTTGTAATCGTATCGCCCATCCGAGCATCACTCGGGCTCTTAATGTTCGGAATAATATAGCCGACAGATCCGGGATGCAGTTCTTCCTAGGCCTTCATCTCCGGAGTAAACACACCGACCTCCTTGATTTCCGATTCCAGACCCGTACTGAGAAGACGTATGCGGTCTCCGCGCTGCAGCATTCCCCCAAAAATTCTCACATAGGTCACCACTCCGCGGTACGCATCGTAAATGGAGTCAAAAACCAGCGCCGCACATCCTTTTCCGCTCCAGTCCTGCGGATGGGGAACTCTTTTGACAATAGCCTCCAGAACTTCCGGAATGCCAATTCCTTCCTTGGCGGAAACCGCAATGGCATCTTCTCTGGGAATGGCCAGAATCTCCTCCATCTGGTCGTAGCACATATTCAGATCCGCGGCCGGCAGGTCAATTTTATTGATGACAGGAATGATAAAAAGATTGTGCCGCATGGCCATATTCACATTTGCCACAGTCTGAGCCTGCACGCCCTGTGTTGCATCAATCACCAGCAAAGCGCCTTCACAAGCCGCCAGGGAACGACTCACTTCATAAGCGAAATCCACATGTCCTGGAGTATCAATCAAGTTCAGTTCGTATTCTTCTCCGTCCAAAGCCTTGTAGTTCATTTTCACAGGATGGGATTTAATCGTAATGCCGCGCTCCTGTTCCAAATCCATTGCATCCAGAAGCTGATCGTGCACAAGGTCCCGCTTTTCAATGGTGTGAGTTGCCTCCAGCAGTCGGTCGGCCAGGGTGGATTTTCCATGGTCAATGTGGGCAATAATCGAAAAATTTCTGATTTTAGTGATTTCCTTCATCCCTGTTTCTTTCTGAAAAATGAAAAATACGTCTTTCTTTGGATTATCTGAAAAAATAGCACAATTTCAGCAGATTTCCACAATTAAAATAAATCTGCTGCCAAAAGGCCGCGCTTTTTAAAAAATCCCCGGATACTTGCTAGCTAAATGCGGCTAGATCAGGAAATATCCTGCAAATGCACAGAAAGCAAGCCATGCCGCCCAGAGAATCCACAGCAGAATTTTCATTCGGAGCCCCATGGTTCGTATCTGGGGCGCATTTGCGCTGATGAAATCCACCGGCCTTTTGAAAACAGATTCTTTGGGTAGATTCGGCTAAAAAGTAAAAATCCTGCCCATCTTGATCGACATGCGCATCTGGCGGTTCAAAGCATATCCGTTTGCCTCCAGGAAAACGGCCAGGTTTCTGCGGAAAAGTTTCAGCATGGACGATAAAATCATGGGACCGCCAAAAATCAACAGAATCCCCATCAAAATTGAAAACACCGTCCAGAAAGACATCCCGGACAGACTTTTCGCAATAAATGCAAAGGCACTTCCAATCGCGGCAATGCCAATGCCACCTCCCATCAGCATCATGGGATTGGATGCGTTGCCTGCCGGTGCCGCCGCAGGTGCTGCAGCGGGAGCCGGAACCGGGACAATCTGACCGGGAGGAGCAGAGGCCGTTTTATCCACGACATTGGAAATATTGGTTTCATAAGATTTACTTTTAGTCGAGAAAAACTTATCTGCCTGCTTCTGCATAAATTCGCCGAATTTCAGAAAGGGCGCACACAAAGCCTCTCCAATTGAAACAGGCTGCTGAATGAAATCAATCACTTTTGCATCCCATACAGAACCATCGCGGGTATAGAAGATTCCGCTTTTTCCGATAAAAAGATTCCGCATATGTCCGGATGTCACGGCAACGGCTACTTTCATTGACTTGACAGCAGATCCGCCTTCCGTGGCAATATCCAGATACATGACGCAAATATTACTTCGCACTGCAATGGCTTTATGCTCTGCAATATTATGCACCAGTGTGCAAAGCGTAAACTGACGACCGTCCATAACCAGAATTCCTACCTGAATCATGGACTTTGCCTCATTTTCAAAAAGCTTATGCATACACACAAAATTGTTCAGGAATTCCATCATATCTTTCTGATAGAGCAGCAGCTTGCGGGCTTCTCCGCAACCATCCAGATTCTTTGCTACGGCAACATCCGCCTTCATCAGTTCGCGAATCCGTCCGCATACCCCGGAATTCATCCAGGCACGAATGCAGTCCAACTCTGCATCGTCAAAAATCGAAGTATTCTTGGAGGCGATCCATGCCCCATAGGGCGCCAGATTCCTGCGGAGGGCGATCCATTCCGCTAATGACAAGGATTTTCCATCAAGACCGCATTGTTCCTGCGCCTGGAAAAAAGCTGTCAGCCTGTCCCGCCACACGGGGTTCACCCGCTGGTCCAGACGGAGCACGCATTCCCGATTCACCTCCGCGATCACAGATTGATCCAGAAACGCATCCACCGAGGCGGCATTCAAAGGGTCAAAGGTATGAACAACAGTTTGCAGCTTAGCCTCGCCTGCTGCTGTATAATTCAGTGTTTCGCAGCTGCGGAAAAAGGCATCTACAGCCTCTTCCACGGTCTGGAAAGCCGCATAAAATGAAGCGGTATGATCTCCGAAGGGAAACAGAGTCCGGGCATCCTGTTCCTTCCGGTCTATCCAGGCAAGATAGGTCTTTGCCAGAGACTCGTAAGTATCCAGATCCTCCTGGGATACCCCCGGGACCCCACTGACATCCGGATGAGATCCGACCCGTTTCATAATATCCCGAATACATGCAGCAGCTTCCGGATCCAGCGATTCCACCGGGTCCGGAGGAATAACACCATCTCCGTTTTGAAGTGCATTGGAAATAATATTGGCATGATCATTCAGCTCATTCATCGTAATGGTATCTGAATCCGGAAGATTCAGATTCCGCTGGGCTACCCGGACGCTTTCCTGAATCAGTCTTGCAGCCGGATTCTCCGGATTTAATTTAGATAATGTCAGATGATCTGCACCTGCAACAATATCCGAAACATCCTTATAATAGCTTAAAAGCCAACGCAGAGCAGCCTGCACTTCATCCGCACGAATGCGTCCGTTTTTGCCGGAATCCAGCGTTTCCAGAAAAGCCGAATCACAAATCATGGAATTGATCTTTATGCTGGTTACAGCCCAGTGTGCAACGTTCAGTTCCAGCACATTCTGAAGATCTTCAGCCGTTTCAATCATCAGCTGATAGGAGCCGCCCAGGCGACGGAAACGCATATTGCCTTTCATCCATGCTTCCTTTATATTTTTTGATTTCAATGAAAAATCCCCGGATTTCCAGGACCCGTCGAAGGGCTGTCTATGCTGTCATCCGGCACCAGTACAGATGCAGCAGTCTACCCTTTCTGTTTTTTCTTTCCGCCAGCCCTGCAAAGAATACCATTCTCAGGGCTGTTCTTTTTTCAGGATATTGACTGCGCTGCAATCTCCAGATTCATGTCGTGAGGCCATCTGAACCACCGTTAAAAGCAGAAGAATCGTCAGCCCCTGCACAATCAGGACGATACAAGTCTTCAAATCACACCATAAAAGCGGCAGAGCCCCCAGGCAGGAAACCAGCACCAGCAGATGAACCGCCTGTACAGCCCGTTTCCTGCTCATTCCCAAGTGCAGGAATCTGTGAGAAATATGATTGTGATCTCCCTTGTAAATCGGCTTATGGTTATGAAGACGTATCACAACAACCGCAAAAGCATCAAAAATCGGCACAGCCAGAATAAACAATGGCAAAAGCACAGCAAATCGTGTTGAGTCTATTTCCGGACTGTAGTAAGTCACCTTGGCACTGATAATTCCCAACAGAAAAGCCAGGAAATGGCTTCCGGAATCCCCCATGAAAATAGATGCCGGATTTTTGTTGTACAACCAGAATCCACAGGAAGCCGCACACGAGCAGGCTCCCAGCGCCGCTACAAGATACTGACCATTGATGCCGGCCGCTATTGTAAAGAATAAAAATGCTATGGCTGCTGTGCCAACCGCCAGACCGTCCATATTGTCGAAAAAATTAATCGCATTTAAAATGAAGAGCATCCAAAGGACAGTCAGCACACTGGTCAGCACCGGACTGTCGATGAAGCAGGAAAGACGGATTCCTCCTCCGACAACAATTCCAATGGCGATGAAAAGCTGTCCGGCAAATTTCACCCCTGCCTTCATGGGTTTCTTATCATCCAGGAGTCCCCATAGGACAGAGAGAAATGCACAAAGACAAATAGCCGTCAGCTCGCGGCTCATTCGCAGCGCACCATCCATCACATCGTTCAGTCCCAGCGACTCCCCAAAAATCCCAAGTCCTGCGAATCCGCCGAAAATAGTCAGGATCCATCCGGAAAACATAGCAGCTCCACCCAGAAGCGGAGTCTACTTTCCATGCAGTTTATGCTGTTCCGCCTTTGGCACATCCATGAATCCCCAGACTGCTGCAAGTCTGCGGAAAAGCGGAGTAACTCCGGCCGTCAAAACAAAAGCTGCCATAAAAGTGCAGCCGTAAAAAATCCATTCCTTCAATTCAGTATCTCCAGTCTCCTGTTGGTCTCTTCTGGCGTAATATAATACAATTTTTTTAAAAATAACAGTTTTTTCAAAAGTTCCGCCTTCATTTTTCTTTCCCGTCAGAACACCGCAGCCTATGCAGGAAGGATGTCAAGCCCATGAAGCAGTTTTTTTTCATTCATGGATTTTATTTCGACAGCCTCTGTAACGGCATCTTCAGGAGTTTCTCTCATCTTTTTTCTGTTTTTCATGCAGAAGTATTCGCAAATCATTCTTTCCATGGTATACTCCCAGTATTGTTTATGATACGGCTTTCAAGTATACCAGACACAAACCTGTGCAAAAATTCTAATCCAGCATAAAGGAACCTTACTGATGAACAGTCACGGATACGGTTTTTTCAACGTTCGGGATTTCGGGGCAGCCGGAAACGGCATCGCGGATGATACCCGGCCCATTCAGGAAGCAATAGACCAGGCCTAGAAAATCCAGGGAACCGTTTTCATTCCTCCCGGCACATATATTACAGGAGAATTAAAAGCTCGTCCGAATATCGAAATCCGGGGAAGCGCGAACTTTGCCTACCGCAAACCCGCAGGCACTGTTCTTGTTCTCCGGAGTGATGACACCTCCCGCTGCATGTTCAATCTGACATCTGCATTCGGGGTAAAACTGTACTCTCTCTGTCTATGCGGATGCGGAGATGAGTTCCCGCGCACCATCCACGGAATCATGATCGACAAACCTGACTACGGCAAACAGGAAGATACTCCTGTCATTGACAACTGCCGCGTTGAAGGTTTTTCCGGAGACGGCATTCACCTTGAAAGAGTCTGGTGTTTCTCCATTCGTCATTCCCATTTGAAACACAATGGTGGCAGCGGTCTCTGCATCCGTGGCTGGGATGGATTCGTCCTCGACAACTGGATGAGCGGCAATAAAGGAGCCGGAGTCCGCACCGCTGAAGAAAATGCGTCTGTCACTATGACCGGCAACCGCATTGAATGGAACCGTTGCTGTGGTATTGCAATTCACCGCGGCAGCCACTGGAATATCACCGGAAACTATATCGACCGCAGCGGGCACTGCGGCATTGAGCTACGTGACTGCGCTCAAATAACCTTGACAGGCAATCTTATTTACCGGAGCGGCAAAGAAGAATGGACTCCTCCCTGTGACTCTGTCCATTTCAGGATGGATTCCTGTACCGGAATCACTTTCACCGGCAACACTCTGTGCTGTGGTAAGGATGACAACGGCAAAGGCAGCATGTCTCCAGCCATCGGCATGGAACTGAATGCCTGCAATGCCTGTTCCGTATCCTGCAATACCCTTGCAAAGGCGGCCACTCAGGAACTGATTCATGACTATGGAAATCACAAAAATTCCACCATGATCTCCGGTAATCCAGGATATCTTTATGAGGAAGAAGCAAAGTAAGAACGCCAAGATGAGCAGAAACTTATTCCATTTTTTCTTCCTCTCCCCTCCTTTTTCTTCTTTCGTTTTTTCGCCAAATCAGCTTCCTTGAGGAAAAATTCCGGATCTTTAAACAGGCATAGTCAAGACTCCAAATGAGCCAATAAAAAAAGACCTGCTTGCCATTTTCAGGCAAACAGGTCTTTCAGATTCTATTCAATGCTGTGTTGCACAAGACGGCATTCGGTACAGCATTGTTCCAGACGTGGATTTTCCACCAGAATCAGTTATCTTTCCAGATACACAGGGACAAACTCAGCACGACGGTTCAATCTGTACGCATCTTCCGTGGATCCGCTGACAGCAGGTTTATCTTCACCCCAACTCAGGGTTTTGATTCTGGATTCCCCAATTCCCTGCTGAAGAAGCTGCTGTTTCACAGAGATGGCTCGTTCTTCGCCCAGTGCACGATTGTATTCAGAGGTTCCGCGCTCATCACAGTTTCCTTCTATAACTACCCCCTGGTCCGCATGCTCATTCAGGTAAGAAACCACCACATCAATTTTGACTATTTCAGAATACGGAATCGTGTTCTGGTCAAAATTGAAATAGACAGGTTCAAAACTTACCTCCTGAACTCTGGGACCGAATCCGTCCACATATGGATCTCCGCCGACTTGATCCTCATATGCCGAGGGGCCGCTCTCATCAGAAACATCGCTGCCGGCATAATCCGGATAATTGTCTGCATTGTCAAGATCATATCCATCTCTGCCACGAGTACCGGTACTGGCAGTGGAAGTGCTGCGCGAAGCATTGCCGGCAGGAGTATAATAGTCATCCCCTACGTAGAACTCACTGTCCTCCATATCAGAAGGATCTTCAAAAAGTTCACAGGAAGCGGAAAAAACCGTGATTCCGCAGCCCAACAGGGCAATCATCATAAATTTTGTCATTTTCATACTTATTCAATCCTCGATAAAATTGTCATTCTCTTTTCTGCCTGCCTTTTCAAGATATACCAGGAACAGCTAAATTTCAAAGAGTTTTTTGCAAATTTCATTGACTAACCGCGAAAATGCAAGTAAATTTTATAAAAACAAATCCGGAGGACACCCTGACTTACAATCGCTCTGTCTTCCATCAACTTATTTCACAAGGAGAACACTATGACATACGCACGCGGTATCAGAGAGGATATCGACTGGGCATCCCTGGGATTCGGCTATATGCCCGTCCGTTCTCACATTCGCTACACATGGTCCAATGGTTCCTGGGACAAGGGAACCCTTTCCAGTGATCCATACATTACCATGTCCATTGCTGCGACCTGCCTGCATTACGGACAGGCCGCCTTCGAGGGACTCAAAGCCTTCCGCTGCAAAGACGGCAAAGTCCGTGTTTTCCGTCCGCAGGAAAACAGCTAGAGAATGAACCGTACTGTTCACCAGCTTCTGGGACCTGAAGTTCCTGAGGAAATGTTCCTCGATGCAGTACGCCGCGTTGTCCTGGATAACATTGACTATGTCCCGCCTTACGGATCCGGTGGATCTCTTTATATTCGTCCGCTCCATATTGGAACAGGTCCACAGATTGGAGTCGCACCTGCAGACCGTTATGACTTCCTCATCATGGTCATGCCTGTCGGCAAATATTATAAGGAAGGCTTGAAAGGCGTCCCCGCTCTCGTCTGTGAAGATTTTGACCGCGCCGCACCTAAAGGCATGGGCCAGTTTAAAGTAGCCGGTAATTACGGAGCCAGCCTTATGCCTGCAAAACTTGCCAAACAGGCAGGATATCCGATTCCGCTTTTCCTGGATCCGAGAGAACACAAATACATTGACGAATTCGGAACCAGCAACTTCCTGGCCATTACCAAGGACGGCAAATACGTAACTTCCGATTCTCCGTCCATTCTGCCCAGCGTTACAAACAAATCCCTGATGCAGGTGGCCAAGGATCTCGGCTACCCCGTGGAAAAACGTAAAATTGAAGCCACAGAACTGGAAAATTTTGCAGAAGTTGACGCCTGCGGAACCGCTGTAGTAATCACCCCGATCTCTTCGATTACAATCGGCGGCAAAGTCATTAACTACGGCCATGAATGCGGCCCGGTTTCCAAGAAACTTTATGACACCCTTACCGGTATCCAGTATGGGGAAATCGAAGACAAGCACAACTGGCTCTTCGAAATCTGACGCCGTCTTCTTATCTTTCAGATAAAACAATGCTCCGGACAGCTTGTCGATACAGGCACGCTTGTCCGGAGATTTTTCAACCCCGGGTACTACCACTATGCAGACACTAAAAGTCGGACTGATCGGATTTGGATTCATTGGCAAAGTCCATGCATATTGCTGGAATAATCTGCCCTACTTTTACGATCCCTGTCCATTCAAACCACTCATCACCCGTGTCTGCACGTCCCACGCCCGGACTGCGGAAAAAGCAGCCAGTTTTCTTGGAAACGGTACTGTTCCCTGTACCGATTTCAGAAGCATCACCGAAGATCCTGAAATTGATATTGTGGACATTGCCTCTCCAAACGACTGCCACAGGGAAGCCCTTCTCTCCGCCATGGCCGCAGGAAAGCATATCTACTGTGAAAAACCCCTGACCGGCAGTCTCGAAGAAGCCATCATGATCGAACAGGCACTTCCCGCCTACACCGGAATTGCCCAGATGGTCTTACAGTACCGTTTTCTTCCGGCTACCCTCCGGGCAAAACAAATCATCCAGTCCGGGGCCCTGGGCGATATTCATGAATTTCGCGCGGACTTTCTCCATTCCGGCAGTGCAAAACCTGAAACGGTTATTCTTCCCTGGAAACTCAAGGGAGGAGTCCTGGCGGATCTGGGCAGTCATGTGCTGGATCTTATGAATGACCTTCTTGATGGAACCTTCTCCGAGGTTTCTGCCTCCTGTTATACACCCTATAAAAGCCGTCCGGATGGAAACGGCGGAATAACCCAGGTTCCCACAGAAGATAATCTGATGGCCCTTGTCAGGCTTAAGAATCATGCCTGCGGAACCGTCACTGCAACGAAACTTGCTTCCGGTTCAGAAGACGAGCTGCGCTTTGAAATTCACGGTTCCAAAGGAGCACTCCGTTTCAATGGCATGAACCCCAATCAGCTTTTCTTTTATGACAATACCCTTTCAGACAGTCCTTTCGGCGGGTTCAAAGGCTGGACCGCCATCGACTGCGGACAGCGCTTTGCAAAACCTGCCGGCTTTCCTTCCGTAAAATCTCCCATGGGCTGGCTCCGCGCACATGTACATTGCCTTTACAGTTTTTTGGACCATGTGGCAAAAAATGAGCCTGCACATCCCGACCTTGCAGATGGAATTCGTCTCGAAAAAATCATGGAAGCCCTGCGGCAATCCAGTCGGGAAGGCCACTGGATTGCTCTTTAAAAGTTTCAGTCCTCTGTTTCCCCCCTGTTCCTGCAGGATCTTTTTGCACCATCTTCCATACTGCATTTTTTACAGACAGTCCCATGGAATCGACCTTCTTTTTTTCAGCACCCTCTGAAATAACAACGGATTTTATCCTGTTCTATTCTGTAATCTCAGCAGGACTGTATCTGCAAAAACAGATAAAAGTTCAAAATCGGTTTGCAATTACAGAAAAACACCTATACTAGTTCTTTATCTGTACTTCCGGTCGTTCTTCCATAAAACCAACAAGGAAGAACAGCCATGAAATCAATTCTGCAATAAACAACACCATAAACATAAAATATGTCTGAAGTCCGGGCAGAATTCTGCAATATATTCTGTGACTCTTCCGTTATTCGTTTGTGGGGGTGGCCCCGACAGATGAAATTTCCATAAGGCCTTGATTTTGTTTATAAAAAAAGAAGAGGAGATGCGTTCATGGTCACAAAATCAAAAATCTTCACCTTTCTCATCCTTTTCCTGGGGCTGATTCCGCTTTATGCCGCTGAATCACCTGTATCCCTGCTTCTGATAAGCAGAACTGAAAACCCGAAACTGGCACAGGCATTTCAAGGTCCGGACTGGGATGTGACGGTACAGACTCCGGAACAAGCAACAGAGGCTCCTTCCGACTGGAACCACTATGCTGTGACTCTTCTCTGCGAAGATACGCCGGAAATCATTGCCGGATATGAAAAGGAATGGAAAAACTATCTTGAAAACGGCGGCATTCTGTTTGTCAGCAGCTACAACGATCAGATGCTCAAAGTTGTCTCCTCCATTCTTCCCGGGACATCCGTTGCTCCTGAATACTGTTCGATCAATGCAGATAAAACAGCCGCCCGAAGCAATCTTCCAGCAGATCATGAGATTTTGGTCTTTCCCAGCCATGTAACGGACCATTTCTCTCATCGGCCCGGCGGATGGATTCAGAACCACCTTCAGGCGGATGGCTCCTGGGAAGTAATGATCCGATGTCCGGATGGAGCCCCCATGCTCATTGGACACCCCGCAGGCTCCGGATATCTTGCAGTGACAGCCTTTGTTGAACTCGCAAGATCCGCACAGAGACAGGAGAACATTTCGGATCTGATCCAAAACATTCTGATGCACAATCAGCTGCGGGAAAGCGGAATCTCTGTAAAAAAACTCTTCTGGCCTGAAGAATTTGCGGATCACAGCATCGGCATTCATTTTCTCAATACCTCACAGGAATCCAGACGCATAGCCGGGGAAATCACGTTTACACCTCCAAACGGAAAATCACAGTCCATGCCATTCGATCATGAAACCGCACCCGGAGAGGAACTGGAACTCAGTTGGGAATCGCTTCCAGTTCATTCAGGCAGTCAACAGCTTGAAATCAACCTGAATTCTCCAGTTCATCTTCACGCAAAACTTTCACGCAGAATCAGTCCGGCGGCCTGGGTGTCACCAGCCACACCCAGAATTTACCCATCCATGAAAAAAACTGTTCCGTTCCGGCTTCAGATTGCACCCGCGCTCAAAAAGCCCGGAAGTCCTTACCGTTTTGAATGCTATATTGACCAGCAGAAATATGAGGAATTCCGCGCTTCCGGACCGGAATCCATTGAGCTTGATCTGAGTCATCTTTCAGCCGGACTGCATCAGGTCCGGGTTCGGATCCTGCAGTCGGCCCCCCGGGATGGAAACACCCGGAGTGAAACCGTTCTTTATGAAGCGGTATCCGGAGATTTCACCATTCTAGATGAAGAACCGCTGGCAATGGTCGACCGGGAAGGATTCATCACCTATCAGGGGAAACGCATTTTCCCGTATGGATTCTACACGGTATCCTGGCGGGAAACCCAGCCGCGCGACGAGCTGTTGGACTTCAGTATTGAACATGGCCTCAATCTCATGCATGTCAGCTACAATGACCGCTTGGACGATTTCCGAAAGTTCGCAGAAAAGGCCCGCGAACACAACATCCTGATCATTCTGGAAGGAGTCGGCGGCAACCAGGTGCGGCAGCTCAGACACATTGACAATATTCTTGCCTGGAACACCATGGATGAGCCGGATCTTGCCGGACGCTCTCTGGAGTCTCTGATGCCGCTGAGACGTGAACTCATGCAGGAGGATCCTGACCGGCCGGAATATACTGTGATTGTTTCTCCGGAAGCCTTTAAAATGTACCGTCCCATTGCAGACATCATTGCCTGTGATTATTATCCCTTCCATTTCCCCGGTGCCATCCACACTTGCGGGGAAGTTTTTGAACGTCTTTCCTCAGACCTTGCCGGCGGTCCCCAGGCTCCGTTTGCGGTCTTATGGTGCTACGGTTATGCTCCCGGAGATCTGCCATCTCCTGCCCAGCTGCGCAGCCAGTTTTATCAGGTTATTGCCGGTGGTGCCAAAGGGATTCTTCTTTACACATGGAATGATGGATATCCCTTTTCGATTAAACCCTATCCTGAAGTCACATCCGAAGCAGTGAAACTCGGCGATGAATTAAAACACATTGAAGCATTTCTTCTTCATGGGAAACGTACCAGACTGGAAGCCGTCCAGCCGCTTTCGGGCCGTTATGCAGTCCGTTGGGATCTTAACGGAGAGGTGCTGCTTATTGTCATTAATGCAGATCCAAATTCCAATGCAGAATTTCATTTAAACGGAACTTTCCCGGAGATGGAGCAAATGTTTTCCGAAAACCCGCTTCGGATTGAAGCCGGACAAGAAATACACCTGCAACTTGAAGGACAACAGGTTCTGGTTTTCAAAAGCTTGTAAGCCTTGACAAGAATTCCTCTTCCTTTTCTGCCGAATACATAAATTTGGGAGGAAGAGGAACTTTTTTATGGATTTTTTTATGGATCAAATAAAAAAGAACTGTTCTTTTCGTAAATCCAATGTATTTTACATTAAATATTCACATATTTTTTTGATATATTAAGAACTTGCATCTCCTTTGCATGTCAAACTAATTAGAACATGTTATTGTCGAAATATTTTCAGGGTTTACAGAAAGGGATCATCTTATGTCCGGAAAACATAACCACACAACGTTACCTTTCCTGCCTTACAGTTACCGGGAAAAGCAAATAGACAACCAGCTCCAAATCTGCTGCAGAACTCTTCGGAATGAACTGGCCCGCGCCCGGTATTATTCACTGGACGCCCTTCATTATTCCATGATCCGCCAGCAGCATGAACTGAAACAGATCTTTCTGCTGGAAGAAAATCTCATGATTCAAGCGGATTATCCCTTTGCATCCGTACACAGACAGGAACATCGCTTTTTTCTCAAACAAATCTCAGCACCGCTTTGCCGGCACGATTCCTCCATCCCGGCCAGAGCGGCTATTTGTGAAATTCTGAAACTGCTTCGTTTCCTCTAGGAATGGCTTCAAGACCATATCCGATGGAGTGACCAGCCATTTCAATGCTTCCTTCAGTCCTTCGAAATGCTTAAAAATCGACATGCAAGCATCAAAGCTACCGTACAGTTTTTTAAAACAGGAATCAGTGTTTCAGACTCCGCATGGATTTCATTTCATGAAACGCACCTAATTCTGAAAACAAAACTCGGATAATATTTTCTCAAAATAGGTCAAGACAGCAATCAATTTTTCCGGGAAAAGATATCTATCTTCAGGCTTCTGAAACTC
Organism: uncultured bacterium; assembly: GCA_949290385.1. Classification (GTDB taxonomy): domain Bacteria; phylum Verrucomicrobiota; class Lentisphaeria; order Victivallales; family UBA1829; genus CASERY01. Next base: position 5,734 of record CASERY010000072.1, on the reverse strand, counting down.
CTTTTATGGAGAATTTCATCTCTTGTCAGAGAGATCCGGGAAAGTCTGAATGCTGTCCTTTAAAAACTCCTTATGGGGAATTTCATCAGAAGCAAGTGAATCACAGCAAGATGGGTTCCCTGCTGCGATCTCGCAAGGCATCCATTTCTTTTCTTTTGTTGCAGAGCAGTGTATCTCCTATGCCGACAGTTCTGTTCTCCCGTTTTTCTGCTGTTCTGTTTTCCCTCCTCCATCCTGGATTCTTTCTCCCATGGAGTATTTATTCTGCAGATTTGTACACCTATTGCGAATCCCCCTTAAAAGGAGCCTATCTTTTTATCAGCCTAGACAGGGATTCATACGTGAATGATTAAAAATTCTCCAATCGCCTTGTAGGAGGCCACATACAGAAGGACATATGCAGTTAGATTTTTCCCTTCCTGTCCCCACCGTTAAATCCCCTGTAAAAAAGAATCTTTTATTTGATTTTTCAGTCTTTAACGCTACATTGTTCTGGGATAATGCCGTATCCCTCTGCACCTGGGAAAAAGATTCTGTCTCCCGGTGTCTGAATGAACTGCGAACAAAATATTATTACCGGACGCGGAAATATCTGATCACATATGGCAACTTCTGGCTACAGCATATTTAAAACTCCCCGAAACAGAAACCGGATTCTTCTTTCATCCTTTTTTTTGTGTCTGCTTTTCTTTTTCCAAAATACTGCAGAACTTTCCGGTCAGACCACATTCTCCTTTGAAAGTCAAAACGACACGGAAATGTCGGTCCATCACACTTCGTATTTATCTTCCTATATTGCGGAACGCATACGTGACATTATCAATTCCACAATCCCAATGACATCCCGAAGCTATACAGTCTCCATTTCAGCCCGGCCTTATAATGATCCGGACAGTGAGATCAAGCACATTATCTATGCCCAGCGAAAGGAAATGCTCCTCTCCGTTCCCGGCAATCTGGATCTCTGGACAACTCTGGATCCGGAAAAACTCTATACCGTAACGGCCTGGATGATCTTTGCTCGACTTGGGACTGTTTCCCGGGACGCTTCGGAACTCCGGAACCATTGGATTGTACATGCCATCGCCCGGAAAGCCATGGAAGGAACCTCCTTTAATTCCAGAGTTATTTTTAAAGCAGATCCTGCTATTTACGCATTGACAGCACAAGGATTTTTTCCGACATTGAGACAGTCTGTAAGCTGTTTTCATTTCAGTCAGTTCAAGCATCTTGCTGCCGCAGCCGATGAATATGCTTTCCAGCTTCTTGAAATATGTGCTTCTGAATTCTCCGGCGACAAAAAGTTTTTTGAACAGATTCTTCTGCAAACCCTGGCCTCTCCGCATCAAGATCAGGCACGATTGCTTTTGGCTTGCTTCCGCCGGTCCGGCGGCGATAAAATCCTGCTGAAACAAGCAGAACTCTTAAGCACCCCTGTACAGGGGAAAACTCTTCCGGAAAATTATCTTTCTACGCTGTCTGAAGAAAAACTGGAAACACTTTTCAATCATTGGTATCAGGGAAAAATACAGGATCATATGTTGAGCATTTTCATTCCTGCTTCTCCAGCGCTGACTTTGCAGCAGTATGAAAACCTTCGAAAAGTCTCCTTTATTACCGCCGAAGGCATCGAACAAAGCTGTTTTCTTCATGAGCTTCCATTCCAGTGTGCGGATCCGGAACTTCGGATCCGCCTGTTGAACCGGGCTCAGCAGAAGACCCGCAAGCTGCTGGAAACATCCCATGCACTTACGACCGAATCTCTGGGAAGGATCTGCAGTGCCCTGCAACTGGAAGTAGATGCGGCTCGTATGGAACAACGTTTTTATGGAGAAGACTCCACCGGCAATAATTCTATTTCAGATGATTCCGTATCTATGGATCCAAGCAGTTGCACAAGTCCGCCTGACGGACAGCCCCTTCCCGCGAAACAGTCCATTGTCCGAGCAGGAACTCCGGAGATTGTCGTTCCCGATTCAACACAGGCTCAAAAACAAGCCTATAAAATTTCTCCGTCTTCAGAAGAACCTTCCAACCATTCCATTACGGCTTATGATGTACGGACCTTGAATCTGAATGCTTCCGAGACCCTTCTTCTGGCAGAGACACAGCTCCGCCAGAGCGTTTCCAATGCAGAAAAACTCGACCAGTATCTTGCTGAAGCGGAAAAACGTCATACCACTCCGGGAAACCGTTTTGAACATACATTGGAAGCGATAGAATTCTATCCAGACCCGGCGGAAGAAATCTTCCCTGGGATGAAAGAGACGCTTGACCGATATGATTTCTTTGCCAAAGGAGATGCTCGCCAGTGAAACAGAAAAAAGCCCCGCATACTATTTTACTGATCTTTCTAAGCATTCTGGTTCTGCTCATTCTTATTGCAGCGGCCTATCAATCGCTGCGAAGGACCATCACCAGGCTTTCCATGGACTTCTACTATCCCTATCTGAAAGTGCTGAAAAATGCGGAAATCGCCATTTCGGACGAGGTGTTGCTTATGAAATCCAGACAAGAACTGGCTTCCGCACTTCAGGCCATGTATCGCGAAAATGCACAGCTTTCTGCACAGAACAGTCTCATTGAAAGTCTGGAAAAAGAAAATTCCAGGCTGCGTCTTCTGCTGGACATGAATCCTCCTGTCCTTTTTCATCCGGTTCATGCAGAAATTATCCTGCGCGACCCTGTCTCCTGGAATGAGACTTTCACGGTTGACCGGGGAGAATCCTCCGGAGTTCAGGTGGGCAACCTTGCAGTGGGCATGTTTCCTTCTGAAGAATCGGGAAATCTGATCACGGCAGCTGTAGGACGTGTTGTATCCGTCTCCGAAAACACGGCCACCATTGCAACACTGCTGTCCTCGGAATGTATTTTAAGCGTTGCTCTCCCCGAGTCCAACTCGCATGGAATCATGCAGGGATCTGACACGCCTAATGAAGAAACTGTAATCGTAAAATATCTCTCCGCCGGGGCCAAATACGGACTCGGTGAAGTTGTCTCCACAAGCGGTTATTCCGATGCAACCCCTGCCGGCATTTATGTCGGAACTCTGGCTGGAGCCGCCAATGGAAAAGCCGCACAGCTCGATGATTCCAGACTTTATGCAGTTTCCTCCGTCCTACCGGCTCTGGACCTGGAAAGTCTCCGGTTTGTATCGATTCTGACAGAAAGGGAATCTCTGGAATGACCCGCATTCTTTATGTCCTTCTCTTCAGCGCAGCTGCCATTCTGCTGGAACTGCTGGCCAGGTCATTCGGCCTGTTCCTGCCGTTCTTTGCCTGTCTGATTTTTTATTTCTCGTCGGCATTTCCCATAAAACTGGTCCTTGTCGCATCCATTTTCGGCAGTATTGTTCTGGACTTCACTGCAGGATATTCTTTTCCTGTTTCAGTCATCAGCTCCGTGATTATTTCGTATGCTGGAGAGTTTTGGACTCACAGGGTAATGATCCGTTCCTTTATCTTTCATATTCTTCCGGGAGCGGTCATCCCTCTGGTCTTTTATTTTCCCGGCATTCTTCTGCACTGCGGATGGATCGGACTGCCTCAGTTTGCACCGCATCTGCTGCTCAGTTCGCTCTTTACCGCCATTACGCTGCCCCTCTGGTTCTTTCTCTTTCACTTCTGGGCATCCAGGGCAGAACTGGAAATGGATGAAAAAGAGCGCCGGGAAGAGGAGGAAAACTGATTATGATTCTAAATATAGCAGGCATTACCATTACCAGTACCCGGCTGAGAATCGGATTGATCTTCTTTCTGATGTTTGTACTGTTTTCTGCCTTGGCTCTTCAACTCTGGAACATGCAGGTGCATAAAGCAGAATATTATCAGACCAGAGCCATGAAACAAAGCGCACGCCGCATCCGGATTCCGGCAGTCCGCGGCTCCATTCTGGACCGCAACGGAACGCCCATTGTAGACAATCGTGTCTCCTACAATGTACGTTTTCATCTTGCAGAAATGCGGGAGTCCAATCTTGAAAAAACCATTATGAATGTACTCAATGAAGCGGAGCGCATTTCCATTTGCATTGGCAGATAGAATCCCCTTACATATGATCAGGTGCTGCGTCATAAAAATCTGAGACCGGGGATTCCTCTGGAAGTTTTCACGGACCTGACACCAATTGAATTAGGCCGTCTTGCTGAACTGCTTCCTTAGATCAAAGGGCTGGAAATTGCGCCGGAACCTGTCCGGGAATATCCTCAGGGAGGCATAGCTGCGCAGGTTCTGGGTTATGTTTCTTCAGAAGATCCGGACAAAGCGGACGATCGTGCAGAATATTTTTATTATATTTCCGACATCATCGGCCGTTCCGGACTGGAATCCATCTACAATGAGAAGCTCCGTGGAACTCCCGGGAACATGCTTGTCATGGTCAACAGCAGCGGCTATATCCATGAACTGCTGGAGCCCCCCACCCATGCCCAGAACGGTTTTGATCTTCAACTTACCCTGGACACCCATGCTCAGAAACTTTGTGAAAAGCTCCTTGACGGATACGCTGGAAGCATGGTTGTTATGAATGCACGGACTGGCGAAGTTCTGGCCATGGCTTCCGCACCGACTTACAATCCGCAGGATTTCGTTCCACGGATCACAACAGACAAATTCAACAGTCTGAATCAGAATCCCCTGCATCCATTTCTGAACCGTTCCACCATGGGTTCCTATCTGCCCGGTTCCATCATCAAGCCCCTCTGCGGACTTGCTGTCATGGAGTCCGGAGTAGACCCCTCCTTTACGGTAGACTGTACCGGCAGGACGCATTACGGCTACGGGCGCGGCATTCAATGTAACAACCGCTACGGCCATGGAGAAATGGATTTGGCACATGCTCTCATGAAATCCTGCAATATTTACTTCATCAATGAAGGAGTCGCCATTGGCATCGATGCCCTTTCCAGGATGTATGCCTCCGCCGGAATCGGCTCCAAAACAGGAATTGAACTTGGAGAACGGAGCGGCTACCTCCCTAAAAACGGACCTTCATGGAATGAAGCGGAAACCGCCTATGTGGCATTCGGACAGGGAAAAGTGGAAGTAACCCCTCTGCAGGTGGCCTGTTATTTTGCCGCAATTGGAAATGGGGGAGTCCTGCTGCGCCCTTATCTGGTCAAACATATCTATGATCCGAACGGGGGAAAAAAAGTCAGTGTGTACGATGCAGCCACGCAAGTCCGCGGCCACCTTGCCGCATCTCAGAAATCTCTGGATGCTGTCCGCCACGGCATGTATCTTGTCGTTCATGATTCCGAAGGAAGCGGCAGAAGAGCCAACTCCAGCCGTATGACTCTCTATGGGAAAACTGGGACCGCAGACGTGGTTTATAATGGGAAACCCTCTAAAAATGTATGGTTTGCCGGATTTGCCATCGATCCGCACAACTCAAACATCTATTCTTTTGCTCTTGTGATCGAAAATGGAGCCTCCGGTGGAGGAACAGCAGCTCCGATTATCAAAGAGTTTTTTGACGCATGGGTCCCGCAACAGTAAAAGAAATTTTCTAAAAAACTGAAATTTATGAGGAAACAAGACTTTTCGCCCCGGTTTTCCGGCTTTCTTCCCTTGCGACCTCTCCTCTATATCAATTCTGCATTGCAAGACTAAAATAATCTACCATTTTTAAAGACACTGTTTTTGTCGGAATACATACGGCGTCTTATTCTACTCCTTGGGGAAATATCTGTTGCAGCACTTCCTGCATCTTTTAAACGGGGGAAGCAGACAGAATC
>CASERY010000071.1 GCA_949290385.1 uncultured bacterium | reverse complement strand
GCGGGCATAATGCCGCCTTCTCCCTGAACTGGTTCCAGGAGGACCGCCACAGTTTTGGATGTAAGTGCTTTTTTAACGGCCTCCAGATCATTGTAAGGAACAAATTTAAAGCCTTCAACATCCGGAGAAAAACCTTTGCGGTATTTAGCGCGTCCTGTTGCAGCCAGGGTTGCCAGGGTTCTTCCGTGGAAGGAGTCATTCATGGCAATGATTTCATAGCGGCCGCTTTCAGAACCCCATTTGCGGGCGAGTTTGACCAGTGCCTCATTGGCTTCTGCTCCACTGTTGCAGAAGAAACAGGAGCCGTCAAAGCAGTTTTCGATAATTTTCTGGGCAAGGCGCGGCTGATTTTCGTTCATGAAGAGATTGGAAACATGAACCAGCTTTGCTGCCTGTTCGCAGATTGCTTTGGTAACAGCAGGATGGCAATGACCAAGACTGCATACGGCAATTCCGGCGGCGAAATCCAGATAACGTCTGCCGCGTGCATCCCAGAGGTAAGCACCTTTTCCGCGAACGAACAGAAGATCGCTGGGGGCATAAGTGTGCATCACATAATGCTGATAGAGTTCTTTCGTCTTCTGAGTTTTATCTGTTTTCATTTCCGACTCAATCCTATGTTAAATTTTTTATGTCCATCCTGAAAAACAGGGTTCAGGATTGTTGACATGCTCTAAAAATTTACAAATAAAGGTGAAAGAATGAAGTTATCATAAATAGAAGAAAAATCAAGTGCATTTCAGGATTCAGTGAAATAAAATCCGGAAATTTTTTCTAAGGTGAGAAAGAATTGAAAGTTTTTGCCATACCTGCTTTCTAAGAAGAAAAAATTTTTCTTCCCAGAGAGGAAGATTTTTCCGTACCTGCACTTGAAGTCAGTCGTATCTATGAAACAAAGCGGTGCGGTTTGCCGGAGAAGACGGACTGTCATAACCTGTGGAAAAGTCCGCCGTACCTGAAGCGCAAGGAGAGGGCAGTCTGTGAAAAAATCTGGCGGAGCGGAGAAGAAGAATGTGGTCTGTAAAGCAAGATCGGGAACTGTGCCTTGGTGGTTTTCCTGCTTCCAGGGATTCTCTGAAGTTCGAAATAATGTCCGCATACAGACTCAGACAGATCCAAGAGAAAAGCGTGAAAGGGAAAAGATTTGTAGGGATCTTTTTATCTGTACGGTATGTCGTTTCCTTTTAGACAGGGAACGGCAGAGATTGGAGACGAATCGAATTGAATTGGAAATGAAAAATGAGAAAAAACACATAAAAAATAAAATCTTTATTACTTACAGTAATAGTTCCGGCTTGGAAGCTGTGCAGAAATGAATGCGCTTGCATTTTTGAAAGACCGCGACAATAGTAAAAAATACAATTCTTTATCATCATCAATGTATCGAAGACCGAAGGATGATCCAAAGATGGGCAATAAATTAGTGATTGTGGAATCCCCTGCAAAAGCCAGAACCATCGGCAGAATGCTGGGAAAAGATTATGTGATTATGGCATCTATGGGGCATGTGCGTGACCTTCCTGAAAAATCGTTCGGCGTGGATATACAGCACGGATTTCAGCCTCAGTATGAAGAAAATTCCGCACGGGGAAAGAATCTGCGTGATTTAAATAACGCAGCAAAATCCGCCAGTGAGATTTATCTGGCCTCGGACCCGGACCGGGAAGGAGAGGCCATTGCATGGCATTTGAAGGAAGTTCTGGGAAAGCTGAATAAGAAGGCTGTCTTTCACCGTGTAACGTTTCATGAGATTACCCGTTCTGCAATTGAGAGAGCTTTCCGACAGCCGGGGGACATCAATATGGATCTGGTGAATTCCCAGCAGGCGCGGCGTGTTTTGGATCGTATTGTGGGATACCAGGTCAGTCCGTTGCTCTGGACCAGAATTGTCCGTGGTGTCAGTGCCGGCCGTGTCCAGTCTGTGGCCCTTCGCCTGGTCTGTGAGCGGGAGCGTGAAATCCAGTCTTTTGTGCCGCAGGAATACTGGAATTTCAATGCGGAATTTTCGGCGGATCCGGAATCAGGTACGGCTGATAGTGTTGATAAAAAGGTATTCAGCGCAAGACTTTCTAAAATTGCAGATGAAAAATTTCAGGTAACAAATCAAACAGATGCAGACAGCCTTCTAGCGGCTGTGCGCAGTGTTGAGAACTGGTCTGTGAGCAGCATTGAAAAACAGCCCCGCAGAAAGTATGCGGCTCCTCCTTTTATTACCAGCACCTTGCAGCAGGCGGCAAGTTCCGCACTGGGGTTTTCAGCCAGTCAGACCATGCGGATTGCCCAGGAACTTTACGAGGGGGTTGATGTGGGACAGCACGGGCCTGTAGGCTTGATTACTTATATGCGTACCGATTCTGTGGAAGTTTCCGTGGAGGCGCAGAATGCCTGCCGCTCCTATGTGGCGCAGGCGTACGGTGCCGAGTATGTACCTGAAAAACCGAACCGCTACCGGTCAAAATCCAGCGCGCAGGAAGCCCATGAGGCGATTCGGCCGACAGATGTGCTTTTAACCCCGGAAAAGGTGAAAGCCTTTCTGGACCCGCGGTCTTTCAAACTTTATGCATTGATCTGGAAACGCTTTGTTGCAAGCCAGATGTCTCCTGCCAGACAGGAGCGGACCACGGTGTGTGTGGATGGAAATGCCGCATAGGATCAAAAGAAATATACGTTCAGATCTTCAGCCACGGTAACGGTCTTTCCGGGATTTCTCAGAGTTTATAATATTCTGGAGGAAGGTCCTGCCGGAAGAGATGGGGATGACGAGGATGAAAATCTGCACGATGCAGAAGTCCTTGCTGCACTTTCCCAGGGAATGCCCTGTACTTTGGAAAATGCTCAGGCGGAACAGAAGTTTACAGAACCTGCTCCGAGATATTCGGAGGCTACCCTGATCAAGGAACTGGAATCCAACGGCATTGGCCGTCCGTCCACATACGCAACCATTGTAAACACAATTCAGGTGCGCCATTATGTGGACAAGGAAAAGGGCAAGCTCATTCCAACAGAACTTGGTTTCAAAATCAATGACTATCTGGTTTCGAGCCTTCCGGATCTGTTCCAGGTGGGTTTCACCGCATCCATGGAGGATAAGCTGGACCATGTGGAAAGTGGAGAAATCCAGTGGACCAATATGCTCAGTGATTTCTACGGACAGTTTTCAAAATGGTTGGGAGAGGCGAAAAATGCAGATGCTCCGGAGAAAAGCAAGGCGGAAGTGCTTCTTCAAATGCTTTCGGGCATTCAGGAATGGGCACCTGCAGAGAAAACAGAAGGAAAACGAGCCTTTGACGATCAGAAATTTTTCCAGTCTGTCCAGAAGAAATACGAGAAATCCAGCACCATTTCCGGCAAACAATGGGCTGCCCTTTTGGCTTTGGCTGTGAAGTATCATGCACAACTACCGAATCTTGCCGAGACCGCAGAGAAGAACGGTTTTTCCGATGATCTTGCTGAAGCAGAAAAGAAGGCCAAGGAGCAGGAAATCGCTCGGGAAGAATGGAAACTGAAACGGCAGGAGGCAGAAGCCGCTGCCCCTCCGCAGGAAAACCTTGCCGAAGCCTTCAAAGCTATGGATTCTGTCCAGTGGGCTGCGCCAGAAAAACGCCGTGGGCGTACTTATGATGACAAGAAATTCTTTGATTCTTTGAAAAAGCAGAAAGAGGCAGGCAAGTCGCTTTCCGAGAAACAGCTTGCCGCTCTCTGGAAACTGATGGAGAAGTATGCCGACCAGATTCCTGATGCACAAAATCTTTTTGAACGTCTTGGAATTCCGTCTGCTTCAGCGGAAAACGCCGCCGCAGAAGACTCTTCAGCGGAAAACGCGGAAAGAAAACAGCAAGCAGAAAAAATTCTTGAGTCTTTCTCAAAGTTTACCCAGTGGGCAGAACCTGTTAAACGAGGTCGTCGCGTATATGATGATAAAGCGTTTGTGGAATCTCTGGCTAAACAGGCCGCTGCTGGCAAAATTCTGAGTGAACGGCAAATGGCTGCTCTGCTGAAAACCGCGGCAAAATATGGGATTTCATGAGGAAAAGAAAAAGAACATGACTGCAGGAATGCCTCGGAATATTCTAAAAAAAGGACCGTTTTCAAGACGGTCCTTTTTTATTCGTCCGGAAGGGATAGCCTTTGTTGTCTAGTGCCGTGTTTTTTATGCAAAATCCGGAGGGAGACAGTCTGTATTTTTGAACTATCCTAAGGTTTTTCTCGTTTCCCGGGGTTGCTCAAAAAAGAATGGAAAATCAATTGAAAGTCGGTGAAAAAATCGCCGGCAGGATCAAAGGCTCTCCAGAAAAAACGGGATACGGACTGTCAGAACTTATATCGTTTTCATAAGAAAACAGAAGAACCCTGAAATCAAAAGGAAAAGATTCCGAGTTCAGAGATTACCTTTGCCAGAGAGATCAGAAATTCTTGCGTACCGGAACAGAACCCAGATTTTTCAGGGCATGGAAAGAATTTTTCTAAGATAGCGACCTGTATAAGATTCGGGTACCTGGGCAACTTCTTCTGGCGTTCCAACGGCTACAACGCGTCCTCCGCCATCTCCACCTTCCGGCCCCATGTCGATAATATGATCGGCTACTTTGATGACATCCAGATTGTGTTCAATGACAAGAATGGTGTTGCCTTTATCCCGGAGCTTCATCAAGACTTCCAAAAGTTTTTTGATGTCTGCCAAATGAAGCCCTGTGGTCGGTTCGTCCAGAATATACAGCGTGTGTCCCCGGGGGATGCGGGCAAGCTCCTTCGCCAGTTTCACGCGCTGGGCCTCACCTCCGGAAAGCGTAGTTGCCGGCTGGCCCAGACGTATATAGCCAAGACCCACATCTTCCAACGTCTTGAGTTTACGGTGAATTTTGGGAATCTGGCTGAAAAATTCCACCGCTTCGGATACGGAAAGATCCAGCACTTCGGCAATATTTTTCTTCTTATAGGTTACGCCAAGGGTTTCCTGATTGAAACGTCGGCCATGGCAGACGGAACATTCCACATAGATGTCGGGGAGAAACTGCATTTCAATTTTCTTGATGCCGTCCCCCTGACATTCTTCACAGCGTCCGCCTTTGACATTGAAGCTGAAGCGTCCGGGGCCGAACCCGCGGATTTTTGATTCCGGCAGTTCCGCAAAAAGATCTCGGATGGCCCCGAAAATATCGGTATACGTTGCAGGATTGGAACGCGGTGTGCGTCCAATGGGACTCTGGTCAATGACAATGGCCTTCCCAATGTGTTTGAGCCCGAGAACAGCCCGGTGTTTTCCGGGTTCAGCATCAGACTGAATGCCGAAATGTTTTTCAAGACATCTGCGGAGAATGCCGTTAATCAGCGAACTCTTGCCGGATCCGGAGACACCGGTTACACAGGTGAATGTATTCAGCGGAATGCTTACATCAATATTTTTCAGATTGTTATGTTCCGCACCGATAATTTCCAGATATTTGCCGTTTCCGTGCAGACGTTTTTCAGGAATGGCTATTTTTTCCGTTCCATTGAGATACTTTGCTGTGAGAGAACGTGGAAAATGTTTGATTTCCTCCGGAGTCCCGTGTGCCACGATTTCGCCACCGTTGACGCCGGCTCCGGGGCCCAGATCCAGCACATAGTCTGCAGCCTGGATGGTGTCCATGTCGTGCTCCACAACAACAACCGTATTGCCGAGGTCACGCAGGTGTTTGAGCGTAGCCAGAAGTTTATCGTTGTCTCGCTGATGCAGCCCGATACTGGGTTCGTCCAGAATATACAGAACGCCAACCAGTCCGCAGCCGAGCTGCGTGGCAAGGCGAATACGTTGAGCTTCACCTCCGGAAAGAGTGCCGGATTCCCGGTCCAGTGTAAGATAGGAAAGTCCTACATCTTTCAGGAAGCCAAGCCGGCTCCGGATTTCCTTGATAAGCTCCCGGGCGATCTGTTCCTTTTCACCGGTGAACTGGATGGACTGAATGAAATCATAGGCATCCGCACAGGAAAGAGCATTGAAATCACGGATGGATTTTCCGCAGATTTCCACGGCAAGACTTTCCGGTTTCAGCCGGGCACCGTGGCATACAGGACAGGTTTTACGGACAGTGAGTTCTGTCAGACGGTCTCTCACACTGTCGCTTTCCGACTCCTGCTGCCGTCTCTGCAAATTGGCCAGAATTCCTTCAAATGGTTTCGTGACACTGATTCTTTTTCCACGCATCCAGAAGCTGAAGTCAATGGCCTGGTCCCCGCTTCCATACAGCAGACAATGACGGATTTTTTCGGGAAGACGGTTCCAGGGGGTTTCCAGCATGTCCGGTTCATTGAAATGAGTCGCCAGACTTTTCAGAATATGGTTGTAATAGATAATCAGATGCCGCGGTCCTTTTCTCCAGGCAGAAATGGCTCCTTTTTTAATGGAGAGCGTCTCATCCGGAACCACCTTGGCTGGATCCATCACCTGCAGACTGCCTATGCCGTTGCAGTGAGGGCATGCTCCAAAGGGACTGTTGAAGGAAAAGTCTCTGGGTTCCAGTTTGCTGAAGCTGATTCCGCATTTTTCACAGGAAAGATGTTCACTGATGCGTTCTTCCTTCCAGACACGTTTTGCGCCTGTTCCTGCTGCTTTTCCCTTGGATGGAAGAATTTTGTCAGACAGATCTTCAAGCAGAATGATCAGAGTGCCGTTCCCCATTTTCAAGGCTGTTTCCACAGAATCGTTCAGACGGGTGCGTTCCAGCTTCCCGCAGATCAGACGATCCACCACGGCCTCAATCGTATGACGTTTGTTTTTTTCCAGAGGACCGATTTCATCCAGAAGCGCCATTTCTCCGTCCACACGAACGCGAACAAAACCGTCTTTTCGGATCTTTTCCAGAATATCCAGCTGTTCACCTTTTTTGCCGGTTACATAAGGGGCTAGAATCATCATGGCGGGACCTGCCGGCAGCCCCATGAGTTTGTCACAGATCGACTGCGCTGACTGAGCCTGCAGAACTCTACCGCAGGTCGGGCAATGAGGAGTGCCAGTATAAGCGTACAGAAGACGCAGATAGTCATAGATTTCTGTTACGGTGGCAACCGTGGAACGTGGATTGGCCCCGGAGGAACGCTGCTCAATGGCAATGGCAGGAGAAAGGCCTTCAATATGCTGGACCTTGGGTTTGGACATTCTGTCCAGAAACATGCGGGCATAGGCGGAGAGACTTTCCACATAACGGCGCTGTCCCTCGGCATACAAAGTGTCAAAAGCGAGAGAGGATTTGCCGGATCCGCTGAGCCCTGTAATCACAGTAAGACTGTTTCTGGGAATTTGTACATCCACATTCTTGAGGTTGTGCTCTTCCGCTCCCCGGATAATGATATCATCCATTGACATTTTCGGTACAATCCTTTTGTTCCAGTCCAGGAAAACTCTTCAGAATTACGGACTGAAAATATAGCATGATTTTAAGAAAAAACAATCTTTGTTCTTATTCTGTTCCAATCATTTTTCATGGCGAAATCGGTTGTTTCAGTTTTGTTTTCGGCACTTGGTACGGCAAATGAAAGATGAACAAAAATTCCTTTCAAACGAAAAGCACAGGCAAATGCCAGTATCCTTTGCAAGTTGCCATTTTCAGGGAGAAATTGAGATAGGAATGGGCTGGAAAGCATGCGTTAAAGCATGCAATCTCGAGATAAAACCATTCTTTTTCCCGTTTAGGAGTTTTTTGTATTGTTGCCAATCGGATGCAATGAGCAAAATGGCAGACAGCAGGGGAAAAGGAAAGAAGGCGTACTATATTTTTATATAATACAAAATCTGTCTCTCTTGTTGAGTCGTTCAGAATAAAGAAGGATAGACAGGCTTGAAGAAACAATCAGAAGTGCATAATGAAACAAGAATGAATATAGGCTGAGGATTATTGCAGCATCTTTATAAAACAAAAAGAAAGAGCCGCAGCTTCCGGGAAAAGCAGATTTTATAGAGATTGGGAGGGGATTTTTTTCGGAAAGAATTCTACAGAGATGGGAGTTATTTCAATTGAAAAAAAGCCATATTTTTAAAGATTATGATCTTTCTGGGGAAAGAGAAATATAAAATTCAGGAAAAATAGATATTCATTCTTAAAAAAATAAAAAAAATACAAAAAAATAATTTTCCCGTATTTTTCCCTCTTCCATTTGATTTTTTCCTTTCTTTTCAGGGGTATATGTCAAGGCTTATCTGGAATGCTATTGATTAAAGATTAAGTTTTAATTTTTTTTATAATTAATTTATTTTCATAATATTAAAATGAATAAGCATATAAGAATCCTGTTAGGTTTATGTTAATTAGCTAATAAAAACTCATTTGAAAGACCTGCAAAGGATTCACCTTTATATTGAATTCTGCCGGAATTAAAATCCTTTAAACTTATTTATGTTGTGAAAATTATTTCCAATAGAATCATTCTTAAAAAATTTCCATATTATTATGATAATAAATAAATTGCATAAATATATAAATAAAATTAAGATAGAAAATAATAGCTTATTTTGTATACTTTTTCGTCTTTATGGTTTATGAATTTGCTTATTCATTCCCCCTTGACAGCCTTCATAAAATATTGTATAATTAGTTTTGGAGAAAGATGGAGGATTTATAAAGAATTGTCCGGTCGGGAATCTCTATATATCCTGCTTAATGAACCGTGCTGAAACGATGAATATGAAACAGGAAAATGGGAGGTTAGATTCTTTCTGAACGCTCTTTTATAAGGAAGAAGTGAATCGCAGTGCCGGCTCAGAAATGGAAAGAACTTTCCTGACTGGATCTGGTGAGCGTAAGAAAGCTTCCTTTAAAATAAAGAAGCTGTAGAGGAGAGCAGAAAAAATAAAATCCAAAAATACCCTGAACAGAATCTGTAGCAGACGCTATTCAGTATTCAAGAGATATAGATAAATGTCAAATGAAGCTTGGATGGAATCTGAAACATGATTTTGTAAAAGGATGAAGTTATTCATAGAAGTTTTTCATATCATGTCATTTTTTTAAGTGTGTTTGATAAGTTTTTTTGTTGTTGTGATGTGTTGTGATAGACGATTTTGGGATAGAGCTTTGATCCGGGCTTTGTCCCAGCCCAGCCGGGGTGTATTTGAACTGGTTCAGTTCTCTGAAATGGTTCAAATGCCCTGGGCTGGTTTGTTTTGCTTTTAAAGAAACAATTGCGGAGTAGCCGCAGAAATAAGAAAAACAAAAAGGAGAAAAAAATGAATCAGATTCCAACCTGGATTTATATTGCTGTTGCTTTGATTGGACTTGTCCTGACATTGGCAGGTAAAAAGAAAAGAAAAAATGGCTTAACTTATATTGGCTTTCTTGCTTGTATTTTAGGTGTCGGCCTCTTTATTTCAGCATATCTCGGTATGTTTAAGCCCGATTCAACAACGGTTACTTCATCATCCTGGAATGCTGAGGCATACGGTGTTGCTAAAGTAATCAAGGAACACTATCCCAATAAAAAAGTTGTAGTTCTCGGATGGAGACCTGAAACAGATCAGCATGTTCAGAATTATATGAAATGTCTTGAAGAGTCCGGTGTATCAGGGGCAAAATACATTGCCATTGCCAACAATCCTCCCATTGGAATCAGTATTTTTCAGCAGACGGAATGGCTGACAGCTGCTCTTGATAAGGCTGGTGATGCCAACTTGTTTGTTTATCGTAATGCTGTGATGCCTTACGAATATGTGGATTCTGATGGATATAACGAAGATCATTTGTTCATTCAGACCTATGATGATGCCAATCAGGGGCTTTGGGATGAAGGAATTGTGGTTGCGACTATAAAGGCAAAAGTTGGAAAGGATCTGTCCACCATTTCTACAACAGATCCGGAAGTAGCTTTTCAACAGGCTTATGAGATTAAAATGAACAGCAATGCTGCTCATGAATAATTCTTGCTTGCTGCTTATTGAATAAAATCTTGCTCCATTCGCAGAAAATTAAGAATGATTTTGCGGATGGAGTTTTTTTGTACATTGTTTCTGTGAAAAAGTTGCCGGATACACCATTCTGCAGCAGAGGCGCATCAAAATGAAGAAAAGAAAGATTTTCCATGGCTTACCCCAATGACCCGGAAATTCATGAATGTCTATCCAGTAAAGTCTCTTTGACGGGGGTGACAGAAGATTGTATCTGGTGAATGATGCGAAGCCGGCGGCTGAAGAATCTAATGGATGGAGACATTTTTGACTGCCGAAAATCGTATCTGGGTGGCCGGGATGTGAAGTTATATACCGGATCTTAAGGAAGTGTTTTTTGTTTAAAAGATTTATTTTTGTATCTGTTCGGACAGATCATGCTGATTTTATCAGTTTGTTTTCCTGGCCGGATTGAAACTGGAAGCGTTATAATATCCTGCCAGAGAAATAGTGGAAAGAGGATTTATCCAGACATGCAGTTTGTCAGATGGGAATCTCCTCCTTTTGAAAGTGACGAAAGAAAGACGGGAATTTGACGGAAAACTTTTCTCTCTTCTTTCGTTTTTCAAGAGGAACAAAGGAGGGAAATCCTGCATCGAAAAGAAATATATAAGAAGTAAGGTTGACCGTTTTGACGGAAAAGAATTCAATTAGAATGGCAGACAATGCATGACTTGTTTCGCTTTTGAACTGTGAAGGTGCAGAACGGGTTTTCAGGAAAAACTTCAGGATCTCCGGAAATACCCGCTTCTGAGTTTTTTGAGACTTTGACGACTTGATCGGTGGGGATATTATATAGTTTCTGTTCAGCGATGCAAGCCATAGCTTCTCTGCTTGCGTTTTTGTCATCGGAATCTGTGTTATTATATCGACCGTTCAGCGATGCGGGCAGACGATATTCCACGCATGGATTTGAAAGCCTTTTCTTTCATGTTCAGGCTCTTGCAATACAGTAAAGCGGACGCCAGGTAAGAGGATAGCCTTTCAAGGGGGAATGAAATCTTTCGTAATCCTGACAGAATTTTTGAATTCTTGCCCGTGGATTCTTGAGTTCATGAACGGTTACACGATTGACTCCAGTTTTCTTCATATGCTTCAAAATGTCCATGGGCGACTGGAACCATTGCGTATGAAGACTCTGTTCCATATAGAGGGGTGTAAAGCCGCTTTTTTGCAGGAGATGGAGCATTTCTTCCCCGGAGTGATAATTCAAAGTCAAGCCTGTTACAGAACGGATTTCCTGAAAATGATTCAAGGCAAAAGTGGAAAAACAGAAAAGACCCTGCCGGAGATGCAAAGCCGCATGGATCTTTTCAAAGAGGGCAGGAATATCGGAAATCCACTGGAGTGTGGCTCCGGAAACGATGAGATCTGAATCGGGGAAATGCACAACTTCATTCAGATCGCATTGATGAATACAGGCTTCCGGCCAGGAACAGTGAATTTCCTGTAGGTCAAAAAGGTGAATCGTATCCCATGTCAGAACTTTTTTGAGCTCCATGGTCAGGAGTCCGGTACCGCTTCCGAGTTCTGAAATGACGGAAAACGAGTTCCCGTAATGGGTCAGGAGAAGACAGAGATGTTCCGCCATTTTTTTCTGAATGACGGCGTTCTGATTGTAAAAAGAGGCACTGCGGCTGAATCCGGAGCAGATCCTTTTGGAATCGGATTTTTTCATACAAAAATGTCATCCCAGGATTTCATGGGTTCAAAAGGATAATGGGGGGATTTTTCCAGAAGATGAATCCGGACATTTTTAGTAGACCAGAAATGGATAAGCGCTGCTTGAGAAAAGATTCTGTCCGCCCCGCAAATATATATGGTTTTATAGGGCTGAATATTTTCAGGAAGAGGAGTTTTGCAGGCAACTTCTCGGATGCAGATCAACTCTTCTTTCTGATCTGCCGGCGTCCGCAGCGCAGGTCCGGATGATCGTCTGCCAAAAACACGCTGATAAAATTTCAGACGTGCAGGTTCGGATGTCCAGTGTTCTGCGGTTCCGTCGTAGATGGCCGGAGGCAGACCGTTTTCCGCATTATAGGGGAGAAGAGAACCGCAAAAGCCTGTCATATCTCCGCCGGATGCGATTTCCGGATGCAGCTGAAAAACCTTGGCTGCACAAAACACTCCAAGACTCCAGGCGACTGTATGTACTTTCTGATACCGGGATAGATCCGGCAGATTCCAGCAGGCGTCATACTGGTTTACAAACAGCAGATCCCGTTTCACGGGAAGGACCAGGTGGGTGAACAGGGATTCATCGAGACCCCATCCGCAGAAGAAAAGATCCAGTTCAGGAGCTGCATCTTTCTTTAAAAATACAGTCCTCATAAAATAGCCTCCAGTCTTTGGAAGTCGTCCTGGTTCAATGCGGCAGACAGGGAGAATCTGAGCCTGGCTGTTCCCTGGGGAACTGTCGGAGGACGGATTGCAAATACAAGAAAGCCTGCATCACAGAGTCTTTGCGCTTCTTTAAGCGCATCCTGATCCGAGCCAATAATAAACGGCACAATCTGAGATCTGCCCGGAACGGTTTTTCCCGGATATTTTGATTCGATCTATTTTCGGAGCGCTATCCCGTTTTCCCGTACACGCCGGCGCTGTTCATCCATGTCTGCGATATGTTCAAGCACAAATAAAGTCCAGGAAAGGACCACGGGAGGAAGACCCGTTGTAAAAATAAACGGACGCATGGCGTTGACCAGATAATCCCGCAGCTCTTTCCTGAAAACGCCATAGGCTCCTGTGGATCCGAAGGCCTTTCCAAGAGTACCGATCAGAATATCCACCTCATCTGAAATTCCCAGTTCTGCGCAGAGGCCGGCTCCTCTGGGGCCGCAGACTCCTACAGAATGTGCCTCATCTACAACGAGAATACAGCCGTAGCGGTTTTTCAACTCTGCAAGCCGGACAAGATCCGCTTCATCGCCATCCATGCTGAAAACAGATTCCGTGACCAGAAAGACCTGGTCATAGTCTTTTCGTTTTTTCTGAAGAATAGATTCCAG
The DNA here is from genome assembly GCA_949290385.1 of uncultured bacterium. GTDB lineage: Bacteria > Verrucomicrobiota > Lentisphaeria > Victivallales > UBA1829 > CASERY01. The sequence goes on along the minus strand of CASERY010000071.1, from coordinate 5,607 downwards.
ATGATCCAGGTCCAGATGGCGGTACCGGAGAAAATCTCCTTCACACAGACGCATTCCGTCAATCATGCTTGCATGATTCAGTTTATCTGAAAGGATCAGATCTTTTTTCGTACTGATGGCCGGAAGTATGCCCTCATTGGCATGATAGCCACTGTTGAAAACAAGGACCGCTTTGGATGAATAAAGTTCAGAGAGCGCATTTTCCAGCCTGGTATAGGCCGGCGTGTTGCCGGTAAGCAGACGACTGGAAGCGGCAGAAAGGGCAAGACTGCTGTTGGAAAAATCATTTTGAAAAGATTCATAAAACTGCTTGCGCAGAGAGGAATCCCCGGCGATGCCCATGTAATCATTGCTGGAAAGATTGATAATATCTTTGGATCCTGCCAGAGAATGTCCGTGATCCTCCATGGTGATTTCCCGGAGAGAACGGAACCGGCCAATGGTTTCCAGATCGTGCAAACGGGTGCTCAACTGCTTGTAAAAGGGTGTGTCTGCCATTGGAAAAACTCCCGTACGTGTTCTTCAGAAGTGAAGATCTTTTCCCGGGACTCTCTGCTGACAGGGGGATCAGTCAGGCAGGGAAAACATGCAGAAAAAAACTGACTCTGAAGAGCAAATTGATATTCTCATGCACAGGCATGAAATAAAGAATCCCATACTATACGTTTATTCTTGAAAAATTCAACTTTCCCAAGATTTGCAGAAGACGGGTTGTTCCGGCAGAGTATATCTCTCTCAGGTTAGTACAGGAAAGTTCATCTTTCAGCAATCCCTGTTCTGGGAGGTGATGAAAAAACTGTGTAGAAGATTAGAACAGAGGAAAAGAAAAAGATGCGGACTCCATCCATTTTTCCCTGGTTCTGCAAAAACAGGAAATCCGGCATTCCGAAGAGAATCTGGCTTTTGACAGATTCAGGGAAAACCGGATTTACTGACCGAAGGGATGGATAAGAAGACGGATAAGAAAATATGAGAATCCTCCCGGCTGTATTTTTTCAGTTTTCACGCTGATTTCTGACTGCCGGGAAAATGTGAACTGTTTTTTACAGAATGGAATCTCCCTGTTCTTCAAGGGAGTCGTCCGCAATTGCCTGACGAATTCTTTCTGTGAGCTCCATAAAATAGGATATATTATGCAAGGTAAGAAGCCGGATTCCCAGAATTTCATCCACATTCATAAGATGGCGGATATAGGCTTTTGTGAAATTTGAACAGGCATAACAGTGGCATCGTTCATCTATGGGAGTGAAGTCTTCTTTATACTTCCCTGCCTTGACGGGAATGGTAATGCCTCCCCGCAGAAAGGCTGAACCATGGCGTGCCAGACGGGTCGGCATGACACAGTCAAACATATCGATTCCACGTTTAATGCCTTCCAGGATTTGTTTTGGTGTGCCGACTCCCATCAGGTAACGGGGTTTGTCTTTCGGAAGGAATGGAGCAGTCCAGTCCATGGCCCTAATCATTTCCTCTTCAGACTCACCTACAGATACACCGCCGATGGCATAGCCATTGAAATCCAGGGCAGTAATTTCACGAACAGCACGCTCTCGCAAGTCCTGAAAGATGGATCCCTGAACAATTCCAAACATCTGCTGTCCGTCTTTCAACGGCTGATTCCGGGACATTTCCGCCCAGCGCATCGTGATATTCAATGACTTTTCAGCTGCTTCATGTGTACATGGATAAGGGGTGCATTCATCAAAGGCCATAACAATGTCTGACCCAAGCTGTCTCTGAACACGGATCGATTCCACGGGTCCGAGAAAGAAACGTGCACCGTCGATATGGGAGGAGAATTCAACTCCGTCCGGCTTCATTTTGCGCAGCTGGGCCAGACTGAAAACCTGAAAACCTCCACTGTCCGTAAGAATAGGATGCTTCCAACTTTCAAAGGCATGAAGTCCGCCGGCCCGCTCAATGAGTTCAGAGCCGGGCTTCAGAAGAAGATGATAGGTATTGCCGAGAATAATCTGTGTTCCGAGCTGTTCCAGTTCCAGGGGAGACATGGCTTTTACTGTGGCACGGGTTCCCACCGGCATAAAGACCGGAGTCCGGATGACTCCATGAGGCGTTTCCAATGTGCCCAGCCTGGCGAAGGAACGGCTGGACTCCTTGATGAGAGTGTAATGGGAAATCATTCTTTCTCCATAATCATAGCTTTTTCAAGGAGACTGAACTCAGATTCGGAACATCCCAGGGCCAGGGCAATTTCCCGGCTGAAGGCAAAGGCTGCACCTGGACCTTTGGCAGTAATAATGGATCCAGTCCGTTCTGTCAGGGATTCAGTATAATGCATGCCTGCGCTTTCAGCAAGTTTTTCAGAACCCGGATAGCCAGTGTAGAATCCGTATTTGAGCAGTCCTGCATCTTGAAGAACAATGGGGGCAGCGCAGATGGCTGCAGTAATGCGTCCTTCCGCGGCTGCTTTCTGAAGTTCTTTGCGCAGGCCGGAATGATTGCGCAGATTGACAGCTCCCGGAAGACCTCCCGGAAGCACAATGGCATCTGCAGAAGAGAAATTGACTTCCTCAAAACGTTTGTCAGCTTTTACACAGAGTCCATGTGCACCCTGCACCATCTCGCCGGAAAGGCCTGCAAGGCATACGTCACAGCCCAGACGGCGGAGTACATCCATCGGGGTTAAAGCTTCTATTTCTTCAAAGCCGTCTGCAAGAACAATAACTACGTTTTGTTTTTTCATGGCCATTCTCCTTTTTGCTGGTATTTTTTCAGGCATACTATACTGCCTGCAGGAAGATATTGCAATATTGAGGAATCAGGGCGTGTGGTGAAGAAGGAATGATTCTGGAGGACAGCTGTTCTGCCTTTGTAGCAGGCTTCCGGGCTTTTCAGAGGTTCATCGGTGGAGATCCTGAAAGAATATATGAAATCCATTAAGGAACAGGGCTGATCCTGGATGTGTGTTCTGCAAGGAATACGGACTTGAAGTATTAAAACAGGGGGGTGATCCAGCATTTTCGTTGTGAAAAACCCTGAAGAATGACTGTTCTTGAGAGATTGTATTCTGACGTATTGATGCTATTTTCTTTTCCGCGAGATGTGGTTGCTGATGAGAAATCGTCAAGACGGCGTGTGTATCCATGATGCTGATGCAATTAACTCCGCAGGAATTCATTCTGCCGGGATGAGGTGCAGAAAACAGGATTTTGACCTTGAACAGCCTATTTGAAAAAATCAGAGATCTTGAACTGGAAGATCCGGAAACAGGAAGATTTTTCTGTGAAATGCGTCGTTCCCGGCGGTGTCGGCATTTAAGACTTTCTGTATATCCGGACGGACGGGTTGTCCTGACGCTGCCTTTGCATGAGTCGGAAAAAAAGGCGCTGGCCTTTCTGGAGGAACACAGAAAGTGGATTCAGAAGAAAAGACTTGTGTTCCGTTCCCGAAGTCATGCTGGTTCTGCAGAAGGAGAAAATGGAGAATTCTTTCCGGGGAAAACGTCTTCCTGTCTATTTTATCCCTCTGAAATGATGCTGCCATGGATTTCCAGCAGTCCTTTGAAGGTGGAATACCAATGGAAAGACTGTTGCTGGACAGGGATCTGTGTTTCTTCAGACAGAAAAACGATTGAAGTGTCTGGAAATATTCTGGATTATGAATGTGTGGAGAATGCTTTTAAGCTTTTTCTGAAGCGGAATGCAGAAGCCATTCTGGGCGCACGGATCCAGTCCCTTGCGCAACAGCTCGGACCGGAATTCTACTTTCAAAAACTGACTGTCCGGCTGCAGAAAAGCCGCTGGGGCAGCTGTTCTCCTGCCAGAAGGAATATTTCCCTGAATGGAACTTTGATTTTTTTCCCCCAGGAACTGATGGATTGTGTAATGCTTCATGAACTCTGCCATTTGAAAGTAAGAAACCATTCTTCTCGTTTTTATCAGCTGCTGGAATCCGTATGTCCTCATTGCCACGAAAAAAACATCCGGCTTAGTCAATAGACCGCACTGATCCCTCCGCTTTTCCTGAGAATGATCCGGTGACTGGAAATCCTATCCGAATTCATTCCGGGGAGAGAAGCTCTGAAGAGAAATATAGGGCAGACAATCCTGACTGGCATGAACCTGCGGGAAGAATCTATGTGAAAGAAGTTTGATGGCATTCAGGTGTTTATTTTCCATTTTTCAGCAATCCAGGGAAAGAGGGAAGGATTGAAAAATTTCTGGAATACATTCATCCATCTGTACTCCAGAGAACAGAGGAAATTCTTTCTCGCCTGAAGAATAGAGTTTTTCCTGGGGCAGTTTTCTTTGGATTGGGGTCTGTAACTGAATTCTTTACCATCCAAACCCCAAAGGGAGAACTCAGGGGTGTCCGAGGATCATGAAAAGATCCTCCGGACTTTGTCCTGTTCTGACATTTCTGCACGTTTTTGTGCTGACGGGAACTGTTCAAATTAAAAAATGCGTTGAAATGCAAAAAGCAAAAAGAAAACGCATTTCTGAAAATTAACTTGAAAGCCAGCCGGTTTGAAGATTGAAAGTTAATAGGATACTTTATTCTTGATAAAAAGAATCCTCACCGGCGAATTGGAGTTATTCTGCAGTTTATGTTTACGAGATGGCAGAATCCGTACAGTATCTTCCTCTTTCAGCAGAAACTCCTCCTCTTCAAAAACCAGAGTAACTTCTCCACGTTCCACGAACAGAATTTCCTCCTCAATATGTTGAGAAAAATCAGGATTTGTAAATCCATGAGGCTTCAGTTCAAGCATCAGAAGTTCTACCCCGGATTTCAACGGACCAGGAGTCAGTCCCCGGTATACGACGTCCCGGTCTTCCGGCTTCCGGATGACTTCCTGATCTTCTTTCCGACGGATCAGAGAACCATTGTCTATTTCCATGACAAAGAGGGACGCCAGAGGGATTCCCAGCGCATTGGCTATCAGCTGAAGAACATGCAGGCTCGGATTTCCAATGCCGCGTTCAAGCTGACTGATCAAGGCCGTGCTGATTCCGCAATAATCGGAGAATGCCTGAATGGACATTTTCTTTTGTTTTCGGAAAGTTAGTATTTTTTTCCCGATTCTAACATCAACCATAAATGTTATCCTTATTCCTTTCAAATCAAAGAGTTTTTCCAGCGGATATGTTGTCTGAACCGGAATTTCCCGGGAAGGGCCGAAATGCAGAATTGAATCTGAAATCCGCCGGACCAACTTGCAATCTGCGAATTATTTCCTATTATGGTGCGTTTTAATATACAATGATTATGATATTTTTCAGGATTTTTTTGTCTTTTTTGTCAAAAAAATAATTCTTTCATATTTCCGTGTTTTTCAGTGTATCTGAATCTCCTTTAAAAAGGCATTTTTCCGGTTCATTTTTCCCTGATTAAGCCTCCTGACTTAAGAAACTTCTTATCCATCCATATTTGATCGAGCTTGCATTTTTGCAATATGGTACTACATTATCTGTTAAAGACAGCAATAAATAAATAGAGATTTTTTTCAGACTCTGAATTTTTTCCGGTGTCCATAGCGGGCTTGCAACTCACGTTCCCATCCCGAACACGATCGATAAGGGGCCCAGCGGCGATGGTACTGCATATTTGACTGCGGGAGAGTAGTTCGATGCCGGATTTCTTTTT
>CASERY010000070.1 GCA_949290385.1 uncultured bacterium | reverse complement strand
ACGGTTTCTCTGATGAAAAATATTTTGGATGATTATACTACAATAACCGGAGGCTACACTTTTGAACAGGTCCGGGTCATGGATATGGCTCGTAAACTTTCCAGCAAATTCCAGTCGCAGAAAGGTCGGGAGCTGGTGGGGCGTGTTTTTGCAGAGATTGAACGGGATACTCTGGATAATCCCTATGATCCGAGAAACGGATACGATGTATCTCTTTACGGAGCCCTGAATTCCCAGGCATTCGGAGGTACAGTGGATTACTACAAACTGGAATTGAAAGGAGTGAATTATTATTCCTTTTTCCATGACTGGTTTGTTCTGATGACAGCCTTCAAAATCGGTTCTGTCAACACATTCAATGGCGATGAGGTGCCTTTGTTTGATCGTTATTTCCTTGGTGGCGGAGATTCTATCCGAGGATTCCCGTACAGGTCAATTGGTCCGGCAGATGGAAATGAGGATAATTACGGTGGACAGTTCATGTGGCTTGGTACTGTAGAGCTGAGTCATCCAATTTACAGTATCTTCCGCGGAGCATTTTTCACAGACATTGGAAATGCCACATCGGGAAGTTTCGGGCCTTTTGGAAGTCCTAATATGGGTATTGGCTATGGGTTGAGAATCAATGTCCCGGGGATTGTACTTCCGATTCGCCTTGATTTGGCTTATCCGATTGTGTGCCATCAGGAAGGCGTGAAGAAGCGTCTGCGTTTCCATTTCTCTGCAGGGTTTTCTATCTGACATTGACTGCATCCGGCATAAGCAGGAGAGGGGGACTATTTTTGCCTGAAACATTTCTGGGCATTTAAAGAGATCCCTGTCTAACAGAGAAAGAACATGAGAGAGACAAATGAGTTCCAGAGAAGAAAGAAATGCCATGACCACCTTCCTGTGGGGGGAGGCAGCAGCGTCGTGTAAGGTGTATTATCATTGTGTCCATTCTGCATCATTTGTCATAATTTGAATTTTAGATATTTTTGAAAGAACTTGGTAAAATGAAAAAAGCTGGATATATCTTTGCAATGACGGAGGAAGCTCAGCCTGTGGCAGCGGCCCTGGGATATACGGGTCCTTTGAATAAGAAAGAAATTATCAGACTGAAAAACGGAGATTTGATGATTGTCAGTGGCGTGGGAAGAACGAATGCTTCAATGGCACTGATTCAGCTTTTCCAGCATGGATGCGATCTGATTGTCAATATTGGAACCTGTGGATCCACGTATCCTGAGATAAAACCTGGAGCGGTGGTGATTCCAGAGATATTTTATGATGGAGATTTCACGCTTGTCAGTGAAAATTATAAAATGTATGACGGAGCGGCATTGAACCCGGAAAATCCGTCAGAAAATGCTGTCCGGATTTTTTCTGTATCTTACTTCAGTACGACCCCCCTGGATTCGAACCCATATCTTGTTGATTGCGAAAGCTATGCAATTGCAGCTCTTTGCAAGGCATGGCCTGTGCCCTCTTTGCTGATAAAAGTAGTGTCAGATAATGCAGATGAATCGGCAGAACTTACTTTTGAGGAAAATGTTCAGCGCGTAATTCAGATAAATACTCCTGAAATTCTGAAAAAGGTGGAATAGCGACGGGCAAGTCTTTAATATTGGATTCTAAGTATGATATAATGACTGGATCCAAAAGAGAGCATGAGAGACAATATGGGACAGCTTTCGTTTTCGCTGGTTCCTTTGAGTCGGGGTATGTGATTTATAAGCATTGCTTTTTCTTGAAGGTCAGTTAAAAAGCAGGTACAGCCTTTTCCATTGTTCCGATCAGATATATTGCTTTTTCTTGAAGGTCAGTTAAGAAGACTTTTCTATGGTCCAGGATGTTTGTCAGAAAAAAATATCTCTGAAAAAGAATCCCCCCTTATTTTTCCTTTTTGCCCGGATTTACGAGAACTGTTCGTAAAACTTTCATCTTTCAAGCGATATTTATCCATGAGTTTGGTAAAACTACAACCGCTCATAGATTAAAAATGGATCATAAAAAGGCTGGCACAGCAGGAAGAAAAACACAGGAAAAGCAGAGAGTGAATGCGTGTGAAAGAGAGAGAATAATCTCTGGAGCCAGTAAAAAACGCCAAAATGGTGAGAATCCAATACTGCAATTTACCTTCCAGAAAACAAAGATGTTTTCAGCAGAGGAACAGGAATTTCTTTATAGGGTTTTGCTGATAGATTTTGCTGACCATTCTTTTAGTTTGAGATGCAGCAGAAAAAATGAAAAAGCATACAGGCTCGCCGGAGGCCAGTGAGGTGAAATGCTTAAATTTTCTTATCACTGATGGTAGACGAAAGTTTGTCGCAAATGATTTTACCAGCTTTGTTGATGATTTCCATCTCTTCCGGAGTGCAGGACTCAAGATGCTGGTCAATAAACTTATTGAGGCCGCAGTCTATTTGCTCAATCAGATGAAGGGCTTCATCGGTAGCAATGATTCGTATGTGGCGGCGGTCATTTGGATCTGTTTCACGGTAGACAATACCGGCGCGTACAAGATTGTCCACAAAGAGCGAAGCTCCGGATGAAGACAAGCCCGTAATTTCCATAACCTTGCTTAAATTACACGGAAGAACAAACCGAATGAGCATCAGATGATTGACTTGAGCTGCAGAAAGAGGTCTTTTGAACTTGCATGCTGAAAATGTTTTCCAGTTTTTTGCAAGGAATACACGTTTTTGAAAATCAATCAAACGGAACATGGTTTTGAAAGATTCAATGTTCATCATGGCAGTGTGCCTTTCTTGTTGTCAGAATTCAAGGATGAATTAAGCGGCAGATCCATTGCTTTTTGTGCCGGGAAACAATTGCATTATCAGACAAGCAAGTATGGAATAAGATTTTGTTTGTTTCTCAACAGAGTATTTATTCTTACTATATGCAGAAACAACCGAAAATCAAATGAATCAACAGGAAATTTTATTTTTCTAAATTATTTTCCCTCTGTATAAAATACTGTTCCTGGCTGACAAGAATTTTAATTGTTGCCTTGATTGCTTATCCTCCTTGCAGAAATGTGAATCTTGGAAATCGGAAGCTGATTGCATCAGAGGCTGGTACAGATGATGCCATAGATCAGGAAAAAACAAGAATCTGGTTAAAGATGAGTGAATTCGGAAAAGTTAGCCTTCTTTTTTTTGATTTTCCATGTTCAGGAAGTATATTATTCATACATTCAAAAAATCAAGTTACGGGAAAGACTGACCACCATGAAAAAATTTGAAGACCTTTTTGCTGAGCTTAAAGCAAAACAGCTTGCCAATGACCCGAATTCCGGAACCGTGAAAGAATTGGCGAAGGGCAAACATTTTATCGGCAAAAAGATTGTGGAGGAAGCCGGAGAAGTCTGGATGGCTGCTGAATATGAAGGAAAGGAACGAACTTCGGAAGAAATCTCCCAGCTTCTGTACCATCTTCAGGTAATGATGATTGCCAATGACATTGAACTTGATGACGTTTACAAATATCTTTAATATTTTGAAGGATGGAATCTTATGCTTCAATTAGCTATTCCGAACAAAGGGGCGCTGTCTGAAACCGCCATTGCCCTTCTGAGTGAAGCCGGATATCAGTGCAGAAGAAATGGACGAGAACTGATTCTGACAGATAAGGAAAATGAAATTGATTTTGTCTTTCTGCGTCCACGCGATATTGCTATTTATGTCGGCAGCGGGATTATTGATCTTGGGATTACAGGGCGGGATCTTACCATAGACAGTTCTGCGCCAGTGGTAGAGATTATGCCTCTTGGATACGGACGTTCACGGTTCTGCTTTGCGGTGCCGAAAGATTCTGGTATGACTGTAGACGATCTCAATGGGAAAAGAATTGCCACAAGCTATCCGCATTTGTTGAAACTAGAGCTGGATAAGCGCCAGTTTTCTTCCAGCCGCATTGTTAAGCTGGACGGTGCTGTGGAGATTTCGATTCGTCTGGGGGTGGCGGATGCCATCGCGGATGTGGTGGAATCCGGTACAACACTGCGGGAAGCCGGTCTTATGATTGTGGGTGAACCGATGCTGTATTCTGAAGCGGTTTTGATTGGTCGGAACCAGTCGGTGAGTCAGTGCCCGGAAGTCTCCCGCCTGCTGGGACGTATCCGCGGTATTATGCTTGCAAGAGAATATGCCATGATTGAATACGATGTACGTAAGTGTGATCTTGAAAAATGCTGTGCACTGACTCCTGGAGTGGAAGCACCTACAGTTTCTCCATTAAACAATGCTGACTGGGTCGCTGTAAAGTCCATGATTAAGAGGAAGGAAAGCAACCGTATTATGGATGAGCTTCATGCTTTGGGTGCAACCGGAATTATTATATCAGACATAAGAGCATGCAGGATGTGAAGTTTCTGTAATTTTCCCATGAATTTCTGAAAATAAAAACAAGTTGCATTTAAAAAAATCGGAAATGAATACAAAGAAAGAAGAATCCATGAAAGTGGTTCTTCTTTTTTTTATTATATTACTTCAGAGCAAAAAAACTGCTGGCTGCGCAGGTATGGAGGCGAGAACAGCTTCAGCTTTTAAGTTAAGATTCACGGCAGCAAAGCCGTTTGATTTTGACAATTCCCAAACGCCAGACGGAAAATTTGACACTGTACGACAGCATTAGATATCTATGTATTAACAGGGAAAATGTTACACTGGTGGATTGTTTCAGCGTCGATGTCGTACTGCCGGCAATCTTGCTTTGAAGGTGTGATATATATCATGAGTCAACCCGGGGAGTTTTGATTCTGAAAAGATGAATGCCTGTTCAAAGAGGGATATTTTTTATTTTTTTCATGATATTCCTGCAGAAAATATTCATGACAGATTCTCTGGTCTGAAACTTGTTGTTATACTCATTCGGTTGTTTTAAGAAGGGGCCTGATTTTCTCAGATGAGATGAAGAATAAAGATGGAAAGCAAATTTATATTCAGTTTTTTCGACTGGAAACTGCTTCCAGGAAAATATCAATTTTTTGCAAAGGTTCTCTTGTATAATTCCCAAAGATCGCTATCTTAGTAGAGGATATCTTATTGTCAGGCAAGGCATTGAATGAGAGAGGCTTGATATGAAATTATTTCTCAGTGTTTTTCTGGTTGCTTTTTTTCTGTCAGCAGCAGCCCCTGTTTTTGCAGCTGGGGAGAATGGAACGAAAGAAGCTGGAAATTCATCATCAGAAGAAAACGGAACACCGCACATGCTGGATGCTGTGGTTTTATACGTCCCCAACAGACTGCTGGATATTCTGGATATGTTCAGCTTGAATATTGGTGTAGGTTAGACTGCACGTGCTGATCTACATGTAACGGAAGCATTGAAAGTTGGCGGGGGTGTGGACTATTTCAACGCGAAACTCGTGAAAGATGCAAACCGCCAGTATGGCTGGGTTGTTCAAGATGGAGTGGATTTCGCAATGGGGCCTTTTCGTTTTGAAGACGTCCAACGGAAAAATGCATCTGCATGGGTCCGGGAATATTATCGGAACAAGAAAGGAGTTCCATCCCAGGATGAGGAAATTTTTGCTTAGAATACAGGCGCCAGAGATTTTTGGGCGGTAGGAGGATCCCTTGGGTTGGGTGTGATTGAGGCAGATGTGGATATCCATCCCTTGGAATGGATTGATGCTGTTTTAGGATTTCTCCTGATTGATATAAAAGGAGATGATCTTACTTTTGAGGATTTTATGTAATAATCATTATTTTTGTGTGCGCCAGAAGAGTGCCTGCGCTTACTTCCTGGAAGGAGTGAGGGTAGAAAAAGATAAAATGCAGGAAGCAGACCGAATGATTTTATTACAGCAGTCGTAAAAAACACTTTTCTGGGGAAGTGGAGATAAAAAATAGGAATAGAGAGGATCCATTTCATGATGAGGAAGAATACGGTTGGAATCATTGCAACTGCTTTGATTGTTCTGATAGTTGTTGCGTTTATGTGTGGAATTTATGCTTCTTCAGAAAGCGTTCGGTCGGTGTTTGAAGGAACTTATTCTGCATCGTCGTCTGATGTTGTGCAGGTGGCCCCTGGGACGGAGGAACAGTATATGGAGGCGATCGAGGCTGCCAGACAGAATGCCTTGAAACATGGGCGTTTCATGGGGCGTATTTCCCTGGCTGCCCTGATTTTTGTTACTGTGCTGCAAATCATTGCCTTCTGTACGGCATTTATGGTTTTCAGTGGTATCCGTAAAAGCACAGAGTCCGTTGAGGTGCGCATGTCCAAGCTTGAGAATGCGGATCTTTTCCTGGATTTACCTCTGTATTTTGGCTTGTTTGGGACTGTACTTTCCTTTTCTCTGATTACATTTAATCCTCAGATCAGCCGATTAGTGGCTTATTCATCTACTTTAATTGGCATTATTTTCAGTGTGATTCTTCGTCTTGTTCTGCAGTATCCTCTTAAACAGAAGCTGATTCAGTCTGCTGATTTGAAGCAGACTATGCGGTAATTTGTCTTCAGAAGGAGGTCTCAACAATGAACCGGTCCATTCTGATTGTGATTTGTGATTTCCTGGTATTATCCGCACTTTCATTATCTTCTGGAAGTATAGATTCCAGTGCATTGTTTCAAGGTCAGAGCCTGGCTGGAATGGCAGACAGAGACTTGTATGTAAAGCAAATACAATCTGAACTTTCTGAAAAAGATCGCATTGAAAAAGACAATGAGGCTCTTCAGTCTGAACTGGATGCTGCATATGGGGAAATCGCCCGCCGTTCCGGAGAGCTTGAAGCGGCCGGTAGTGAACTTGCTGCTGTCCGTACCAAACTTGCAGATACAGAGATGCGTCTGGAAGCAAGCCAGGCAGAGGCAATGAATCATAAGGAAGATCTTCTTGGATTGAAAACAGAACTTTTTCAAATCGAAAAAAATCTTTCGGAGACAGAGACGCGTCTGGAAGCAAGTCAGACAGAATCTCAGAAACGTAAAATCGATCTGGAGGAGGCTGAAAAACGTTTGAATGCAAGTCATACAGAGATTCAGGCCCGGGAAACAGATCTTCAAAATGTACGGCGGGATTTGCAGTAGAAAGAGAAGGATCTTGGGGCACTTAGAACGGAACTGGCAAGACGAGAGACGGAACTGCGGGAGCGTGAATTACGCTTGGCTGAGCAGGAGAGACTGCTATCCGTTCTGGAAAAAAGCCGTTCAGAAGATCAGAGAAAACTTGAGTCTGCAGAGGACCGTCTTAGATCCACAGAGCTGAGCATCGCTTACATGCGAGGACAGCTTGCCGCAACTGAACAGGAACGGGATGAAGCACGCCAGGCATCTGCAGCATCTGCAGAGCAGTTGCAGACACGTGAAAAGGAACTGTATGCAGTGCGGGGAGAACTGGGAAATGTCCGGACAGAACTGCAAAGTACGAGAACGGTTCTCCTTGATACCCGCGGAGAACTTCAGAGTACTCGTGAGAATCTTGCCGAAACCCGCGCTCAGCTGGTGAAGACAGAAGAGCAGCAGCAGGAACAGGCCCGGAATCTCCAATATACACGCAGCCAGCTTGAACTGGCAGAACGTAAATTGAGAAATGATGCGGTTTCTTCTTATTCAGCATCTGTACGGAAACTAAAAGTGCATATTGTCAATGATCGTTTTCTTGGGAAACTCCAGACAGATAGAACGCTTTATTTGCCTCAGGTGAATATTGGAGGAAAGGTTTATCTGATTGGAGAGCTGTCCTCGGTCCTCGGCCTGGATGCTCAGAGTTCAGGATACAGCCAAGTCTCAGAGCTGTCCTTCAGAAGTTATAATCCCATGGATAATACGGGGGAATCAGTTCTAAATGAACCGGTTATTACATTGGCAGAATATGGAAAAAGTGCAGTGCTTATTCCTGTGGAACATCCGAATGGGGAAGTTTTGAAACCCGTGAGTTTTGATGGCCTGAAAAAACGAGGGACCCAGAATCTTACGCTTTTTAAAGCTTCTTCCTATGGAAACCAGACAGCGGATTTGGAAGGCCGCTGTTCACTGGACCTTTCCGATAATGGTAATGGGCAAAACTGTATGATCGTGCGTAATTCCATTCGGAATGCAAGTGAGCTTGCGGCAGAACCTGGAGATTTCATTCTCAGCAAAGAAGGGGATTTTATAGGTGTGATTGTATCAGTCAGTTCATCGAGTTTCGGGCAGAAACAGGAAGCCAGATGCTATATCCTGCCGGAGAATTTTATTCCGGAAAATACATCGAGAAAAATTCGAATCCTTAAAAAGGAAGGCCAAAACTTTTACGAGGACTTTGTAGAAGATTTGAGCCAGGTATTGAAGGATATAGAGGTTCGGATCAGTGCCGAATAAAAGCAGGATTTTTTACATCAGAGCGTTAGGCGGGAAGACTCTTGAAAATGGGTCTTCCCTTTTTTCTTTTAAGTTAAGAAAACAAACAGGGAAATCCATGAAAAAACAGTCCAGTTTCAGTGAAAACGAAATGCTTGCAGACTTAATCGGGAATATAAGCCATATAGAGGAACAGATAAAAAAAAGGAAGAAGAAAGGTTTTTGAAAAATTTCATTGAATTCTCTTGAATTCATCGGAGGAACAGGACAAATTATATCGTTTTATTAATTTTTTTATTGATAGAAAGGGCTTTCCAGTGCCGATGCCGGATTGGAGGGCTGGAAAAAATCAGAAAGGTAGGCGTTTTCAGAATGCAGTGTTTGCCGGATGTCTTTGCAACTTGGCCTGTAGTTTATCTTGTAGGACGGGAGTACCAGATTATGGTTCCCGTACACTCTGAAACTTTAATGTGGGTCCGTGTAGGAAATGAAGAATTTTATGACGATGTCAATGGAATTCTGCGTTCTTCTGTGAAAACTCACAGAATGACTGTTCCTGCGGAGAAGCTGGATCAGGCTGGAAAATACACGATTTGTTTCCGTCGGGTAATTGACAGGACTCCTTATTATCCGAAGACGTCCGATATAGAAGAGATTGATTTCTGTTTCAAACCTGTCCGAGAGAATACCGAAGCTATTCATGTATATCATATTGCGGATGCACATAACCGAATCAAGAGTCCTGTCGCGGCAGGCAGTTATTTCGGAAAAGAACTGGATCTTCTAATCCTGAACGGGGACATTGCAGACCACAGCGGAGAGGAAAACGGATTCAATGGGTTGTATGAAATTGCCGGAACGATTACACATGGAGAAATTCCGGTGGTCTTTTCCCGTGGAAATCATGACATGCGCGGGCGCTATGCAGAAAAACTTGTTGAACATGTTCCTGTTTGCAATGGAAAGTCTTACTATACATTTAGAGCAGGGCCGCTGTGGGGACTGGTCCTGGATGTCGGAGAGGACAAACTGGACTCCAGTGAGGAATATGGACATACTATTTGCTGTCATGATTTCAGAAAAAAAGAAACAGAATTCCTCCGTTCTGTGGTCCTTCATGCAGATCAGGAGTATGCGGCTCCCGATGTGAAATACCGGATGGTCATTGCACATTATCCTTTCTTTGAAGGACGGACGGATCCGAAATTTAATATTGAACGCGAGATTTATGAAGAATGGTGCAGAATGCTGCGAGAAAATGTCCATCCGCAAGTGCTTCTGTTTGGACATAACCATCACTTGTATGTGAGTTATCCCGGAAAGCCGGATAATGCCTCTGAAATTCCATGTGCAGCGGTTGTAGCATCTCTTCCGCAGGAGAATCCGGATCTCTTTGCCGGAGCTGGACTTGTCTTTTCTCAAAAGGGAATTGAAGTGCTTTTTACAGACCAGGATAAAAAGGTTCTGGAGAAGACACTTCTGCCTCTCTGAAAAAATGGCAGACAGCAAATCAAAAGGGCTGAACAGGTCCTGGAAACAGACTGAAAATCTGTTTCCAGGGCTTTTTTTATGGAAAAATGGTGGATGGAACAGTGATTCATATTGCTTTTTTTCGGATCCCCGGTTAAAGTTTATATCCATAGACAAAGCAACTTCCAGAAAATGTTAAGAGGCTGTTTTGTTGTTTGGAAATAAATGCCCCTTGAGGAGACTGAAACAGGAAAGAAAGGTTTTGCAAAATAATGGCAAATACATTTTACTGGAATTCGGAGAAGACTCCGGAATCTATCAACCGTGCATTGAAAACGCTGTCCGTGCGTTATCCCCAGCTGAAAGGCTGCTGCGGTGATTATGAACTGGTGTTCGAAAGAAATTCAGAAGATTCTGTGTGTGCTGTCAAACAGGATGGTTCAAAGTACATCATTTCAGGCAGCAAAGACAATATGATTCTGAGAATGGTGGGAGCTGTTCTTTCGGGTGTGATCCCCGAGCAGGCCGACTACTGCCCGTTCAATATGTTCGGCGTCATGATTGATTGTTCCCGTAATGCCGTCATGACCGTGGATTATATGAAATCATATCTGGATCGTCTGGCAATTCTCGGTTATAATATGGTGATGCTCTATACGGAGGAGACCTATAAAATCGACGGAGAGCCGTTCTTTGGACTGATGCGGGGCGCTTACACAATGGAGGAAATCCATGAACTTGATGAATACGCGTGTTCTCTGGGTATTGAGATGATCCCGTGCATTCAGACCCTGGCCCATCTTGGCCAGATCTTCCGCTGGAGCCACTACAATGAGATCAATGACTGTGATGGCGTGCTTCTGGTAGATGAACAGAAGACATATGATCTGATTGAAAAGATGATTGCCACATGGTAGAAATAGGTGAAATCCCGCCGGATCCATCTCGGAATGGATGAAGCCCATGGAATTGGTTCCGGACGTTTCAAAGAACTTCATGGAGAAGAGTCGCGTTTCAGCATTATCAATCGTCACCTGGGCAAGGTGATTGCTATCTGCGAAAAATATGGATTCAAACCCATGATCTGGTCGGATATGTATTTCCGCATCGGAAGCAAGAGAAACGATTACTACGATCCGGAAACCGTAATTCCGGAAGAGGTCGTGAAACAGATTCCCAAGGGTGTGGAGCTGGTCTACTGGGATTATTATCATGAAAACAAGAGCTTTTACGCAGATTGGATAGCTCGTCACCGTGCCCTGGGAGGAGAACCTCTGATGGGGTCAGGCGTCTGGACCTGGAGCAAATTCTGGTATGATTATGAATATACTTATCATACGGTGGTTCCCTGTCTTGAAGCTTGCCGTGAGGCAAAAGTCAAGGATGTGTTCTTTACCATGTGGGGAGATGATGGCGGATACTGTGATTATGACAGCGCATTTGCCGGCCTTGCACTTGCCGGAGAGCTTGCATTTACAGGAAAAGCAGATGACTGTGTTATCAGCCGCAAACTGGAAGCCCTGTTTGAAGGGGCAAATTATGAGGCAGTTCTAGTCCTTGCCAAACTTTGTTACATGGAGCTTCAGAGAGTTTTGTGGGATGATCCGTTGATGCTTCTTTACATGGGATATCTGAAAACTCATGATCTCTGTGCCTATGATAAGAAGTGGAATTTTGAAAGCATGCATAAAGGATTTCAGGATGCGGCGGAGAAACTGAAAACTGTTCCTCTGAACGGCGGTTCCGGAGATATGGTTCTGGCAAAATGTCTTGTAGATGCAGTGCTTTCAAAAATGGATTATGCCGAAGCCATGCTGAAGGCCTATCCGAGTGAGAACCGCCGGGAAGCTGTTTCGGCACTCCTGTTGATGGCCGTGGATTATCAGAAGAAGCTTGCCGCATTTGCAGATGCCCATCATGCTATGTGGAAACGGCATAACAAACCGTTTGGTTTGGAATCAATTCAGATTCGTCTTGCAGGACAGATGGCCCGTGCACAGGAATTGGTGGAACGTCTCCAGGAATTTGCGGCCGGCAGGACCAATGTGATTCCGGAAATGGAAGACCTTATGACTGTAATGAAGGATCTGGATATTCAGTGGGGATCCTGGGGAAGACTTTCCCACGGAACGATTATTGTCTGATTGTCTGAAAGGAATGCAGAAAAGATCGTTCATACGGTCTTTATAAGCAGGAAAGC
The DNA here is from genome assembly GCA_949290385.1 of uncultured bacterium. Taxonomy (GTDB): domain Bacteria; phylum Verrucomicrobiota; class Lentisphaeria; order Victivallales; family UBA1829; genus CASERY01. The sequence goes on along the minus strand of CASERY010000070.1, from coordinate 9,068 downwards.
TGTTCTTTCGCAAAACAAATACGGAAGAACGGCTTTTTTGCTATACATTTAGGAAAAAGACAAAAAACTGTTGGCAGACTATTTTTTGTAACCTCCCTAGAGATCAATATTTTAAGAAACTGAAATTTAATAAAAATAGAAAATTCTGTATTCAGAAAAAAATCCTGCTGGAGAAGCTGAAACAGGAAAGAAAGGCTCTGCAGAATAATGGCAAATACATTTTACTGGAATTCGGAGAAGACTCCGGAATCGATCAATCGTGCATTGAAAACACTGTCTGTGCGTTATCCTAGGTTGAAAGGCTGCTGCGGTGATTATGAACTGGTGTTTGAAAGAAGTTCAGATGAGTCTGTCTGTTCAGTCAGACAGGATGGCATGAAGTATATCATTTCCGGGAACAGGGATAACATGATTCTGAGAATGGTTGGATCTGTTCTTTCCGGTGTAATACCGGAGACGGCGGATTATTGTCCGTTCAATATGTTTGGCATAATGATTGACTGTTCACGCAATGCCGTGATGACCGTGGATTATATGAAGTCCTATCTGGAGCGTCTTGCGATTCTCGGTTATAATATGGTGATGCTCTATACAGAAGATACCTACAAAATAGAAGGAGAACCGTTCTTTGGACTGATGCGCGGAGCTTATACGGAGGAAGAGATTCGTAAACTTGATGAATATGCGTATTCTCTGGGCATTGAAATGATCCCGTGCATTCAGACTCTGGCCCATCTGGAACAGATCTTCCGCTGGAGTCACTACAATGAGATCAATGATTGCAACGGCATACTTCTGGTGGATGAACAGAAAACATACGATCTGATTGAAAAGATGATTGCCACATGGTAGAAATCGGTGAGATCACGCCGGATCCATCTTGGGATGGATGAAGCCCATGGAATCGGATCCGGACGCTTCAAAGACCTTCATGGGGAAGAATCACGCTTCAGTATTATCAACCGACACCTGGGAAAGGTGATTGCGATCTGCGAGAAATACGGATTTAAACCCATGATCTGGTCGGATATGTATTTCCGCATCGGAAGCAAGAACAACGATTACTACGATCCTGAAACTGTCATTCCAGAAGAGGTAGTGAAGCAGATTCCAAAGGGGGTGGAACTGGTCTACTGGGATTACTATCATGAAGAGAAAAGTTTTTACGCAGACTGGATAGCCCGTCACCGTGCTTTAGGCAGTGAGCCCCTGATGGGATCAGGCATCTGGACCTGGAACAAGTTCTGGTATGATTACGAATACACTTATCATACGGTGGTTCCCTGTCTTGAAGCTTGCCGCGAGGCAAAGGTCAAGGATGTCTTTTTTACCATGTGGGGAGATGACGGCGGATACTGTGATTATGACAGCGCATTTGCCGGACTTGCTTTTGCTGGAGAGCTTGCATTTACAGGAAAAGCAGATGACTGTGTTATCAGCCGAAAACTGGAAGCCCTGTTTGATGGCGCAAATTACGAGGCGGTTCTGTCGCTTGCGAAACTCTGCGGTATGGATCTTCAGAGAGTTTTGTGGGACGATCCTCTGATGCTCCTTTTCATGGGGTATTTCAGAACGCATGAAGTTCGCGATTATAATAAGAAGTGGAATTTTGAAGTCATGCATAAAGGACTCCTTGATGCCGCTGCAAAATTTAATCTCATACCTTTGATCGGCTGTGCCGGAGATATGGTTCTGGCAAAGTGTCTGATAGATGCCGTTCTGGCAAAACTGGATTATGCCGATGCCATGTTGAAAGCCTATCCAAGTGAGAACCGCCGGGAAGCTGTATCGGCTCTCCTGCCGCTGGCAGTGGATTATCAGAAGAAACTTACTGCATTTGTCGATGTCCACCATGCCATGTGGAAACGTCACAACAAGCCCTTCGGTCTGGAATCAATTCAGATTCGTCTTGCGGGCCAGAAAGCCCGTACGCAGGAACTGGTGGAACGCCTTCGGGAGTTTGCTGCCGGTAGAACTGATGTGATTCCGGAAATGGAAGACCTGATGAAGGTGATCAAGGATCTGGACCTTCCAAGGGGATCCTGGGGAAGACTTTCCCACGGAACGATTATTATATAACATTGGATCGATTAGACTTAACGGGCTTCGGCCTGAGAAAGAAAAATATCCTCGGCAGGGAAGACTTTGTCCCTGTTCGAGGATGTTTTTTATTGATTTCAACGGAAAAGGCTCCACTAGCACATGGAAAAGCAGAATGGGATTGCGAGGACTTTCTGAAATTTCTGTTTATTCCAGGAGAAAGATCTTTTGAAGAAGGAATATCTCCTCCTGAAATCTGCCCAGAAATGAAAATTCAATTTGAAAAAGAGGATTTTTTAAAAACTGCTGGATTCTGGAAAGATCGCCTGTAGAATTTTTTCTGCCAGTTCTCTTTTGGAACATAATGGAAAATCAATGATCTCTCCATGGGCTCCGTAAAGGGTTACGGCGTTGTCATCTGATTGAAAACCACGGTCTGTGCGTCCTACAAGATTGGCTGCGATCCAGTCCAGATTTTTTCTGCGGAGTTTTTCCTGAGCATAAGCTTGAAGACTGTCCGTCTCAGCTGCAAATCCAATGAGTTGCTGATGGGGCTGTTTGATTTTTCCTAATGTTTGAAGGATGTCTTCTGTACGTTCCAGCGTGAGAAGCAGATTTCCACCGTTTTTTTTAATTTTACTCTGAGAAATACATACTGGTCGGTAGTCTGCCACAGCTGCACACATAATGGCTGCATCCATCAGAGGAAATCGTTTTTTTACGGCTTCTGCCATTTCGGCCGCTGAGACAACCTGAACAAATTCTGCAAGATGTTCTGGTCGGGACAAAGTCACAGGACCTGAAATCAAAGTTACAGCAAAACCTCTTTTTACAGCGGCTTCAGCAAGGGAATACCCCATTTTTCCGCTGGAATAGTTCGTAATATAACGGACTGGATCGATGGCTTCCCGGGTTGGACCGGCTGTAATAAGGATTTTTTTCATCTGTTTTGAAGCTCCGAGGAGGGCAAATGGTTGTTTTTTTCTGAAAAGTCAGCATTCGGAATCCGGGAATATAAATATCGGTTCCTGGAAAGTTCCAGAAAGCAGATGCTGCAGAAGTTATGCAAACTGAGTACTGTTTCGCAGAGAATGCCGGAGCATTCGGCATTCCGGACACATAAAAATATCCAGTCCAAGAATTTCTGCTTTTTCCTGCGTCTGGATGATGTGGGCTTCATCGCCTTCTTTCATGTAGATTCTGTCCGGAGAGTTGTCTGCAACCATTTCGCACGGGCCTCTGAGAATACGGACAGTAATCTGCGTCTGTTCCGGAAGGACAATATGATTCACCAGTTCTGTACTGTTGCTGAAAGCTAAGCCTATTCCCGTTCTGAAAGTGCTGTGAGTTATGCTTCTGTAATAGGCTGTCGATCCGTGAATTGTGGAAACCCCTACGCCATCCCCGACAATTTCATGTCCGTAAAGTTCCCGATCAATCCAGACCTTATAACGCATGGCCATGACATGATTGCAATTATGGATGAAAACATCATTCAGGGCTTTCAGTGTTTTTCCGTTTGCTGTTCCGGAAAGGCGGGGAAGTCTGTGTAAAGAAAGTTTGCCTGCTGCCAGCAGATCAATTTGTTTTTCAAGTGTATGAAGTGGACAGAGTGGAGCTGTTTCTGCATCTCTGACTGGAAATTTGACTTTATCTGGAAAATCATGGTCAGCCCCGAGAAGTGCACCGTCGCCTCCATGAGGTATCAGCAGATCTGCCTGTTCCGGGGATTCAGAAAAATCAAAGCCCTTTTGTTCAAGAACATTGTGTATATGGGCAAAATTCCGTCCCAAAAGATAGACTTTCATCCGATTTTGTCTCCTTTCATTCTGCGGATCTGCCTGTTGACTGCATACAGAACCACCGCTGCACAATTTCCCACATTGACTGATGCTTTCTTACCGAGCATGGGCAGTGAAACAACCGCATCTGCTGCATTCAGGGCTTCCTGAGAAACCCCCAGAGCCTCATTGCCGAAGATAAGAGCCAGTGGAAACCTATATTCAAAGTCCATCGCATCAGTAGATTCTTTCTGTGCTTCAACCGCAAGAATTTGCGCATATCCTTCGGCCCTGAGGGCACAAATTGCTTCAAATGCGGTAGGAAAGACTCTGCATGGCACCAGTTTGTCCGCACCCATGGCAGTCTTTTCCAGCTTCGGATGGGGTGGAGCGGCTGTGTATCCACAGCAGATGATTTCTGTGGCTGCTGTGGCTTCAGCAAGACGAAAGATATTGCCGACGTTATGGGCACTGCGGAGTCTGTCCAGTATAATCGAGACTTTTGGCATGTAGCAGGCGTCTGCGGGTACCGGTTCCGGATGCATCATGATTATGGCTGCCTTTCTGAATAGCGACTGTGCCCCGGACGACGGCTTGTCCTGAAGGGGATCGAAGAACGGGAGGAGATCCTCCTGTGGCTTGATAAAGTTTCGTCCTCCGATTTTTGCGGCAGCTGCCGGACAGGCTCCGGCAGAAGAAGCATTTCCGGCTCAGCCTGAACCGTATGAACTTCCATGCCTGCATATTTCTCAATATCAGGAAGAACGTAAGCACCGTATTCGCATACAAAACTGATACTGATGCCTTTTGCTCCGGCACGTCCGGTCCTGCCGATTCTATGAACATAGTCATCCGGCTGTTCAGGAAGATCATAATTGACTACATGAGTAATCCCGTCCACATGGATGCCGCGTGCGGCAACATCTGTGGCTACAAGCACCCGGATCTGACCGGAGCGGAAGCGTTCCAGAATTTTCAGTCTTTTTGCCTGAGGAACATCTCCGGAAAGCAGTTCGGCATCCACTCCGTACCGGTAGAGTTCCCGTACAAGAGTGCGAATTTTGTCTTTACGGTTTCCAAAGATGATGAGCCGTTCAGGTTTTTCTGTGCGGATTAGATAGAGAAGAATCGGCAGTTTCTGTTCATCAAGAACCGCGTAGAAGCGCTGTTCAATCAAATCTGTGACCACATGTTCCGGTTCTGATTCCAGAAAGACCGGTTCGTGGAGCCAGTTCCTCACAAGACGAAGAATTTCGGGTTCCAATGTCGCACTGAAAAGCATTGTTTCGCGGACTCCGGGAGGAGGAAGCTGACGGACAATTCTGGAGACATCCGGAATGAATCCCATGTCCAGCATTCTGTCTGCTTCATCAATAATCAGGGTTTCTGTGCAGGAAAGATCCAGGTGTCTGCTTCCGGAATAGTCAAGAATTCTGCCTGGTGTTCCTACAAGAATGTCCACCGGACGGTTCAATGCTTCCCGTTGTCCCTTATGATCCATTCCGCCGAAAATAACCAAATTGTACAGATTGGTATATTTGGCCAGGGCCTCTGCATCATCATGAATCTGTACTGCCAGTTCCCGTGTCGGAGCAAGGACCAGAACCCGGCAGGTTCCAGGTTTGCGGTTTTCCGCCGGTTTCCGGATCAGACGCGTAATGGTTGCTGCCAGGAAAGCCGCAGTTTTACCTGTTCCTGTCTGTGCTTTTGCCGCCAGATCTTTTCCCTGCAGCGAATAGGGGAGGCATTCTTTTTGTATTTCAGTACAATATTGAAAACCCAGATCCTGAGTTGCTGCAAGGACTTCCGGAGCCAGATCCAGATCACAGAATCTTGTTTTTCCTTCCTGCTCCGGAGGTGGAACAAAAGCCGGCATGGGAGGAATTTCTTTTTTACAGGGATTGACAGTACTGGAGGAAGAAGATGGGCCGGAGCCATTTTTTCTGGATGCTGTTCTGGGCTTTTTTGCCGAGTTTGAAGCGGCTGAAGTTTTTAAGGATGATTTTTGAGTGGTGGAAGACCGGTTCGTTTTCCGGGTTTTTGCAAACGATTCAGTTGTATTTTTCCCGGTATGTGTACGAGATTTCTATTGTTTCTGAGGGGCGCCTGCAGCTTCTGTTGCTGTAGAGTTACTGTCTGAAGAGAACAGATTCCGGATAGATTTTACGAATTTTCCGATTTGAATGTTAAACTGACTGAACACGGGTATCCATAGAACTTTCTTGTACAGGCGCATTTACAAAGAACAAAATTCAGAATGCTTATGGCCTGTCGGTTGACAATTCGGCACCTGCCACAGCGCCGCTTAGAAGCACAATGTACCACAGAATATTGATTTTTCAAGTGTTAAGAATGGGAATCCGGAACTGCAGGAATCCATGAAATTTGAATGGAAAACGGAAGAAAGAGAAAATATTTCTCAAAAGAAGATTGAATTCCTTTTTTCAGTGCCTATATTGTTGTTTGTAAAATTCAAATTAGAAGAAGATTGTTTCAAATATGAAAAAGATTAAGCATTTTAGCCATGTAATTCCAGGAGTGGACAAAACGCTTCAGCTTGTTAATGCAATTGCTCAGTCTGAAGGGGGACTGCGTTAGAACGATCTGTGCAGAATGCTGGATCTTTCAGCCAGTACCTGTTATAGAATCCTGCAAACACTGATGAAATATTCCTGGGTGGAAAAAGGCCCGGGCGGACATTATGAGTTGTCCTTTGGTGTACTGCCAGTTCTTTTTAAACTGCAGAAGCATTCGTATGGACTGGGGCATGCACAGGAAATTCTGAATGGACTTTCCAATGAAACTGGATTATCCTGCAAACTGTCCATCCGCCAGGGAAATGAACAGCTCACTCTGATCCGTGCGGAAGCTCCCGGACCATTTGCTGTTACAGGAAAGATCGGGGCGAGATTCCCTCTGATTGAAGGATCTGTAGGCGCGGCACTTGCCGCACAATATACCGATCAGGAAATTCAGGAACTTCTGGATTTGTGCCCACAGGATGATTTGCCGGAAAAAAAGGATCCTAAAATTTTGTGGGATGCCGTGGGACAAGTGAGAAAAAACGGTGTGGCCGTGAATCTTCAGCAGAATCGGTGGCATATCTGTGCCATGTCCAGTCCTGTGCAGCTGCCTGGAGGGGAGACAGCTGCCGCCCTGACTCTGATTGGTTTTGAAAAGGATTTCAGTCAGCCGAAAAGATCCAGATTGAAGAAGTCGCTTGAAAATGCCTGTACAAAACTGTAGTCTGGTAAATATGCCGGTTCCTGAACTAGAGCCAGGAGAGATGGAAACGTCTGTCCAGACAGACCGGCCATGCAGAGTATTTTGAATAAAGAACGGAAAATCAGAAACATAAAACTATAATAATATCAATCATCCTTCAGAATTCAGGAGAAAATGAATGAAAAAAGGTATTGACCCGTCCACATTGAAAATTACAGACTTGCGTTTTGCGGATATCGATGGTGCGCCAAAACGCTGTACCCTGCTGAAAATTGAAACCAATCAGGGGATTACCGGTTACGGTGAAGTTCGGGATGCATCGAGCCGCACGTATGCGGCAATGCTCAAAAGCCGCATACTGGGGGAAAACCCATGCAACGTGGAGAAAATCTTTCGTAGGATAAAGCAGTTCGGAGGAGACTCCAGACAGGCTGGCGGTGTGTGCGGCATTGAAGTTGCACTGTGGGATATTGCCGGTAAAGTCTGGGAGGTTCCCGTGTGGCAGCTTCTGGGGGGGAAATATCGTGATAGCATCCGCTGCTATTGCGATACGGACTCCGAAGGCGGAGGCCGGGACATGGGCAAAGCCCTGAAAGAGCGAATGCGCATGGGATTTACTTTTTTGAAAATGGATCTGGGCATCGAACTCCTGATGGGGCATGAAGGATGTCTGAGTGCACCTCTGGGGTTTCTGGAAAAGATGCGCGAATACAAGAAAACGGTCTTTTCCACACCGCACGGGTCTATCGATCCGCGTGCTATGCGTGGAGAAGCATACGATTTGTTTAATACAGCGCATCCTTTTACAGGCATTCATTTAACGGAAAAGGGGCTTGACTTCCTGGAACAGTATATGGCGGATGTGCGCCGTGAAGTCGGATATGAAGTGCCCATTGCAATAGACCATCTGGGACATATCCCGGTGGAAGACTGCATAAAACTGGCAAAGCGCCTTGAGAAATACAATCTTGCCTGGATGGAAGATCCCGTGCCCTGGCAGATGACTTCCCAATATGTGCGGCTGGCCCAAAGCACTACGGTTCCCATTGGAACGGGCGAGGACATGTACCTGAAAGAGTCATTCAAACCTTTGCTGGAATCGGGTGCACTTGCTGTTGTACATCCGGATATTCTGACAGCAGGAGGAATTCTGGAGACAAAGAAAATTGGCGACATGGCAGAGGAATATGGTGTCCAGATGTCGCTTCATATGGCGGAAAGTCCTGTGGCTTGCATGGCGGCTGTCCATGTGGCTGCTGCAACACGCAATTTTATGGCGCTGGAACTGCATTCGGTGGATGTGCCATGGTGGAATGATCTGATTAAGCCGGCAGTGGATTACAGCAGCGGTTATATCAAAGTGCCGGATGCGCCGGGGCTGGGAATCGAAAGCCTGAATGAGGAACTGATTGCTTCCAAACTGCATCCGGATTTCCCGGAAGCCTGGAGTTCCACAGATGAATGGAACAAGGAATGGTCCAATGACCGTCAGTGGTCCTGATTCATCTTTTAATCCGCTGAAAATGAGAATCTGAATGAATCTGTAACGTAAAAAAATAAAAAAGAAGGAATATTTCTATGCCGTCTCTTAGAGATATGAAAGGAATCGGGCGGGAAGCCGGATTGATGAAGCTGGGTCGTCTGATTGAAAACCGTCAGCATATTCCTGACAACACTTTTCCTGTTCCTGTCCGTGAACTCTGTGAACGCTATGAGAAACTGTATACAGGCTGTATCAATGATGTCATGCGTGAGTTCTGTCTTCTGAACCAGAATTTGCCCTCTGAAATCATGCCGCTCCGGGATGAGATGGTGGTCTGCGGTGAAGCCTTTACCGTGAAAAGTGCCCCCAATGTGATGATCGAGGGCGAAATGTCTTTCCGCGCACAGATGCTTGATGATATGAAGCCGGAAGGCGTGGTGGTCTGGGATACTTCCGAGGATACCGAAGCCTCTCTCTGGGGAGGAGTCATGACAGCTACGGCAAAATCCAAAAAGATTCGCGGAGCAGTGATTTCCGGT
>CASERY010000069.1 GCA_949290385.1 uncultured bacterium | reverse complement strand
ATCTTTTTCCGGTGTCCATAGCGGGCTTGCAACTCACGTTCCCATCCCGAACACGATCGATAAGGGGCCCAGCGGCGATGGTACTGCATATTTGACTGCGGGAGAGTAGTTCGATGCCGGATTTCTTTTTTAAAGACTCTGTTGGTTTTCAGCAGGGTCTTTTTTTTGTCTTTTTTTTAAAGGGAAAAAGGCTTGATTACTCTATGCGGGAAAGAAAAACCTTTTGAGGAAAGAAGAGAGAAGAATATTAATGCGAGAAAGAAAAACCTTTTGAGGAAAGGTTATTTCCTTCTCGCGCTCTTCCTTTTCCAAACCTTTTTGCATCATCTTTTCCCTTCGCGGGAAAAGATAGATATGGGTGCTTTTCAGAGGACTGTTGTGAAATAGGGAAGTTTTTAGAAATAGAAAGATTAAATAAAAGATGGTTGGTATTAAATATCTTTGATTTTTGATCTGTTAGAAAAAAATCAATTTTATATAGACTCTCTGAAAATTTTTCTTTAATTCTGCCTATATTGATTATACTAGGAAACAAGGAAGTGACTTCTCTCTTATTTCCTCCTTATATATCCTGCGAAGAAAGATTCAATTTTTCCTGAAATCAATCGTATGGACGGAATGGAATTCTGCAAAACAGAATGACAATTGAATACTGCTGAGATGATCGAATTTTGGTATTTTTAAGAATTCCATATATAGGATGGTTTCGGGCTGGCAATATATAAGTGTTAAGTTTCATAAAGGAATGCCTCTGTTTTCAAAATTCAAATGAACAGATTCTTGCATGAATCGGTATGTCCGGATAAAGTATCAGGGAAAAAAGCTTTTGAAATTTGAACCTTAAGAGGATGATAACGGAGGTTATACTGTGAAAATATTGAATTTTGGATCTGTAAATCGGGATCTGGTATATGATGTGCCGCATTTCCTGAAAGCAGGGGAGACACTGTCAGCCTTGGGACACCGATGTTTTGCCGGAGGAAAGGGTGCCAATCAATCCGTCGCATAGGCCCGGGCAGGTGCAACGGTTTACCATGCTGGAAAAATCGGCCGGGACGGACTGGATTTAAAGCAGAATCTTATAAATGAAGGTATAGACTGCATGTCTTTACTCGTTTCAGATGAGGATCCGACGGGGCATGCTGTGATTCAGGTTTCTGCAGAGAATGGAAATAATGCTATTTTGATTTACGGGGGAGCAAATCAAAGAATTTCTCAGGAGGAGATGCTGTAGGCTGTTAACCGGATGGATGCGGGAGATATCCTTGTTATGCAGAATGAAATCAACAATCCGGAAATGTTGTTGCGTATTGCCTCAGAAAGAAATTTAAGAATTGTCTGGAATCCTGCTCCGATGACGCAGGAAGTTGCTCTTTGTCCTTTAAATTGTGTCTCTATCCTGATTATGAATGAGGTGGAAGCTGGCCAGCTGGCCGGTACTCAGCTCGATCCAACCTGTTTGGATTCCATTCGCAGAACTGCAGAGGTTTTGCGAAAAATGGTACCGGAAACAGATTTGCTCCTGACCTTGGGAAAGGAAGGGTCCATTTTATTCTCACCCAATCCGGAATTGAACGAATTTTTTGTGCCTGCCTGTAACTTGGGAAAGCCTGTGGATACAACAGCTGCGGGGGATACTTATTTGGGATATCTTGTCTAGGAAGTCGCTGCAGGCGAAGATTTGCGGAAAGCGATGAAGACGGCAACAAAAGCTGCAGCTATTGCTGTCAGCAGACAGGGGGCACTTCCATCAATTCCATACCGGAGAGAAGTGGAAAATCTGTCGGAGTGAGATCTCTTTATACGGTATGATATGGCATCTGGGAGATGTCTTCCAATTATTAGAAAAGACAGTTGTTCAGCAAGCTTGCTTTGATTGAGAAAGGAACTGCATTTGATGGCAATGGAGAATGAACATAGAAATTATTTGTTAAATGGTGGAATTGCACTGGCTTGCATTATATTTATTTTTACATTTTAGCATGCAATCTGGAATCATGTGCAGGATCGCAGATACAATCAGAAACAGCTTGAAATGCTTCAGAATACTGCACGGAAGGATGCAGACTGGAATCTCGTGAAAATCCATCTGGAAAATCAAGGTTATCGGATTGTTCCCGTATTTCCGGAAGAGGATATTGCTCCGGATGAGATCCGGTATTATCAGTGCTTCTGGATGCCTCGAAAACACCAAAGCCGCAAACATCATGGTGAGAATGAAAATGAAGTCCGGTTGCGTTACTCAACGCGCGGAATAATAGAGGTGGATCCTGACGGAAAAATTATTTCCTGTACCGGAGACAGAATTGAACAGCATTCAATGTAATGAGAAAAAGCATTGGATAGATATCTATTGAACCCTGACTGATGCTTTATTGGAAAACGGTTTGCAGAAAATTACAGAGTTTTTGGATTCAGTCAATGAGAAACAGAAAGGACAGAATCTTATGAAAGTGCTGCTTTTGAACGGGAGTCCCCATGAGAATGGCTGTGTCTTTACAGCTCTTGCAGAAGTTGCCGGAACCCTTGAAAAAAATAGCGTCCATTCTGAAATATTCTGGATTGGTAGTGAGCTTGTTCGTGGATGTATCGGTTGCAGAAGCTGTAAAGATGTCAATGCAGGGAAGGGATGTGTCTTCAAAGATGAACTTTACATTTCCTTGATCGAAAAAATGAAGGAATCTGACGGACTGATTATTGGTGCACCCGTTTATTTCGCAGGACCACCTGGGAGTCTTTGCGCTTTACTGGACCGGATTTGTTTTTCAGCAGGATTTTTATTCCTGCACAAACCTGCAGCATGTATTGTCAATTGCTGCCGTGGTGGTGCCAGTGCGGCGTTTGAGCGGTTGAAAAATATTTTACGATTCTTCAAATGCCTGTGGTTTCCAGTCAGTACTGGAATTCCACCCACGGGGAGACTCCGGACGAAGTTCTCAGGGATCTGGAAGGACTTCAGACTATGCGGACTCTTGGAGCAAATATGGCCCATATGCTGTATTATCTGAAAAAGTCAGATATCCCGCTGCCAAAAGAGTAAGAACGGATTGTTACCAATTTCATTCCATAAAGTGAAGAAAGGACTCTTGATATCCAATGAATATACATCATCTTTACACCCTTGTATTCAGTCCTGCCGGACATACTGCAAAAGCTGCTGATGTCCTATCCGATGCATGGACGCAAAATCCTGAAAAGTCAGGAAATTCCATACTGAAGCATACCGGAATCGATTTGTCGCAGAATGACGAATCTTTTTCACTGCCTGCTATGGGTAGAACGGACCTCTGCATTATTGCGGTTCCTTCTTTCGGGGGACGTGTTCCCGTGCCTGCTAAAGAAAAACTCAAGCAGCTCCAGGGGGATGGGACTCCTGTCGTACTGCTTGTATCATACGGAGCCAGAGCTTTTGATGATACTTTCCTGGAACTTCGAGACCTGGTTACAGAAAAATGTATGATTACTGCGGCAGCTGTGGCCGTGGTTGCAGAACACAGTATTTGTCCGGAAATCGCAGCTGGAAGACCTTCAGAACAGGATCTGGATGAACTTCGAGAGTGGGGGTGGAAGATTCGAGAAAAACTGGATAAAACGGAGAACCTCCTGGAAATTGCTGTACCCGGGAAACGTCCCTATAGAGAATTCAATCCTCTGTCTTTGACTCCTGTTGGCGGAACAGAATGCAGAAAATGCGGGATTTGTGCAGCGCACTGTCCGGTGAACGCTATTTCTGCGGAGACTCCGGAAACGGCAGATCCATCCAGATGTATTACATGTATGCGGTGTGTGTGGATTTGCCCGCATCATGCAAGACATTTGCCAGAAGCCGCGTACCGTGCTTGCAGAGAAAAGCTTTTGAAGGTCTGTGATGGAAAACAGGCAAATACTCTGATTATTTGATATAGCAAAAAGAGAAACCCCTGGAAAAAGCGTCATAGACATTGTTACAGGGCAATTGTCTGCAGGAGGACTCCCCTCTGGAGAAGTTTACCATAGAAGACAGACTGTAAGCCCTGGACGGGACCTCTGATATGACAGAAAGAGAAAGTAAAGGTGTTCGGGAAGAAAAGAATTTAGACGGGGCGTTTGAGTTTCCGTTGAATTCAGCATATATTACAGGGAACATCGAAAATGATAGCAGGCTTGAACTGGTACAGTGTGTATGCTTTCAGTTGAGCCTGTCCGCATGATACAAATAGTCTTCTGAGGAATGCCGCTTTTTCCTCTCGCTTTTTGTCTTTTTTAGAAGAATTACATGTAATACGGGATTAAAAGGTATGATAAGTATTGAACAGCTGAAGCAATCGCTTGAATCCGGAGCAAAGCTGGTTTTTGCCAAACGGCTGAATGAAAAGGCTCAGGTTCGATCCTGTTATGTGATTCAGTTTGACCGCAGAAAAGGATTTCATATTGTTGAGCAGAAAGCCCGTCAGATCCGTATAACGATGGAAAATGAAGGCGGGGTTTATTTCCTGGCCTTGAAGGATGATAAGATTCGCCCTGTGACGGAATTTGGAGATGCACTTGTCCGGGAACTGCCGGAAGACCGGGAGGAGGAAATCTTCCAACTTCTGCCCCGCTATGATTTTACAGCGCAGGTGCAGGCTCAGCGTTTGATGAAGAAAATCGGTTATTTCCGCTGAACAATCTTCTGGCTGGACGACCGAAGATGCTGTTTGTTTTACCGATTCTGTATCCATAAGGATTCATCTGCATATTGATATTTGTTGCTGCTTACAGCAACATTACGGATGAATGACGGAACAGGTATTCATCTGTATGCTGATACTTGTTGCTATTTCCTGAACCCATTGTATGAGAACGGAATCCCGGCAGAGGATGTGGAGAATGGAGTTTCATTTTGATAGATGTGATCAGCTGGCACTTTTGAGGCAGGCTCCGGAATTTGCCTATGCTGTTGAACATTTTGATTTAAAGTCTTTTGAGTATTCCGGAGATCTTTTTTTCGCTCTGGTCCAAAGCATTGTTTCCCAGCAGCTTTCTATTCATGCTGCAGCGGCGGTTTTTTCCAGACTTGAAAAATTTCTGGGGGGATCGGTCGATACGGAGTCTATTTTGAAGGCGGATCCTGAAGCTATGCGTCAATGCGGGCTTTCCTGCAGGAAAGTAGAATATCTACAGGGAATTGCCCGGGCAGCTGCTTCAGGAGAAATTGTATTTCATGAACTGGGACAGCTGTCGGATGATGAGATTATTAAACGTCTGACATGTCTTCGGGGAGTTGGTATATGGACGGCAGAAATGCTCCTGATTTTTGCACTTGGACGAAAAGATGTTCTGAGTTTTAAGGATTTGGGGATACGAAAAGGAATGCGCCTCCTTTATAAACTGGACCATGATGTGACACCGGATGAATTTGAAGTTTTGCGCCGAAAATACTCGCCTTATGGAACGCTGGCGTCTTTTTACCTCTGGAGTTATAAAGACAATATTCCTGTAATGAAACATTAGAAGAAAAGTTGAATTTGCAGGAAAATGTTCCTGCAGAGATACGCCTGTTGCAAAATCAGGGTAAAGCAATTCTGTTGAAAATAGATAAAGCCGGAGTAACGGAAGTCAACGTATTTCTGTTACTCCGGCTTTATTATGAGAAAAACTTTATTTTATGGAAAAAGTCCTTAAGATGTTTATTCAAAAACAAGAAGATAGGCGGAAGAAGAACATCTTTCCTTTTCAAGGGTCAAAATATTGCCATGGAGATAAGTCGCATTGAAATGGGTGAAATCATGGTTGTCGTCTAAGGCATAGACTTCGAGTTTTCTATCTTCCATGCCGTTGATTTCGATGTCGAGTGTTCTGCTGCATCCGCGGTAATCGGAGATCAGCAGGGCACAACGCTTGCCATCCTCTGATTTACCTGCGAGGGTAAATACAGTATTGCATTTACTTTCCGAAAAACATTTTTTCGGAAAATCTGCAATAAGTGTTCCAAACATTTTCATGGAATAGAAATTTTTATTCATATCCAAGTTCTGTGTACGGAACCCCCAGGAGCCATCGATATTACCACCATAGTAATAGGCGGAATCCAGCGGTGTTTCCTGCCATCCACAGAGTACTGCCAGATTGAAGGCTGCAGATTCAATTCCGGACATGCCTGCAGGTCCGTGGATTGCATGTCGATAAAGATCCGGTGTGACATTGTAATGAAGTCCCTGCCAGGAAAGAAGGTAATGCCATTCATTGATACTTATTTCTGTATTCGGGAATCCGTGACGGTCGAGAATTTTTCTGGCATGGGCCGGTTGACGGATGAGATCTACGGCATCTGCAGTGTAACAGTGCCAGGAGAGAAAGTCTGGTTCAATCTGTGCATCTTTACAGGCGATACAGAATTTATCCATGCAGTCTTTATTAAACCAGCAGAGTGCAGGTCCGCCAACTTTGATTTCAGGAAATTCCTGTTTCAGCCGTTTAAATACGGTGATGAAGAATGGAATGTACCCGTCAAATCCACGGTCCCACATGCTGGTTGTTCCATCGGGTTCGCACCAGACTTCCCAGTATTCGATATTGTGATGGAATCCATTGGCCCAGCCGTGGTTATAGTGCCGGACAATACCTGCAAGAATTTCAGCATATTTTTCAAAATCAGTCGGGGCGACCGCATTGAAATGACGGCCGCCGGTATGTTCAATACTGGTGCCGAGACGGTAAAAAACTTTGGTCCCGGTATTCAGACACATTTGAATCATTTCATCAGAAGAGTCAAAGAAATAATGGGTGGGGTCTTTCGGATCTTCCTTGAAGAGCGGAAAGATGAAATGAGTGTCGATCATGCGCTGTCCCGGATTCCACAGAGCCCAGTCATGGGTTCTGGAGGCATAGAAATTCATCTCTTTAAAACGAGGAGTGAAATCATAAATGTTCCGATCAGAAAGCTGAGGCGCTACATTGGAAGCGTGTAGTGCTTTTTTGATTCTGCCTGTTTCTTTGTTAAAATCAACATTTGCTACGATGTTTGTCATGATGATTAAACCTTTCTGTCATTTTACAGGAGATATTATTTGATCTATTTCAGTATGGAGGAGCTGGAGAAAACGTCAAGAAAATTGAACAGAATCGGGAAGCCAAATTGGAACTGAAAGATTCTGTTAATGCGATCTTAATAAATGGCGTTTAGGTTTCCCCCTCCCATATCAGCAGAAATGTATAGAATTCTTGATGGATTTTTTGACAGAAACTCCGAGAAGCAGTACTATGTCAGCTCTTTGTTTTCCTGGAAGATTGCATACGAGGAATATCTGCATAGCGTAAGTTCGGATAATCCAGATGCGTCCGTCCGCCTCCTTTTAAAAAGAGGCGAACGGACCATATAATCGCTTGTGCTTATTCAAAGACGAGAAGATAAGCGGAAGAAGAACATCTTTCCTTTTCAAGGGTCAAAATATTGCCATGGAGATAAGTCTCATTGAAGTGAGTGAAGTCATGGTTGTCATCTAAGGCATAGACTTCGAGTTTTCTATCTTCCATGCCGTTGATTTCGATGTCGAGTGTTCTGCTGCATCCGCGGTAATCGGAGATCAGCAGGGCACAACGCTTGCCATCTTCTGATTTGCCAGCAAGAGTGAAGACCGTATTACATTTGCTCTCCGAAAAACATTTTTTCGGAAAATCTGCAACAAATGTTCCAAACATCTTCATGGAATAGAAATTCTTGTTCATATCCCGGTCCGGGGTGCGGAATCCCCAGGTCCCGTCAATGTTTGCTCCGTAGTAAAAAGCGGAATCCAGCGGTGTTTCCTGCCATCCGCAGAGTACCGCCAGATTGAAGGCTGCAGATTCAATTCCGGACATGCCTGCAGGGCCATTGGTCGCATGCTGGTAGAGATCTGGAGTGACATTGGAATGGAGTCCCTGCCAGGAAAGAATGTAATGCCATTCATTAATACTCAGTTCTGTGTTCGGGAACCCATGACGGTCCAGAAATGCTCTGGCATGGATTGGCTGCTGAATAAGATTTGCTGCATCTGCAGTGTAACAATGCCACGAGATGAAATCCGGTTCAATCTGGGCATTTTTGCAGGCAGTGCAGAATTTTTCAAAGAAACTTTCATTGAACCAGCAGAGTGCGGGACCACCTACCTTAATTTCAGGGAATTCCTGTTTCAGTCGTTTGTATACTGTAATGAAGAAAGGAATGTATTCATCGAGATCCCGATCCCACATATTGGTCCTGCCATCAGGCTCATTCCAGATTTCCCAGTATTCGATATTGTGGTGGAAGCCATTGGCCCAGCCGTGATTGTAGTGACGGACAATACCGGCAAGAACTTCTGCATATTTTTCAAAATCAGTCGGGGCGACCGCATTGAAATGACGGTTGCCGGTATGTTCAATACTGGTGCCGAGACGATAAAAAACTTTGGTCCCGGTATCCAGACACATTTGAATCATTTCATCAGAAGAGTCAAAGAAATAATTGGTGGGATCCTTCGGATCTTCTTTGAACAGCGGAAAGATGAAATGAGTGTCGATCATGCGCTGTCCCGGATTCCACAGAGCCCAGTCATGGGTTCTGGAGGCGTAAAAATTCATTTCCTTGAAACGGGGGGTAAAGTCGTAAATAGCTCGTGAGGAAAGTTGAGGCGCGGTGTTGGAAGCATGCAGTTCTTTCCTGATTCTGCCTGTTTCTTGGCTGAAATCAACACTTGCGGCAATGTTTTTCATGGAATAAAACCTTTCTGTGTTTTTGTGAAACATTTTGGGGTGTTTGTGCAGGAGAGAAAGAATTCAAAACGGCAGAAAACCTAAGTTTTTCAGAGAATCAGAATCCTGTCTGTTCCCATTTCCGCTGTTTGGGTGAAGATCTGTCTCTCTGCTTATTTTTAAGAATTTCCACAGATCAGAAAGTTTTCAATCTGTCTCTGTGTGTTATATTATAGGGCAGACGAGAGACTGGAACAAGAAAAATTATGTCAAAAAATTTCGTTTTTCTGCCAAAAACAGGAGTCCTATGGAAAATCCGCATATTTATGACCTGAGCAGATTGAAACGCCTGGTTCATTTTCCTTATTGTTTAAAGTCTGTTGGGTGGATGCCTCATCATATGTTCATTCACAAAAACAACGTAATCCAGAATTGTTTTATCTGTATCTGTTCCAATATGGAGAGCCGGGGAGAACTTCAGGTGAATGAGCAGATCCGGGTTACAGAACCTGAAACCCGGCCCAGAATCGGGATGATTCTGCCGGGATCCGTACTGAACAGTATTCATGCGACATACCACGACGAACTTTTTTTTACATATTCGCCGGAATGTACGGAACTGCTGCTGGATTTTTTCGGAGAGGAATTCCGACAGACGCTGCACTTCAGTTTTTATTCTTTTCCGGAAGAGTGCATTGCGGATATCCGCAGGGAACTTCTGTGCCTGGATCACCCGGGGGCGGCAGACCGATTGGATCAACTGGCAATTCGGCTTTTTACGGAACTGATGGTCCGCAAAACCGAAGAGGTGGATATGCTGTCCGGAACCCGCATGAAAATTCATGCCGCGGCTCAGGAGCTTTAGAAGGGGCGCTCGCTATCTGAACTCTGTCATGAATATGCCATGAGCAGCAGGACATTCTACAGGGAATGGAAAAAATGTTTTTCAGTGACGCCAGGAGCGTATCGAATCGAGAAACAGCTGGAAAATGCATGTCGTTTTCTGTCTGAAACGGAGATGTCTGTAGCTGAAATCGCCGATGCATGCGGTTTTACCGGGGCTGTTTATTTTCATCAGATCTTTCGGAAAAGATATGGAATGTCTCCTCTGTCATACCGCAGGCTCAAGCGGAAAAGTTTCATATTAACCCAGTCGGAATCCATGGAAAACTGATCCGGCGCTGAATGAAAAGGCATTCAACCAGAAAAAGACCGTATTGTTGTCATATGAATTTGGAACAGTTTGATCCGGAAAAGACTGTCTGTTTGAACGGCTTGATGGGCAGGGGCTAACGCCCTGCAGGGAAAGTCTTTCCCGGACTTGATGGGGATGATCAGAGTTTGATGTACTTCCCGGTGATGCTGAACGGATTTTCTGCAATCTGTCGAGGGGTTCCTGTCGCAACGATTCTTCCGCCTTCCTCTCCGCCTCCGGGACCCATGTCAATGATATAGTCTGCATTGCGGATCACATCCAGGTCGTGTTCAATGACAACCACGGTGGCGCCGCTGCTGATGAGTTTCTGGAAAACTCCGAGGAGCGTCTGAACATCCAGTGGATGCAGGCCTATTGTGGGTTCATCAAAGACAAAAAGTGAATCAGACTGAGTTTTGCCCATTTCGCTTGCCAGCTTCAGCCTCTGAGCTTCTCCTCCGGAAAGGCTGGGGGTTTCTTCTCCAAGTGTCAGATATCCGAGCCCCAGTTCCTGCAGAACCTGGAGACGCTGATGAACTATTTTCAGATCTTTGCAGATTTCCAGGGCCGTATGAACATCCATATCCATGAGTTCGGGCAGGGTGCAGGCTTTGCCCTGTTTATTGATATAGCGGATTTGTGCAGCGTCGCGTCCATATCGGGACCCCCGGCAGTCCGGGCAGGGAATGTGGACATCCGGAAGAAACTGGACATCCAGATCAATTTCTCCGGTTCCGTCGCAGAGCGCACAGCGCAGTTTCCCTGTATTGTAGGAGAAATCTCCAGCTTTGAACCCGAGTTTTCTGGCATCCTATGAACGGGCAAACACCTTTCTCAATTCATCATGAATATCTGCATAAGTGGCCACTGTGGAACGGACATTAATCCCGATGGGTGTGGCATCAATGAGTTTCACATGTCTGATCCCTTCGGCATCGACTGAACGGATATGTGAGGGCATTTTTTTCCCGTCTGCAAGCGCCTGCAGTGCGGGAATGAGACTTTCCAGAATCAATGTTGTTTTCCCGGATCCGGAAACGCCGGTGATTGCTGTGAGTCTGCCTTTGGGTATTTCTGTTTCCAGTGGTTTAACCGTATGAATTTCGGAAACGGACAGGTGAATTTTTCCCTGATCGAACATTTTTTCCTTGAGAGCTTGTTCCCTTACCCGGACTTCAGACTTCCCGGAAAGAAAAGGACCAATCAGGGAACGCTTGTTTCCTTCGATTTCTGAAAGTGATCCTTCCGCAATAACATAGCCGCCTTTTGATCCGGCTCCAGGGCCCATTTCAATCAGCCAGTCGGCTTCGGAAAGAATTTGAGTGTCATGATCCACCAGAACAACAGAATTGCCGTCTGCAATCAAGTCCCGCATAACATTTTTGAGCCCGGCAATATTATGAGGATGAAGCCCGATGGATGGTTCATCCAGTACATACAGAACTCCGGTAGTGCGGTTGCGAACTGCCCGGGCAAGCTGCATTCTCTGCCGTTCTCCGGTGGAGAGTGTGGAAGATGCTCTGTCAAGCGTGAGATATCCGAGACCGAGATCTGTCAGGCGTTGAGCTGCGGAGAGGAACGATTCACAAATACTTTCTGCCATAGGTCGCATTTCTTCCGGAATGGAATCCGGTACATGCCGGACCCATTTCACTGCTTCTGCGAGAGTCATCCTGCAGACATCATGGAGACCTGCGTCTTGAAGCCTTGGAGCTCGAGCTTTTTCAGAGAGGCGTGAACCTCCGCAATCCGGACAGATTTCCTGTTTCAAAAATTTTTCAACGCGCTTCATCCCTTTTTCATCTTTGACTTTTGCCAGCGCATTTTCCACCGTGTAGACGGCGTTGTAATAGGTAAAATCCAGTTCACATGCTTGATTGGAATTTTTTGCCTTATAGAAGATATGTTTTTTTACGGCCGGTCCGTGGTAGACAATATCTTTTTCTTTTTCAGTCAGATCTGCAAATGGAACATCCGTGCGCACCCCCATGGCTCGACAGACATCCGTCATCAGAGACCACATCAGGGAATTCCAGGGGGCAACTGCTCCCTGATCAATCGTCAGGGTTTCATCGGGAACAAGCGTGGATTCATCTACAGTCCGGATCATTCCTGTTCCATCACAAGTCCTGCAGGCTCCCTGACTGTTGAATGCGAGTTCTTCGGCAGAGGGAGCATAGAATTTTTCTCCGCACTCCGGACAGACCAGTTCCTGTTCTGCTGCCACAGCAAGGGTCGGTTTCAGATAATGCCCTCTGGGGCAGCGGTGGCAGGCCAGTCTTGAAAACATGAGCCGGAGACTGTTCAAAAGCTCTGTTCCTGTTCCAAAGGTGCTCCGGATTCCAGGAACTGCAGGCCGCTGATGCAGTGCCAGTGAAGCCGGGACGTAAAGAATTTCATCCACCTGTGCTTTGGCCGCCTGGGTCATTCGTCTTCTTGTATAAGTGGAAAGCGATTCCAGATATCTGCGGGACCCTTCTGCATATAAAACCCCCAGAGCCAGAGAGGATTTCCCGGATCCGGAAACTCCCGCAATTCCGGTAATGCAGTTCAGCGGGATGCAGACATTGATATTTTTTAGATTGTGTACCTTGGCACCGTGTACAATTATTTGTGGAATTGTCATTTTTGCCCTCTTCTGTTTCATGGATTCGTGTTCCCCATCCTGCAGAATAAAAAATTGCTGCTGTGCGGACTCCACCTCAATCTAAGGATTCCTGTTGCGGGAAAGCTGCTGAAACAGGCTGGAGAGAGAATCTTTTAATGACTGAAAAAAGATTCCTCTGAAAAACAAGATTTCCGGAAAATCATGATAAACACGTTTTCTCCTGTATACGTTTATCATATTTTCTCCGGCATTGGATTTTGTTTCCTGTTATTATGATTCAGAGATTCCGAGCAGTCGGGGAAATGCTGTGCAGTACAGACCTGCTAGAGCAGAATTCTTATAAAAGTTTGTCTGTTTTGGCAGATCCTTAAAATACTCTTTAATTTTGCTCAATGCAAATACTGAAGTGAAACTGAAGTCTGAAAGTTTTTTCCTTTTGTCAGTGTCATATCATTGTTTCTGTGTGATGGAGCAAAATCCATTGGAAGCTGATGGGAGAAAAAAGGTAGAAAGAACAGAGGTATGTATTACTTCTGTATGGATTTTTGTCGATAAATCCGGAAATTTGGAAGAGTCTGCGGAGGCAGACTGCTGAGGGGTGCAGCAGTTCTGTTCAAGTTTTTTGACCGGAAAATATCCCGGTAAATCCTTGAAAAGGATCTTTTTGAATTTTCAGATTTTCAGCCCTTCTTTTGCTCGGAGAAAAAATAATGATCGGATGATTCCTGGCCCGGAATCTTATTCGGAATGGCGGCTGCAGCCTGGATACTGGAGGATAAAGTCCGGTCGTGAAATTTTCTGCGGTATTCTCTGGGTGGACAGCCAATGAGTTGACGGAAGACTCTTGTAAAATAGCCGGCATCGCTGAACCCGCAGCGGTAGGCTATTTCCGAAATATTCAGTTGAGGATTTTCCAGACTCATCTTTCTGGCTCGTTCAATTCGAAGAGCATTGATGTATTTTACAAGGGAAACCCCCGTCCCTGCACGGAAGAATTCTGTTACGTAGGTTTCCGACAAATTTGCCCGGGAGGCAATCTCTTCAAGAGTCAGCCTGCGGTGAAAATGATGATGAATGAAGTCCAGAATCTGCAGAAGTGCAGGGTGGAAGGATCCTTCTGTAGATGGAAATAAATTTCCCGGACTGTAGAAGGTGGACTGCTGTTTTTGAGCCGTTCGGCCAATTTCATTTAACAGAAGAGTAAGCAATGCTTTGCATTGATTTCTTCTGGAAGGATGTTCAGAGTGGAGTTCTTTCAGAAGTTCAGCAAAGAGAGTGATGGTTTTTGCCTCCTGACCGGGGGGAAAGGACATTTTCCGGCAGTCTGTCTTCTCATTATCCGTCTGTTCCGGGTGGAACAATGGACGCAGGAAAGCACATTCCGAAAAACTGGTTCGCTCCTGCAAGGAAAAAAGCGCAGGAGTGAACATGAGATTATAAAATTTGAGCCCATTCCGTGTATAAAAAGAGTGAGTGGCCCCCCGGCGAACCGCATAAAGATCTCCAGCAATGACCGGATACAATTGACGGTCAATAAACTGAACGCCGTCTCCTTGCAGAACATAGACAATCTCCGTACAGTCATGCAGATGAATACGGCTTTCTCGACCAGCCGCCCATGTCTGGCAGTCCAGGGAGATCCGTATGCCTGTATGGTCAAATTCTTTCAGATGGTAGGTATGCAATGGAAACCTTTCCGGGAAGCTCTGTTTCGGTATGTTCCTGCCCGTGCTGTGTGTTTTTTCCGTGAGAGCAGAGAAGATCCTGACGCAGCGTCTTCTCTCTTCACAACTTCTGCAGGCTTTTAAACTTTTCCAGATGTTGTTTCATTTTTTGCCGCCTCCGCCTATCGGATGTAGACTCGTGCCTTCAAGTCATAGTGTTCCGGGAAATTTCCTTTGGAATTGTAGTCAATCGAGCCGGCCAGCTGGAAGGGAATGTTCAGCGTTACAGGCTCACTGCGTCCGGAAACCATGACTGTGAGCGGAATGAATTCCATGGAGGCCGTGAATGGGCCCGGATGGATGGTGCATTCGATTTTTCCGTGATAAGAATTAATCGCGAATTCAGGTCCTGGCTCAATGGTCCATCCTTCGGGAAGCGTCCACTTGAACAGAATAATTCTGGAATCATAATAGGTTTCTACAGAATGAAGTACCACACGGCACGGTTTTCCGGGGACGCAGATGGGCGAATCCGGGTATTCCACTACGACAACCCCGTTAAAATACGAATATTCCTGATAGTACTCAGGACGGTTCCATACTCGGATTCGCAGATATTCACTGCCGGAGAGATTTTTTTTGAATGATTCATCCACAGCTGTTGGAGCACTGGAAATTCTGAGAATTGTCGGATCACGCATTCTGGCTTCCAGAGCTGCGCTGACCGTTCTTCCGGTAAGTTCATCCAATGTGCGCGGAACTTTCAAATTCCTGGGAAATGTATTCAAGGCTATTGTGCTAATTTTGTCCCCAAGAGGGTCTGTCCATTTATGCGGAATGCTTCCGCGCCCATAAAGAATGCCCATAACAGCACCCTAAGTGGCTCCGGTACAGTCTGTGTCGTCTCCGCAGTTGACTGCATAGCAGACGGTCCTGCCAAAATCACCTTCGCCGTAAAGGAGGCCTGTTACAGTATAAGCCACATTCGCCGGCGCCTGGAAAAATCCAAGATCTTCACTGTCCTTGACAATGGCATTGCGTGTTTCCAGAAGTGTTTTACCGTCTTTATAGCCGCTGCAGGCAATTTTTACTGCACGTGCAAGACGGCTGTCTGCTGGAATTTTAGAGAGCGCTATGGCGATAAGTTTTTGTATGTCCTTTTCAATAAATGCGGCTGATTCAAGTGCGGCTGTGAACATTTCAGCGTAAATGCCTTCGCCGCTGTGATCGGCACATGCATCATAACTGGCATACAGCGCGGCAAGATCTGGATCTCCGGGGAAAATACAGGCCCAGATTTCGGAACGAATCCAAGCCCCGTTGCTCCATTTCCAGGCGTCATTGTTGCAGGCGCCGGACAAAGGAGGATGAAATCCCCGTGCAATGTTGGATTTGCAGATGCTGTATTCATTCCATGGTCCAATAATGAAGTTCATCCAGTATTCGCCGAGGACATTTGGATTGATCCCGAAAACTCCGTATCGCTCAATCGCCTGAAGCCAGACCAGCTGAAGGTCCAGATCATCGTTAGGCTATGCTCCGTCAGCCATATCCTGTGTATAAAATGTAATGGAATTTGGAGTACGGCTTCCCTCAAAAGGTGCACCGAGGGTTCCTCCGATATTCTTTCCAGTCCAGCATCCCAGGACCTTATCCCGATATTCTTCCAGATTCAGATTATATTGAGTCATCCTTTCCTCCTGCGACAGAATGTGTGTTGTGCAGCAGGACGGATTCAACTGCAGCAGTCCGTCCTGCTGTACTACTATATCGCAGAGATTTTTAAAATCATTTCAATTTTGGATAAAAAGATGGATGATTTATGGAAATACTGGGATTTTTCAAGGATTTTGCCAAGGTTATCCTTTCGGAAAGATTGTTTGATACTTAATGATGTGTTCAGCGGATCCAGAGGAAAATCTCTCTATTGTCTCAGAGGATTAAAAAAAGAGAATAATCTATTGGATTTCAAATAATTGATTAGAAGAAAACTTGAAATCCAAGATTTCTATAAGACATATCCTGCTTCTGGGTTATCAGGGATCAGTAAAAGCATTCTACAGATGTCTGAATTTTTCCCTCTTTTGTCTGCATATCCCGAGAAATTGTGAACCCCTTGAATGCTCCTGAAAGCATCCGAAAGCAATGGGATTGATTCCGCAGACTGCGGATTTGCAATTAAAAAACTTTTTCTCCAGCAGTCTGCTTTGTTTTTTTGTTCTGAAAAATAAATGTTAAAAAATACAGGTTTCTCCATCCTCAGGAATCAGCAGTCGGTTTTCCAGGTGATTCTGCTGTGCGTACCGATGCAAATCTTTTCTCCAGAGACATTCATGACCGACGTTATCCATATGTGTTGCAATCAGAACGGCATCCGGCGCAGCTTTCATAACCTGTTCGATATCTTCGATGCCCATGATGATTTTCCCATACCCCTTAATCGTGGCCTCTGCTGCATTGACTGCAATGACATCCGGATGGTAGGCCGCAATCGCTCTAGCTACGCCTTCATACCAGATGGTATCCCCTGAAAGGTAGAATGTTTTCGTTTCGTCTGGATGTTTAAAGATAACTCCACAGGCTTCCTTGCGAAGGTGCATGCGTTCATAGAGTTCTTCCATCCTGCCTGGAATACCGTGACAGCATTCCATTTTAAAGAGTGTTACTCCTTTAAACTGTGTTCCGGACGGAGAAAGGATTTCCACATGAGCAAAACCTTTTTCCATCAGAGTTTTTCTGTCTGTGTCATCCTGCGTGAAAATCGGCATGTCCCGGGGAAGAACTTCCATGGCTTTTTCATCAAAGTGGTCAAAATGGAGATGTGTCGCAATAACAGCGTCTGTCTTCAACAGTTCCTCAACGGGCAGAGGAAGTTCATGAATAGGACAGCGGAGCCCCGGATTGGGGGATCCCGGAATCGGAGGAACGGAGTCTTTGTCGGCAAACCATGGATCTATGAGAAAACGCACTTGTGCGAATGTAACAAGGGCGGTTGCACTTCGAATTTGTTGAAATTTCATCGTTTTTCCTTTCTTTTTACAGGAATGAATGATACAGAAGAGCTTCTGTGCCGAAAGAGAAGACCGGCGAAATTTTTTCAGAGGCTACAGAAAACAGTGGTCCATCCAGTGTTTTTGCCTAGCCGGAATTCTTTTTGTTTTTCAGCGCAAATATCGTATATGTACAAATTGCTGAAGCATGGATTCCGTCAGGAAAAAGGCGATTCTGAGAAGCTCGTCAAAAAGATTTTCAGAAGCTTTCTGTTTCTGCCGAAAAGATCTGCCGGAAGAATCCAAGTCTATTCCGAAGAAAATGAAAGATGAGATTTTTTTATGAAGTTGTTTTCCTGATATCCTCCTTATTTATTGTGGGTTACTGTTCATTTTCAGTTTCTCTTTTCCTTGAATGAATCTATTTTTTAATTGCGTTATGTTCATCTTATCTTTAGCAGAATTTTTTCCGAAGATTGCTTTCGCATGTTTTTTCTTCATTTTTCCATGAAAAATAAACGCCTGCAGATTTCTGCAAGACTGGAAAGATGAGTAACTTAAGCGGTGAGAGATGCCTTTTTATCTGGCAGGCACATACTGCTTAAGTTAAACGCATTGTAATTTTGTAAAAAAACGAAATATATTAAAGCTTATTCCTTTCTTCCTCTCTGAAAAAATATGAAAGCACAAAAAAAACGGGAATTATTTCTGCTCCTGCCTGGAAGAATTTTCTTCACTGGCAAGAAAGGCTTTTCTCTCTTTGTCCAAATCCAGATGCTTTTCCCATTCGGCGATTTGTTCAGGGGACATGTTTTTCCGGTCTTCCATTCTGGAGATAAGCCATGGAATGCAGGGATAGACAAGTTTGTAGTAGACATTCTTTCCCCGCTTGTCATCTTCCACTACACCAGCCTTTTTCAGTACATTCAAATGCTGGCTGATGGTAGAAAAGTCAACGCCTACTCCTTGAACAAAGTCGCAGACACAGCATTCGCCCCGGGCAAGTTCTTTCACAATCCAGAGACGTGTAGGATGTCCGAGCGCTTTAAAGACGTCTGCAATTTCAGACAAGTTTTTTCTGTCATATTGAGCCATATGAAAACCTTTTCTTATTTTGTAATATAACAAAATATTGATGAATGTCAAATGTCTTTCATTTTTTTTGCAGGCCATTTGAGATGAAAATTTTTTTAGGAAGTCCGGGTATACGGTTATCCAAGGGAGAGTTTTTCTTCAAGACTTCACAGAATATCCACCACCATCTTTTAACTGGATTCATACGGTTTCCAGGGAGGCTCTCTCTCTCTGTTTCCTCACGTCCATTTCCCTCCCTTGACTATGCTTCGTCGGGTTTAGTTTAATTTCTGAAAAGAGCATTTGAAAGACCGCGTATGAATTAAAGCGTTTTTGAGAGAGTGGAATACAGACATCATAAGGGGTGTGATTTTATTGCTTTTCGGGGGGAATCCCCGTGTAGAAGGCAGAAAACAGAAAGCAGCGTTAAAGTTAAAGGTTTTTCTTTTAGGTACAGATCTTTCCTGACAAAAAGAAAAGAGCGCAAGATGAATAGGTTCAAGGATTCTATCCGTCTGGCTGGGATGGAGCTTTCAGGGAAGAAGACATGGAGGAAAGACGGTTTCTGAGATAGGTTTCAGAGATTTGAAATTCCCGGAGGACTGTGGGATCTTCCTGGAATTTTTCAGGAATAACAGCATTCTGCCAGCAGTCAAGGGCATCCTGATACAGGCCTTTGGTTTCCAGAGAATAGGATTTCTGACGGAGCGCATTGAGAAAAGCTGTTCTTTCTTTCATATAAGCGGATAATGTCAGAGAGGGCGCTGTTGTCGAAGCGTCTGAACTTTCTGTTGTTTTATCCAAGGGGTCTTCTTGCAGAAGAAGAGCCGATTCATTTTTATGGGAAGGGGGGATATTTTTCGTGGAGAAGTTTTCCGATGGCATTCGATAGGAAGCGCTGTTCCGGGGCGTCCGGAAAACACAGAATAAAGCTCCGGCGATGATGAGAATACCAAGAAAAACTAGAACCATCCAGAAAAATGGAATAGAAGATAATGGGTGCGAAGTTGGCTGATGCAGGGAATATTTCTTTCCTTTTTCTGGAAGGGAAAAATTTTCAGCTGGATTTTGTCTGGATTTCTGAAGCTGGCGGACTTCTTCCAGATGCTGGAGAAGCACTTCCCAGGATTCAAACCGATCATCCGGCCGTTTGGCTGTTATTCTGCGCAGGAAGGCTGAGAGTTCCGGAGTTGCTTCTGGGACTTCATCGCGGATTTCGGGAAGCGGAGAAAAGATGTGCATGGAAATCACATCTTTGGGATGGACTCCCTGAAAAGGCGGATGCCCTGTCAGAAAATGGAAGAGGGTTATGCCGAGAGAGTATTCATCTGCCCGGAAATCAATTCCTGTATGATTCAGTGCCTGTTCCGGAGAGAGATAATAAGGCGATCCGGCAATGCCGTTCTGATCTGCGTCCTGCGTCCTTTCCGCCGTTGCCTCCAGATGAGAGAAGCAAAGAGATATGCCAAGATCCAGAATCTTTACGCTTTTTTCTGTCGTCAGAATCAAGTTGGCTGGTTTGATATCCCGGTGGACCATTCCGGCATGATTCCATGCGTAACACAGGGTCTGGGCAGTCTGTTCGACAATATCCAGGGACTCATCAATGCTGAGACGGCCTCTGGCGGCAAGAATCTTTTTCAGATCAGATCCATCCAGTGCTTCCATGGAAAAATAGGGTATGCCGTAGAGCTCGCCTGCATCGTAGATCCGGACAATACCGGGATGTTCAAAACCGGCAAGAAGGTGCATTTCCTCAAGGAAGCGGATGTGTTCCGGCGATTCCGGACTGCTCTTGATGGAACGATGCAGAACCTTCAGCGCAACAAATCTGCGCATGGAAATTTCCCGGGCCAGGAAGACTGCCCCCATGCCTCCGCCTCCGAGTTTGGATTCAATGCGGTAACGTCCGAATACCAGACCATGGTAAAGTCCGGGCATGTCCGGTCCGGTGTTGTCATGAAGCAGGACTTGCCGGGTATATTCTGCTTCTTCTCTTGAATTGTGCCGAACCATTCCAGGAGCCTGTGAATCTGTTCTCTTTTCGTGAGGCATTGACATGAGCTCCTTTTGATTTTCAGACTTTAGAGAAAAAGTCCGTCCAGTGGATTTTCCCGGGACGGACTGAAATTTTTTATATCAGAGACTGTCTGTCAACTGTTCTGCAGGTGTCTCCGCTTGCAGCTTCTTTCCGCGCCCCCAGGCAAGAAATGCAAAGACCAGTGCCGCTGCCACTCCAATGACATAAGCCGTCCCCAGCGGGAGTCCGAATCCCAGGGGTCCTTTATGTTCAGGGGAGATCCATGCAATATATGTTACAACAATGAAGGTCATGAACATTCCCGGAACCACGGCTGGTAGGAAGAGTTTTTTGTGGGCTGTGAGCCATGCCGTCGCAGCCATAAGCGTGGATGCCGCCAGTACCTGATTTCCCCAGGCAAAATAGTTCCAGAGGTGATTGAAGGACTGCTGATCCCGGTTGGACCATGCCAGCAGAAGAATGACAATTGCAATGAGCGGCAGACAGAGAACAAAACGGTTCCGGAGATTTTTCTGATCCAGGTTCAGCGTTTCAGCCAGAGAGAGCCGCAGACTGCGCATGGCGGTGTCTCCGGATGTAACTGCCAGAATGATCACAGCCAGCACCGTGAGATTTCCTACAATATCCCCGAGGAATGTATGGGTAATTTTGATCAGTACATTGGTTGTTGGCGCTGTGAGTGTTTCCGGAATCATGTTGTAGATGGCCAGTCCTCCAGCGGCCCAGATCATTCCGATGATACCTTCAAGAATCATCATGCCGTAAAAGTCGGACTTTGCTTCCCGTTCAGACTTCATCGTCCTGGCAATAATGGGAGACTGTGTTGCGTGAAATCCTGAAATGATACCGCAGGCTATGGTAACAAAAAGCATGGGCAGGATTGGCTGTTCCTTGACAAAATTTCTGGAAAAGGCGGAAAACTCAGGACCAGCCGTAAGAAGAGCTGGATCCTTAAATCCGTACCATACCAGTGCTCCCAGCATGGCAAAGGAACCGAGAATCAGCAGTGCTCCGAAGAAAGGATAAATCTATCCGATGATTTTGTCGACCGGAAACAGTGTTGCCATGATATAATAAAGGAAAATCACCACAACCTAAATCCAGAAAATCATGCTGGTGTGTTCCGCCCCTGCTCCGGGAATTCCAATGGATGGAACCCCGCTGTTAATCATATCCTTGCAGAGTCCGGCAGGGATGTTGATGAAGACCGCTACAACCAGCAGCAGGAGAAAAGTCATAAAGACCAGAAAGACTTTATGATAAGATTTCCCCAGATTCTGACGGATCAGGAGCGGCAGATTGGCTCCTCCCGCCCGGATGGACATCATGCCGCTCATAAAGTCGTGAACGGCACCTCCGATAATGTTGCCAATGGGGATGATTAAAAAGACAATGGTTCCGAACTTGATGCCGAGAATAACTCCGATGACAGGACCGACACCTGCAATGTTCAAAAGCTGGATCAGCATGTTTTTCCAGTGAGGAAGCACAACAAAGTCCACGCCATCCTAATTCCTGACCGCCGGTGTTTCACGGTCATCCGGTTTTAAAAGTTTTTCAATCAGTGATCCGTAGGTAAAGTAGCCCACAATCAGCAATACAATACCACCAAGGAACATCCACATTTTTCAACACCGCCTTTTCTGGTTAAATTTTTTTTATTAAATGAAATCTGTTTGATTTAATGGTTTTTATTTCTGAGCTGCCTGATTTGTCAGGGCTTTCCCTTGTCATCCGATGGATGCACCGGAAGGGAAGCCACCTTCAATCGTTACAAGTTTCAGCTGGTCCCCATCTTTTGCAGCCAGCAGCATGCCTCTGGATTCACAACCACGGATAACTGCCGGTTTCAGGTTTTCCACGATGACAATCGTTTTGCCAATGAGTTCGGCCGGCGCGTAGAATTTAGCGATGCCGGCTACCAGCGGACGGATTTCATCGCCGACTTCAATTTTGAGCTGAAGAAGGCGGTCCGCTTTTTCAATGGGCTAAGCCTCAAGAATTTTTGCCGTTTTCAGATGAACCTTCATGAAGTCCTGAATGACAATCATGCCTTCCGGGACAATGTCCATGTCTTTTTCCTTCTGCTTTTTGGAGGCGGTGCTGTTTTCTCCGGCTTTTGCTTTAGATTTGTTCAGAGTTTCTGCTGGAGCCGCTTCTGTCTGAATCCTTGGGAACAGTGCTGTAAGATCGTGCATACGGGATCCTGGATTCAAAGCACCCATGTTGCGCAGGGAGGCGAAGTCAAATTGTTGAACCTCTTCGTCTGACATGCCGAGCACATGGCGCAATTCCGCCATTTTATCAGGCATCAGCGGCATCAGGAGACCGGAAACGATTCTGAGAACTTCTGCAGTGGTATAAAGTACAGACCCAAGACGCTCCATATTGCCCTGTTTTGCCAGAGTCCATGGAGCGGTCTGCTCCAGGTAACGGTTCGCACTGCGTACAACATTCATAACAGCTTCAATGCCTTTGTCAATCTTCATGCTGTTGACCGCCTGAGCAAGAATATCCACAGCCTGATGGGCAGATGCCAGAAGTTCCACATCTTCCTTCTACAAATCATCGCCAGGCTTCGGCATGATGCCGTTGAAATGTTTCAGGGTCAGTTTGACCACGCGGTTCAACAGGTTTCCAAGATCATTTGCCAGATCGCTGTTATATCGGCTGATGAAGCCTTCTTCAGTAAAGGAGGCATCATTGCCAAGACTCATTTCAGCCATGAGAAAGTAGCGGAAGGCATCGACGCCGTACTTATCGGCCATGTCCATGGGATTGACCACATTTCCAAGAGATTTGGACATTTTGGTGTTCCCGCTGAGCCACCATCCATGGGCAAAAATGCTCTGCGGCATATCCAGACCAATTGCCTTGAGCATGGTGGGCCAGTATACACTGTGTGTTGTACGAATATCCTTGCCGATCAGGTGATGGCTGTGTGCCCAGTATTTGCGGAATTTTTCATCGTCTGTGCCGTACCCGATAGCGGAAATATAGTTGATGAGCGCATCGAACCATACGTAGCAGACGTAATCCGGATCAAAGGGCAGTTCAATTCCCCAGGAGAGGCGCGACTTCGGACGGGAAATGCACAGGTCTCCGAGCTCTTTTTTCAGAAAACCAAGCGTTTCATTGGCACGGAAGGAAGGCTGAATGAAAGAAGGATGGTTCTTGATGTAGTCAATGAGCCAGTCCTGATATTTGCTCATCCGGAAGAAATAGTTGGATTCCACAATTTCATCCGTGGGGCGGTGGCAGTCTGGACAGAGATTGCCTTCCAGCAGATCCTTATCGGTGAAAAAGCGTTCACATGGAACGCAGTAGTGTCCGGTATACTCTGCCTTGTAGATCAGATCTCTGTCGTACAAATCCTGAAGAATTTTACGAACAATGGTCTTATGACGTTCCTGGGTCGTCCGGATAAAGTCATCATTGGAAATTTTCAGACGTTTCCAGAGATCCTGAAAGCGTACCACAGTTT
>CASERY010000068.1 GCA_949290385.1 uncultured bacterium | reverse complement strand
GAAAAGAGCAGGCGTCTCACGGCATCCTCCAGCCATCAGAAGAACGCAAAAAACAAAAGCCATCCGGCATGGTTTAAACAATAAATTCTGAATTGAACAAAAGGCGGTCTGCATTGTAAAATCTCCTGTATTTCCCATCCTTATTTCTAGTTCTTGCCGTCTGCGCATTCATCCAGGACGGCCTGAAGATGCAGAATCATGCGGATCATTTCCAGCCGGACCATATTCAAATCACATTCAGTGTTGTCCAGCTCCGCCAGATACATCAGTGCCTTGCGCGCCTCGTTCCCCTGGACAGTGCTGCCTTTTTCAAGAATATCCCGGGCAAGCATCTTTACAAGAGTAGCATAACGCACATCATCAATTCCTTCCCGGTATCCCTCCCACTGAATGGTGTCAATCACTCCGTCATGACAACCATAGGCTAAAACCATGGGTTTGTACGTAATGGAACGGTCATTGTAAGGACCGAAATGATGTGCGTAGTTATTGGTTGCACTGAAATTTGCCAGATATGCGCCAAGACCATACTGCCGTCTGGTAAAGGCAGGGTTTTCCAGCCCCACATGCTGAACGGCATACCATGCCACATTGGCATATCCCACTTCATTCCATTTGCGCGTTGATGTCCGGTCCGTGGGATCCGAGGCGAGATTAACTCCGCTGTAAAAAAATCCTCCTGTATCAAACAGATGATCATGCCCGCTCTGGCCGAGTCTGAATCCCTGATCCTGAAAAGCTTCCAGTCTTGGGAACGTCCGGATCACCCCTTCTGCGGAAGGTTCATCTCCATATCCCATGTAAATATTCGCATCTTTCGGAAAAATCCATGAATCCTGAAACCATTTTCTGTACAATTTTGCATAATGACGCCATTCCAGCTGGTTGTTTCCTTTGGCAGCCCCCCCGTAAAAGGAACTGAAATGGTATCCAGCCTGATGCATCAGATCCACCATGCGGCAGAATTCGTATTCATCAGGATGTCCACGGCTCTAGGGAGTTTTCTGATTATGTTTCAGATTGTTCTCCATGACTTTCTGATACTGCTTCTGGGCCAGCTCATAATCGCCCCCATTATAGAGGCCAATAAGTTCCAGACTGCAGTACGACATCAACGTCGTCAGATATTCTTTATTCAGATCAAAGTAACTTCTGGGCTCCGGCAGTTCAAACGGCAGCACCCGGATTTCCACCGGAATGCTTCCGATTACATTCGTATTCCGGACCAGCTCCACGGATCCCTGATAAAATCCGGAAGGAGTGTTCTGATCTGTATGAGCCGTCAGGAAAAACTGCTTGAATTCCCCCTCTTTCAGCGCAACAGGTTGAAGTTTTGCCGCATCCCGGAAGGATTTTGCCATGGGTTTGAACACCCCGGTCTGAGCATTTCGCCTGTCCATATCCAGAGGGGCGGTCAGCCATTCCCGGAATACGGTTCCATCCGGGAAAATCAGACGGGCATAATTCTGTTTTTTCACCTCATCCACCTCAATGAGGTCCTCGTCATTCAGCAGCAGTTCAGGCACCAGCTTCAATTCAGTATCGCCGAAATAGCTGTACCATCCGTTTCCATTCTGATACCAAACCTTTACGACTTTCAGATCCAGATTGTCCAAAGGAAACACATCGCCTTTTTCATTGACGAACTTCTTCAGGCGGAATTCCACTTTCCCAAGATCCGCAAGCGGATAAATAACAAAAGATCCCGGCTCATATTCATTGCGGGCCATGAGAATTCTCACCGGAGACATGGCAGATCCATCCACCGGATAAACATCAGGCAAACGCTGAATCTCACTCATGGCAGGCACATCATAATAAACAAATGGACTGTCTGCCTCTGTAGTACAGTTCTGGACATCTCCAGCCACACGCACAGCATTGACTACGCCGGTTCCTTCCGGATTCTGAGCCACATTGTTCAAATGAATCCGCATCCAGGAAGATTTTGAATCTTCCTGGAGTTCCGCGCGGCGCTGGACATAGACTTTTTCAGCTTCTCCGGATATCTTTTCCAGCTGCGCATATCCGGGGTTTGGCAGTAGAAAAACGCCTGCAAGACAAAGCAACAGCGTTCCTGCGGAAAACGGAATTTTCATCAATTCTGGTGTCCTTTCAAAAGTCGAGGTTGAAAATCGTCCCGGCGAACCCATTTTCTCTGTTCTGCCGGATCAGCTCTTTTCCTTGCGCCGCAAGATCCTGTTCAAAAAAACGATAACAGGTGCATAAAAACCATGTCATATCTGGCTGCGCCGTTCCACACAATACTTCCGGGGAAATAAAAAAACAATCCCGCATACACAAAAAAAGACTTTCAAAATTCTCCTCTTCTTCTCTCCTTTTTCCTCCTCCATTCCCGAATCACACCTTCTGATCGATCCCATTCTGAATCTCACTCAGGCAGGCTGCATAATTCCGGACAATCATTTACTTTCCGGTCTTTCCAGTATAAACGGTCGCCATCTCTGCAGAAAAGAAAACCTTTGTGTTGCTTATGCTTTTCCCCTCTTCCAGGCAGCATCATAAGAGAATATCTGCAGAAACAACAAGACAGACGGGATCCAAAACAAATCCCCCCTTTACTCCATGCTCTCATGCCCAGGTCTTGAGATAAACATGGACTTATAAAGACCTTCTGCATTCTGCAGACCAAGTGAACCATCCTTAAATGGAATGTGGAATTCCTGGGAACAGACACCTTTTACCTTCTGCATTCTGCAGACAGACCTCATCCAGTATTATTTTTTGGATGAGGCCAGCATGTCCTGCGACCGGATTTACGGAATCAGCACATCAAAGTGCAGGAATGCCCGGTCATCTTCCAGATCATTGCGGAATACGATATCATAGCTGGAGTCCGTTCCATTGGACAAGGTTGCAATGAAGAACGAATAAAATGGTTCTCCAAGATGCGTTGCATAGACCCCCAGATGATGTCTTCCGGGTCCAAGCAACTGTCCCAGATCAACTGGAGCAGAGATTTCCCCTGTGGTCAAAGAGTGTCCGTCCTCTGTAACAATTTCACAGAGTTTCTGAAATGAACCGTCCTCCTTGAATTCCACGATATACGATTCATTGAGGAAAAGGTCCACCGTCATGGAATCCTCATAGCCGAATGCAGGCATATCCGCAATCTTCAAAGTCAGCAGGACCCTTTCCCAGCGAGGCGGATTCTCACGCAGTTTCTTCTGCTCTTTGATTTCAGCAAGCCATGCCTTGCCTTCCGGCATGCATACCTGATGATAGGGACGCAAAAATTCTTTGAAATCAGGCTGATCCGAAGTAAAATAAAAACCTGCACAGCCGAATCCGTCAAGAGATACGGTCAGCTCCGGGTCTTCCATCTTATGCACTTGGCCGGGGGTATTTTCATCCGGGGCAAGCAGATAAATCTGTCTGTCTTCCGGAGAAAAAGGCAGTCTGTTCCAGTCCACAGCAACATGAACTGTACGCTTTTCTGCGGCGAAATTGGAGACAATCAGCAAAGCCCGCTGACGATCTTCCGAAATCATCAGATAGTGCCCGGTCTGAGCCTCCGAAGAAAAAACGCTTTTGCTGTTGAAGTCATTGTATACGGCAATATCCCGCTCATGGACGAACATTTTCCACAGTTTCCACAGCGGACGGAAAGCCCGGTCATTAATCCCGGGTTCCTTGGGATGAACCAGACTGCAGGAGATGAACTGTTCTCCAAGCGCTGAGTGAGGATACTGTCCGGCAGAAGCAATGAAAGGAATGATTCTCCGGGTTGAATACTCCGGAAAGGCCGCACTCCACAACGTTCCACAGCTGCCGGATGTCATACTGAAATAACGGTATTGCTTCCATCCGCGGATCAACATCCCGCGCTCTCCTTCTCCAGAGACGTAGCCGTTCATAAAATTCATGCCAAGTGCCGCATAATGGGTGCCGGTATGGGAGAAAAACAAGCCGTCTTTTCCGACTCTTTCGCGCAGAGACCTCAGCTTCATATACTGACGGCGGAAAAAGGTTCGGCCATTCACGAAATTTTCAGAGGGGCCTTCTGTATGAGTCATCGCTCCGCCGTAATCCATATACAGTCCGTCATAATCTTTTCTGAGATAACGGTCAAACCAGGAACAGAAATCCTCCATGGCGGAAAGTTCCGCTCCACGCATATACAACGCTATTCGAATGCCAAAGGAATGAGCTTTTTCAATAACCATTTTCAGTTCCTTCTCGTTGAACGGTATTCCTCCGTTTTGAATATCCAGACGCCAGTTTTCGTGGATAATCAGAACATCACAGGAGGAGTCGCGCAGAGCTTCCAGAACATTCTCGGACGGATAACGAACAGTATTGTCAAAATAGTGATACATTGTCAATGGAGGCATATGCCGCTCTCTCGGAGGTGTCTTGACAGACCATCCCCAGCGGTTCCGGAACTGAAAGACCAGATGCTCCCTTTCTGCAGGAACCGTCTGGAAATTCCAGACAATGGAAGGAGAATTATTCTGCCATGAAAGCAGCGTACTGTTTTCACCCGGCCTGCCGGAAAGCGTTGTTCCACCTTCCATGAAAAACTCAAAATACAGATCCTCTCCATTGTTCTCAAAGCAGTTGAATGTTGCAAGTGGAAGGATTTCAGAAAAATTCAAGGGGGTATTCCGTTCCTGAAAGCGCTTCGGTGAAAGGTCCTGAATCACTGCGCCATCCTGCTTTGCCGGCCGATGCAGCAAAGCATAACGGACATCATCAAAGCCGGAAACGTCGGTATTGAAAGAAATTTTTAAATCCTGAAAAACCCGCCGGTCTGCCCGATTTGAAAGAAAGAAGCAATCTGTAAAAACAGTCCCGTCCGGAAAAATTTCATACTGAAATGATGCCGTTAAATCTTTTCCTTTTTCCCCGTCGGCAGTAAAAAATTCCACCTGGTTGAATCGAACCACCTCCGCCCCGTTCTCTCTGGAAAAGAGGGGTGATTCTGTCAAACGCGGAAAAAAGACCCGTCCTTCACCATCGGCAATGGAAAATCCGGGATCACGGTTGACAATCACCGGCAGAAATGATCCGTCAAAACGTTTTACCGATACACTTCTGGGCATCGGCCCGCTTGCAGGGTCAAAAACAAGCTGCTGATCTCCGCAGACAATCTGATACTTACCGTTGTTATTACAGCAGTCTGGATTATAAAAGTCGGGGCTTTCCATTTCTTGATTCTTTCCTCTCCGGTCATTCAATTCTGTAAAAATCTGCACGAAAAAAGGTGAACAGCACAGCACCCTTATCATTCTGGTCCGTCTGGACGATTTTCAGATGATTTCAATGCCTCACCCCGTCGCCCGCTTTCTCGGGAGGGGGGTGCAGTGTATACATTATATGGGGAATGACTGTCTTTCAACTGTTTTTCTTCTTTCATTCTCCATAGACTGCTTAAAAAAATCAGCTATTCACCTTCTTCTCCGGAGAGAAAGGAGAAAAAAGGATATTTCTTATTTTTTTAATGTGTCTTTTTCCAAATAACGGACCATTTCATTTGAAAAAATTCCAGGATCTGCTAATTTGTCAGTGGTATCCCGGCGCCTCTGGAATGGGAGCTTGAAAACGGCGTATTCTTTTCTGTAGGAACGTTCCAATCCGGTGCAAGATACTCTCCATGCAAAAAATCAACCAAGATGGTATTTTTATAATGAAACTGCGTTTTTTATCCTTTTTTATTGCTGCTGCCATAATTCTTTCCTGCATTCTCTCCGGAGCCGGATGCCGCAGAGATAATGAAGTGCAGGTTCCATCCACACGTTCCAACCTGCTTCTGGACATCATAAGGGCTCTGGACCGCAAAGACTACAAAGATGCGTCCGCAAAACTTGAACGCTATAAGGCTCTGGATCCCTCCAATGAATTTATCCCGCAAATGGAAAGAATTCTTCACACCAATGCTTATATTCTTCAGGCAAATGAAAAAATTGCCCGGAATGACATCAATGGAGCGTCTAACTGCATTGATGAAGCTGTCCGCAAACTTGGAGGCATCCCTTCCCTGGTTCAGACTCGCGACCAGCTGCGCATTCTCACAGAGGTAAACAGTCTGCTGAATCTGCTGAATACCCCGGTTTCTTCTCCAATTATGAAAGCCTCCGCTGAAAAACTGGCCCGCTACTGTGAGGCTTCTCCGGAAATGGCCTTCATCAAACAGTATGCAGATCAGAAAATCCAAGATTCAGAAGTCCTCGCAAAGCTTGAGAAGGACCGGTTGTATACAGGTCTTTATTTCGATGCATATGACGCCCTTCAGGAAGGAGATCCTGCAAAATTTCAAACCATTTCCACAATTTTGTCTATCCAGGATCCGGGCGGAGTTCCCTGGAAAAAAATAGTCCAGAACGGATATTTTCAGATTTCCCGCGATGTTTTGTCAGGAAAAAGCACTGAACATTAATAGATGCTTTCCTGTTTTTATTCTGCGGCAGGTTGAAAAATCTGCCATTTTCATATATCTTGTTGTCAGCAGCGCGGCATTCCCGGATGTCTGAATGCTGTCAGAGTTCACGATTTTTCAACATAACCCAATAGAAGAGAGGTTTTTATCATGAAAAAAACGACAAAACACATAATGATGGCTGCAGCGGCAGCTGTCTGTACTGCAGTATCCGCTGCTCCTGCACTGGCCCAAGAGGCGGACAATCAGAGCATTCCTCTTGAACTTCTGCAAAGCGATACCTCTGCGGTTGACAAAGCCATGGAATCCTATCCCGATGTCATCGCAACAGTCGATGGTCAGGACATTACCAAGCAGGAAGTCATGGACCAGCTCAACCAGCTGCTCCGTTTCAATCCCATGCTTGAAGCAAACGCAGATCAGGCCATTCAGTCCGTAGTTCAGGATATGATCAACCAGAAGATCTTCGTGTCCTAGGCTAAAAAGGCCGGATTCGAACCGACTCCTGAAATGGCCAAGGAATTTCTTCTGAAAAATTTCAAAGCACTTCCTCAGGAGGAACAGGATCAGCTCAATGAACAATTCAAAGCACAGAATACAACGCTTGAAAATTACATTGATCAGATTCTGACCTATGCGCCCAGTTTGGATTATTTTGCTATCAACGCCTATCTCCAGTCTAAAAACATTGCAGTTCTTCCCAAAGATATTACGGATGAAGAAGCGGAAAAGTTCTACCGTGAAAATCAGGAAGACTTCAAGACTCCTGCCAATATTACAGTTTCTCACATTCTGATTCTTGCACCTACAGAGCAGATGAACAGCCAGAATCTGTCTGAGGCAGAATTAAAGGAAAAGGATGCTGAAGCTCAGAAAAAACTCGCTGAAGTCAAGGATAAACTGGCCAAAGGTCAGAAGTTTGAAGATCTTGCTGCCCAGTACAGCGACTGCCCCAGCGGCAAGAATTCCAAGGGTCAGCTCCCCGCCTTCACGGAAGATGGTATTTCCATCGATAACAATATGTTTGATCCAGACTTCACAAAAGCCGCTTATTCCATCCAGAATGTAGGTGAAACCACAGAGGTGAAAACCCCCTTCGGATACCACATCATCCGCCTGGATAAGAAAACACCTGCTGAATACATCCCATTCGAAAATATCAGCCAGGAAGTCAAAAGCTACATCGCCAACCAGAAGAATACTGAAAATATCCTGAAACATCTGGAAGAACTCCGTAAATCCATGAATGTCGTTGTCAATATTCCGGAAACATCTTCTGACGATGCAGCACCCCAGGATGCAGAATAATTTTTATTTTACATTCTTGGAATAAAATAATTGCGAGAAGGGAAAAATGTGTTTCCTTCTCGCATTCTTCTTTTTCGGACTCTACCTTTTAAGCCTTCTTTTCCTTTCAAGGGCAAAAAACACCGCAAAAGCTCAGGAGATAGTTTTTTCTGAAACAGCTGTAAAAAAATCCGGACATTAAGCATGAATCCCATCACACCATATCTACGGGAAAGAACAAAATCCTTTGCTGTATGATTCTTCCTCACAGAAAAATTATCAGGAATCCAGGATTGTTCAATGCAAAATTGGTACAGCTCATTGATTCCCTTAGATGCAAGAAAAATATCTGTATATGCACCTCAAGGCATCAAATCCCATACAGAAATCATTCTCTCTCCTCCCTGTTAAGTCGTTATTTACTGAAATTCATCCCCCTCATAAAAAATTCTTCGGGTATGCCATCCAGTTTTACAGGAATCATTTGACGGGGTGTAATACTTTCAGGTGTTACAAAACAATCCAATGCACGAACCATCACTCCATGTTGAACGGCGGCCCGAAGCGCATCTCCAAAGGCTCTGTGCGTAATGTCATTCGGAACAACACAATGCACGACTCCCTGCATTTGAACAATAAAAAGGAGCATTGCCTTATATCCTTCACCTACTGAGTGCTCCAGTTCACGCAAATGCCGAACCCCACGCTCCGTCGGAGCATCAGGGAAAGCGGCAATCCCATTATGTTCAAGTGTAACGCCTTTCACTTCAATCAGCATGTGCTGATTTCCAGGCAGCCGTATACGAAAATCCAATCTGGATTGTCCATACACCACTTCACGTTCAATACATGAATCCGATCCGCCATAAAGCTGCTGTAAGTATTCCCACGCAATTTGATTGGGGGCCTGACTGTCCATATTTACAAGAACAGAACCTTTTTCCACAGCAATCAGGTCAAAACGGGTTTTGCGGACTGTTCCAGGAAGAGCTTCCTGCATGTAAACTGTCGCGCCAGGCTTAAGCAGTTCCGCACAGCGTCCAGTATTTCTGACATGGCAAATTGTCCTGACTCCATTTAAATCCACGTAGGCAATAAAACGGTTAGGACGGCTCAGAAAAAATCCTTTCACCATTCGTTCATATTGCATAATTTTTTCAGTATGATCGATTTTTTGAATTTCTGTCTTTCTTTCGACCTGGAAATCTTTTAGACTTCCAGTATTCAGGCGAACTTTCCCATTCAGCAGTCTTTTTTTTCGGTCCTTGCACTGCCCACCAGAATACAGCAGTTTCCTGCGTGAAAAACAAGAGAATTGATCTATTGAATAAGATTCGCTGCCCGGCAGAATACAGTGGTTTTCTATTCCCTGGATGGATATTTTTATCCGATCATGTGTGCTGTACCCGGCAGCAGGATAACTGACTTTTCTTAAAATGACTTATCCAGGCCCAAACGTTTCAGAAATTCATCCAGATCCAGCTCTTCTCCAACAATCATCCTGGGAAAACGCGTTGTAAGGACTTTGGCAAAGATTCCGGTCCCGCATTCCGACATCAGCCGGTTCCCTCCATTGCAAAAGACTTTTGTACTGGCCAATCCGCAAGAAGGAGATTTTGATTTAAATAGAAAAGCTGCTATATCCCGTTCCGAAAGCTGTTCCAGTTTATGATCCGCCCATGCAATCATCCGGTCGGTCATATCCTCTCCAGACTCAATTACTTTCATACGTGTTCCTCTGGATGTTGCTTCCAAGCGCATTTTGGGGCGCGGAATCTCCAGTCCGCACTCGACTTCCGGACAAACCGGAATCAGATCCACCTTTCCGTCCAGTGCCTCAATAACTCGTCGGTCTAACTTTGACAAGCCGTCATATCTGTAACGGAACCCCATCAGGCATGCACTGATTCCAATTTTCAATTTCTTCTGTTTCATTTTATTGCAGCCTTCTCATATTGCGTTCCGCTATTGCAGTATTCTTCTAATAACAGACAAAAAGAAAATATTTCAAAAACGTTTTCTTTTCCGTAAAAAACAGATCTCATTGCATCGCGGGCAGCGGGTTACATTTTCACTGTCATGCTTTGCCAGAAATGAGTAATGGCAATGATCGCATGTATAAAGCCGCTCTTTTACCACAAACCATTCACTGGCCTTCCTGCATCTGCGTTCCTCCCGGAACCACAGAACAAACAGAACAGCAAACCACACAGCAAAATAAACACTGAATGCATGTTCCAGCGGTAAAGGAATCATAACACACCTCCGGTCTGCGGCTCATCCCCGGGATACGGAAAATCAGCAAGGGAATCCGTCTTTGCATTTTTTCCCTGTTCCGCCTCCGGATATTCCGGTTTCAGCCAGACGATATAAACATACTCCGGAGTCTGCAGAAGCAGTTTTCCGGAGATCAGCAATTTCTCAAGTTTTGACATTCCCAGAGAATCCAGTTCTCCATTGCCGCACGAAGTCACCAGTCGTACATTCGGCAGCAGGGCATCCTCCCCGAAGGGCATCATCCGGTAGACACCGGGACGCACGGGCTTCTGCTCCATGGATACTGCGGGATTCCCCGAAATTTCCAAGTCTATAATCCCCCCATCTGCAAAAGTGCAGCAGGGATATTTTACCTCTTCAGTCTTCTGTTTTTTTCCGAATCGGGCTTCGTCATCCGGATTGCTCATAACTCTTGACGGAATTTCCTGAAAAACAGATCGGTAAGCCATCGTTTCACCATTGAAAACATCAAAGGATACACTTTCCTCTTCCACACCCGGCTTCTTCAGGACATCGGTCAGGACCATGGCTGCATCCGGCAGAAGTTTTGGATATTCCTCATCCGGTTCAACTGCATGATACAGGTTAAATCCAAACCTGTCTTTCGGATGGATCAGCACCGTTGGATCGTCGTAGGTCAGTTCATAACGCATATTCGCCAGAACCGGATCATCTTCATTTATAAATACGGTAAACAGCGAATTTGTTTCAGGCTCCTTCAACTCCTGCCTCGTAGGATGAAACAGCAGTGCAAGAACGACATGCAGCAGGACCGCAATCGACAAAAAAAACAAAAAAGACTTGAGCCGTGCTCCTATCTGGGATGCTTTGTTTTTTGAGGTTCCTGCAAATTCATTCATTGTTCAGATTCCAGAAAATTTGCCTTGTTCTGTCCCGCAGAAAGATTCGTATGGGTCATAAAAAAGGCATTCACGTTCAACTCTTCACGGAGGGCCATCAGCTGCGCTACAAGCTCAAGACTGATATTCTTATCCGCACGAATAATCAAGGTTTCACGGTTTCTGCCTCCGGCATTTTCATGAAGGATCTCATTGAGCTGTCTCTTCAGCACAGCGATATTTGGAATAAGCATATCGTTAAAGTATATATTGGATTCCTTGTCCACAGTAATAATCAGCTTCTTTGAAGCGTAAATACGTGTTGTAGGCCCCTGCGGCAAATCCACGGAAATCCCTTCCACCGGTACGAAGTTCGTCCCCATCATGAAATACAGGACCAGAATAAAAAAAAGACTGATATACGGAATCAGGCTCGGGTGTCCACGGAATATTTTCAGCCTCGGACGAACCCGTACTACAGATTCAGTTTTCATCCGTTTTCCCTTCCCGGTTATGATGTTTGAAAAAGTACATAATCTCTGAGGACGCTCTTTCCATTTCCACGCAGAAAGACTGCACTCTCGAAACCAGATAATTATACGCTATATGACATGGAATCGATACACATAATCCAGCTGCAGTGCATGTCAGCGCCATGTAAACTCCTTCAGAGAGCTGCTGCTGTGTCATAGCCGCCCCCGATACATACACCGTATGAAATGCCTCCGCCAGACCAATCACAGTTCCAAGAAGCCCCAGAAGCGGCGTCACATATGCCAGCGTGGCCAGTACATTCAGCCGGGATTCAAGACGCGGTACCTCCACCAGAGACTGTTCCTCCAAAGCCTGTTTAATATCATCCCCATTCTGATACGCATGAATGGCAGAGGTCAGCATTCTGGCCACGGGGCCCGGTGTATGATCGCACAGCGTAATAGCTTCAATCATGCCGTCTCTGCGCAGCACATTGACCAAGCCGGCCACCAGTTCCCCC
Source organism: uncultured bacterium (assembly GCA_949290385.1). Classification (GTDB taxonomy): domain Bacteria; phylum Verrucomicrobiota; class Lentisphaeria; order Victivallales; family UBA1829; genus CASERY01. Next base: position 30,951 of record CASERY010000068.1, on the reverse strand, counting down.
ACGTTCACCTGCGCCCTGTGAAACTGAAACCATTTCTGAAGGAAAATATAAACCGCAATCACACTGCACAAGGCAATGATAATCATAATGGGGCCGCCTTGGGAAATCATCTGTAAATAATTCATACATTCACTTCCTTATCTTAGGGTCTCTTCTGCAGTTTATGCACCGCAAGAATTCGTTTCTGCACACTTTCATAATCCTGAATTCCGCTTTTTTCAAGCCATTTCAATGCCTGAACTGCAGCTTCGCACTGTTCCGGGAGCGGTGTCTTGTGAGCAATCTGCTCCAGCAGATTCACGCCCTTTACGATCCAGTAGGTTTCCAGCGGATGTCTTTCCGCCTCTTCAGGAGGAACACAGTAAAGAAGCGTTTTCAGGTTTTTTAATGCATTGTCATCGTCTTCCAGCATAACATAGCAACGGCCCAGACGATAATAAGCCATTGCAATATGTTCCGGCAGCAGTGCCGGAGACTTCAGCAACTGTTCATAGGATGCAATTGCTTCTCCCAGCGGATCCCGACGGTCTGTGGAACACGCAATGGCAAAATAGCAGTCTCCTATGGATCCAAGCTATGCCTATTCCAGCAGAGATCCGGGACGCTTTGCCGCAGCCCTGCGGTAATATATCACCGCCTCGGCAAACTGATTCTGAGCCCGGCTGATGTCTCCTGCAAAATAATAGGCGTCTGAAAGGCATGGATCATCCGGGAATTTCTGCTCCAGATCCATAATGCACTTTCGGGCACCCTCCCAGTCTTTCTCTCCATAAAGCATGCGCATTCTCTCAAACAAGGCCCGAGCCTGAATAGCCGGATACTCGGATTTTTCCAAAGCAATCAGAGCGCTTTCTGCCCGATCCTTGTTTCCTGCATCCAAATCATGAAGCGCCAGTCTCAAACGTGCGGAAAACGTGGATTCATGGTCCGGATACCTCTCCGTCAGCACGCTGCACAGGCGTTCTGCTTCCTCAACATTGCCCTGTCCCAATTCAAGATAAACCATCCAGTATCCGGCAGAAGGCGCCAATTCATGTGAAGGCATTTTTTCAAACAAGTTGCGAAACAGCGGCAGAATCAGTTCTGCCGAATCTCCGCAGAGCATACAAACCCGGGCCCCCCGGTAATATGCCTGAGCAAGAGAGTCGGTCATTCCCTGCCCTTTCATATTCTGAATAAAATTCAGATAATCCCTTTTTGCTTCGGCATTTTTCCCCTGCACTTCATAAGCACCAGCACGCAAAAACAACACAGGGTTCTGGGGATCTTCCGCCAGAATCATATCCGCAAACGAAATCAGATCTGTATATGCCCTTAAGCTGCGGCAGAGATCTGCCGCCTCCTCATAAGCCGCCAGACGATGCTCCGGATACTTTTCACCAATTTCCCGGCAGACAGCCACCGCTTCATTCTGATGTCCGGAAGCCAATAATACCTTTTTATGCCCATTCAGCGATTCATAGGAATCCGGATCCGGATAACATGCGTTGACCAGCATATCTGCATCTGAAAACAGACTTGCAGCCAGAAGCATGTCCAGAGACTCCAGAAAAAGCGTTCTCTTATTTCCTTCATCCTTCAGCGGGGCATTCAGCACAACCTGTGTCAGCACTGTTCTTGCTTCCTTGCCTCGTCCGGCTTTTGCCAGGACATGCGCCACACGCATTCGCATGTCCACCGTTGCAAAAGGTCCGGTAAAAAGCTCGAACTCGCGCTGAGCCAGATCTGCAGCTTCTTCTGCACGGTCCAGGCGGTCCAGACATGCTACCATGGACTCCATAAAATGAAAAGAATCCTGTTTTGATCCGGAAAATGAATAAGCCATCCGATATGCTTCAAAAGCCGCACTGTCCTGTTTTTTTTCTTCAAGCGCGGAACCAATCAATCCGCAAATCAGAGAAAAAAAGGCATCGTTGGTTCTTGAAACAGATTCCGGTGCAAGATTCCGGATCTCCTGCCAGGACTTTTTTAGAGATTCCGCGTCATTTTTCGACTTTAACTGAAGATAAAAGTTCAGGAGTTTCAGCGCATTCAGGTCTCTGCTGTTTTCTGCCAGTTTAATTTGTTTCAGTTCACTCAGGGCCTGTTCCGTGTTCCCGGAAGCAATCAGATTCATGATCCTGCGCTCGGCAGAACGACGGCCGATAAGGGTACTGGCATCTTTGCCGGCAATTGTACCGTAAATTTCTGCGGCCTTCCGATAGTCTTTGTTCAATTCGTATGCGTAGGCCAGTGAAAGAAGTACCCGGATACGGCGGGGATCCACCGCCGATAATTTCGGCAGAATATTGGACAAGGCATTCTCCGCCTCCGGGATTTCCCGTCTGTTCAGAAGAATGTCCGCTCTCCAGATCTCCAGGGATACTGCATTGACTCCGTCTGGATATGCTTCTTCAAATTCCTTCAGCACAACTTCCGCCTGATCCGCAAGACCAGCAAAAATCAGGGCATCCACTTCGCATTCAAAGGCATTGCGTCTTGCGGCGTCATCCTGCTGCTTTTCTGCGGTTTCCCGGTATTTCCGGTAAAAACTTGCAGCAATGGCAAAGTCTCCGGAATCAAATGCCAGATCTCCGGAAACTTTGTCCCGGTATTCCGGTGTACCCGGCTAACTTACAGCTCTTGCCTCGGTATTGAACAGCAGCCCCTGCGGAATTGCAGAATCAAGATCTTCTGCAAAACAGAACACCATTCCCCAGGAAAACACAAACGCCCCTGTCAGCACAACACAGCACCGGCGGTATTTAACCGGAATATGCGAAAGATGCATCATCGGTTTTTCAAAAAACATATTTTCTCCTCTGATCCGGTTTTGCAAAGAAGATCAGAATACAGCCACTTCTCTTCTCACACAACCCCCCGATCACAACAGAACGGACAGCCAGACAAAGAAAAGCCGAACTGTCAAGCCGGATTCTGTTCAGACGTTTCTGAATGCTCCTGTCCTGCATCTGCAGTTTCAGTCGTCGGTTCCTGTACAGCCACAGTATCCGGAGCCGGAGCATTGCGTTCTGCGATCCGCTCTTTGATTTTTCCGTAAATACGGTCGGTCACTTCAGGATGCTCTGTCAGGTAAGCCTTCACAGCTTCTCTTCCCTGAGCAAGCTGTTCGTTTTCGAAGGAAAACCAGGAACCTCTCTTCTCGATCAGCCCCATATCGCAAGCTACATCCAAAATGGATCCAATCCGGGAAATACCTTCATTCCAGTTGATGTCAAACTCTGCCACTTTAAACGGAGGCGCAAGTTTGTTCTTAACCACTTTAACCCGGGTTCTGGCCCCAATGGATTCTCCGGATGCATCTTTGATCGCTGTCACGCGGCGGATATCCAGCCGGACAGAGCAGTAATATTTCATGGCATTTCCGCCAGGCGTTGTTTCGGGATTTCCAAACATCACACCGATTTTCTCACGCATCTGGTTTGTAAAAATACAGCATGTTTTGCTGCGGCTGATTGCCGGAGTCAGCTTGCGCAGAGCCTGAGACATCAACCGTGCCTGGAGTCCCATGAAGGAGTCTCCGATATTGCCATCTATTTCACTCTTGGGAACCAGGGCCGCCACGGAATCAATCACAAGCACATCCACCGCATTGCTTCTGACAAGCATTTCAGCAATGTTCAAAGCATCTTCACCGCAGTCCGGCTGAGAAATCAGAAGATTGTCTATATTCACGCCGATCTTGCGGGCATAGACAGGATCCACCGCATGTTCAGCATCAATAAAGGCAGCGGTTCCGCCGGCTTTCTGCGCATTGGCAATCACGTGAAGACATAAAGTTGTTTTACCGGAAGATTCCGGTCCGAAAATGTCAATGATTCTCCCCCGCGGGAGCCCCATAATACCAAGCGCTATATCCAGGGACAATGCACCTGTACTGATGACCGGCACATCCACAACCCGGTTGTCTCCAAGGCGCATAATGGAACCTTTGCCAAACTCTTTTTCGATCTGGCTGAGCGCAATCTGAAGATTTTTATCTTTTCCATCCTGAGCAGAAACGTTTTTAGCATTTCCGCCCTTTCCATTCACATCCGCCATATTGACTATTCCTCTTTTTTCTTGCTTGTTTTTTCGTTCCGCATTAAATATCCAGATCTTTCACACCAGCCGCATGACGTTCAATATATTCGCGTCGAGGCTCAACGGCATCGCCCATGAGCAGTGTAAACATGCGTTCTGCCTCAACGGCATCCTCCATTGTCACGCGGATCATTTTGCGTGTAGCTGGATTCATGGTTGTTTCCCAAAGCTGCTCAGGATTCATTTCACCCAGACCTTTGTAGCGCTGGATTTTCAGACCTTCACGGCCGTTCAGCTTGATTTTATCAAAGAGTTCCTGCATGGATTTTGCATAGGACTCTTGTTCTCCACTCATAATTGTAAACAGAGGATCTTCTCCATCGAACACGCGTGCAGGATCCATTCCCGCCGCCAGGATTTCTGCCGACAGCTCCTCGCAGGTTTTGGCTTCATACAGCTGAATGATGTCGATTGAAGGATGAAGCGGTTTTACCGTCGGAGCAGAATCTTCTCCGGTTTTTTCTCCATCATTGGCGCCATTCAGTCCGGGAATCTCCACAACAGGAAGGCGTTTTTCCGCTTCTGCGATACAGGCTTCCTCTTCTTCCCGGGTATATACGAACTGTTCTGAAAGAGAACCATCCGTCTCATGCACAATAATCAGTGCATACGGGTAATGGCCATCCCGTCCCAATCCCAGATAGCGATGCGGGTCCACCCCATGGCGGTGAAGGCCCTGCGTTATCTGTTGCGCTCTTGCGACATAATTGGTGATTTTGCGGATTTCATCGACAGAAAGGATTTTGCCAGATTCCGTCCATTTCACTTCAATATCCTCGCAACCGAGATCAATCAGATAGCGGTCCAGCTGTTCATCGCTGTCGATATAGCGCTCATTTTTCTTTTTTGTCACCTTGTAAAGAGGCGGCTTGGCCAGATATACGAATCCGCCTTCAATCAGTTTTTTCATCTCCCGGAAGAAGAAAGTCAGCAGCAGAGTGGAAATATGGGAACCGTCCACATCGGCATCAGTCATAACTACAATCCGGTGATAGCGGAGTTTTTCCAAGTTGAAATCATCGTCTCCAATGCCACATCCGATTGCGGCAATCAGGGACTGGATTTCTTTGTTTTCAAGCACCTTATCCGTTCTTGCCTTTTCCACGTTAAGCAGTTTTCCGCGAATCGGGATGATGGCCTGAAATTTACTGTCACGCCCCTGTTTTGCAGAACCTCCTGCAGACTGCCCTTCCACAATATAGATTTCGCATTTAGATGGATCATTTTCTTCACAGTCTGCCAGTTTTCCAGGCAGTGAAAAGCCTTCAAGTGCCCCCTTGCGCTGGACAAGTTCACGAGCCCGTTTTGCGGCCTCTCTGGCTCTGGAGGCAACGATGGCTTTTTCTATAATCTGACGGGCAATGGCCGGATTTTCCTCCAGAAAAGCCGAAAGACTTTCATTGACTACAGATTCCACGATTCCTTTGACTTCGCTGTTGCCGAGCTTCGTCTTGGTCTGACCTTCAAACTGGGGATCAGGCACTTTTACACTGATAACAGCGGTCAGGCCTTCGCGGGTATCGGCTCCGCTCATGCTCTTATCGCCTTTCAGCATATTGGCTTCCTTGGCATAGGCATTGATCGTGCGTGTCAGCGCGCCCTGGAAACCGGTCATGTGGGTCCCGCCTTCAAAGGTATTGATGTTGTTGGCGTAGCTGAAAATATTTTCCTGGAAATCAGTATTATACTGCATGGCCACTTCCACATCAATGCCACCGCGCTCTTTATGCATATAAATCACATCCTGATGCACAAGGGTCTTATTTGCATTCAGATGCTTGACAAATTCAGAAATACCGCCTTCATAGTGAAAGACTTCAGACCTCTTCTGGCCTTCGCGTTCATCGGTAAGGGTTATTTTCACCCCTTTGTTCAGGAACGCAAGCTCGCGCAGACGTTTTGCAAGGGTATCCCAGATATATACGGTTGTTTCCCGGAAGATTTCGGCATCCGGATGAAAAGTTACAATTGTACCACAGTCTGTCACTGGATGCAGAGCCCGCAGTTTATTCACGGTAACCCCGCGTTCAAAGCGGATGCTGTAAGCCATCCCGCCTCTGTGGACTTCCACTTCCATCCAGTCGGAAAGTGCGTTGACACAGGATACACCAACACCATGCAAGCCGCCTGAAACTTTGTAGGAATTATGATCGAATTTTCCGCCTGCATGAAGCACCGTCATGACAACTTCCACTGCAGGAATCCCCAGTTCCTTGTGAATATCCACAGGGACTCCGCGACCATCATCCCGTACCCGGATTGCATTATCGGGAAGGATCGTCACTTCCACATGGGTGGCAAATCCTGCAAGAGCTTCATCAATGCTGTTGTCCACCACCTCATACACAAGGTGGTGCAGACCGCGGACACCGGTATCGCCGATATACATACTTGGACGCTTCCGAACGGCTTCAAGGCCTTCCAGTACAGTGATTTTATCGGCAGTATAAGATGAATTATCGGTATTCTGTGCTGCGGATGCATTCTCTTCAGAAGATGTTTCAGGACTCACCCCGCTGGTCCCGCTTGAGTTTTGAGGATTCAGATCATTTTCATTATCGGACATTTCATGCGCTCCGTAAAATTATAAAGAAAGTCCCCATTTCACACAATGCGGCAAACCCTCTTTATCAGTTAAGCAAATCATTATCTTATGTAATATACGTATCGGGCACATTTTTTCAACTTCTAAATGAAGAAATCAGGCAAAAAAGGATCTCAATAAATTTGCCTTTCCAAGAATCTTCAAGGCGGTTCAAAATCTTTCTTCTTTCACTTCAGATTCAGGAAAACATTTTACGCTGCAAATACCATGAAACATTCAAGCAGTCAATCCGGCGGTTGCTTTGAACGCACTTTTCAGAATACTTTTCCATCATTCAATCTTCGTCTTATATATTCGGAATATTCGATAATTTAAAAAATATATAATTTATTATTTTAATAATTAAATGACATAAATATATAAACATAAAAAAACAAAAAAATGCAAAGTTCCTTCTGCATTCTATCAATGGAGACTCTCTTTTATCTTGATGTTACTATTCTCATTTCCCAATTTTCTCCTCTACTCCGGAAAAATCTCTTTGGAATCAGCAGTCGCCTGTCCATTCATCTAATTTTTCCTTAATCTTTGGAATTTTATGTTGAACAGAATATCCCGGATTCACCTCTTTTCATTCATAAAAAGAGGTACTTGATCAAACAGCTGTCACGCTCCATGGATTCGCAAAAAATCACCTTGCAGTCAGTATCCTATTATTTACATTTCCTATAGGAAAATAGTTTTCAGTCTATTCATTATAAAGACATAAATATAATCATTCTTTTTATTTGAAAAAACATCAGCAGCAGGTATAGTATCTTCACTTTTTCATGAAATGAAACAGCACCTTCAAAAAATTCCAGCTGCGTAAAAACAGGAAATCCAGAGTCAATTCAAAAAAGGAAAACTGAATGAAATTTAAATTTTCATCCATTCGCCGTGTCAACTATCTTCACACCCTCCTCTTTAATTTCCGTACATTTCCATTCCATGTTGCCCGTCATCTGCCGGTTTTAATCGGCTATAAAGTCAAAATCAGTGCTCCCTCCCGCAAATGTTTCTCCTTAAGTGAGGACTTCGATCTTCATGGAGCTCCAATCGAACTGGGTGTTCGGACAAATTTTTCCAAAGGAATTCCCACTCAGATACGTCTTATTAAGAAATCCTCTCGTCTGGTCCTCAGCAACGCCGTACGGGTTTCAAAAGGATCGACCATTCTTCTTCACCATGGCACCTTGCACATGGGAAAAAACAGCTATTGCGGGGAAAGAGTTCTGATCGTCTGTCATAACCGCATTGATATCGGATACAATGTAGCCATTGCCTGGAATTCACAGGTTTATGATTCGAATTTTCATTTTGTCTACCGTGAAAAAAGTTCTGAAATTCAGAATTGTACTAAACCCATTAAAATTGGCCATAATGTCTGGATTGGCAATACCTGCACCATTGCTCCAGGCACCGTCATTCCGGATTATACAACAGTGGCACAGAATTCTCTGGTCAACAAGAATTTTGCTTCTGTTCCGAAAGGCAGTCTGCTGGCTGGAATTCCGGCCGTTTTGAAGAAGACGGAACCTTTTTTCTGTCTTCTCTGGAATAAAAACATGGAGCGGTCTCTTCACCGTTATTTTGACGAAAACGGACAGCCTGAAGTCTTTCAGCTTCCGGAGAATACACCTGCCAATCCCTATGATCTGGAATCTTGATCCGGATCTGAAGAAATTCAGGTTCAGAATCTTGGAATTAAAAAGATTCACTCCGGGGAAATCCCGTTCAGTTTGTTTCGGGAATTTCCCAACAGACCTTCAGGATTTCTCTCTCTAAACGACATTTATCCCGCATCTCTGTGGCGGTGGCACAGCTACAGAAAAATAGCAAATTCAGGCTTCCCCTCTCTGGACAATATTTACCCTCCCCCAAAGATAAAAAACTTCTGAGATCAGCCACAATTCCAGTTTCACAGAAGAACTCCAGCATGAATATCTTTCTCTTGAAAAAATATTAAAAATCAAGCCATGATTTCCCCGCAAAGACTCTTTGCAATAGTATTATTTATTGAATATTATTTTTCTTCCGTTTTACACAGGAATAGATTCTTCCAAAACATGTTCTCCCTGTAAGTCATTGTACTATCATCCAAGGCACACGATAACGCCATCTGGACAATTGGGTCCTATTAGAGAAAAAAGTAAAAAACTGGATAAAATTTTCTACCGCTAAAAATGAAAGTCTGGATCGTAAGCCTGTCCTTCTGTATTCCGCAGACATTTCGACAGAAACTCCATTCCAAGTCCGGTAGGAAAGTTGGAGTATTTTCTTTTTCTTTTCAGAAATCACGGTCCTACCCATGCTGCCTGATCATTCCGCTCCGCGTAAAACAGAATTTCCTCAGTCTACTACTCTGTTTAGCTCCGGACTGGCAAATTTTCTCCTTGAAATATTTTTCCGAGAACAGATTCTCCGTAGTATTATTCCGGACTGTTCTGAAAAAAATTTACCTGTTCACACAGCCAATCGAAAATCGGAGTATGAACAGGCACAAAAAATCATCTTTTCATTCTGCATTTCCCTCCCGTCGCAGAGAGAAGAATTCGCAGGGACTGCAGGGGAAAAAGCCCCGTTCCATTTTCAGGGTTCAGGCTTTTTTCTTTCTTTTATGATCCCCGCCAGCACTATCCTTTGGAATCAGGACAGGTCCAGACTTTCCGTGAACGGTATCAGCCGTAATAATGCACTCTCCTACATCCTTGCGGGATGGTAGATCAAACATAATCTGCACCATGAGATTTTCAATCAGAGACCGGAGTCCACGAGCGCCTGTTCCTTTTTCACTGGCCTGTTCCGCCAGAGCTTCCAGAGCGCCCTGCTCAAATTTCAAAGAAACGCCTTCCATTGCAAGAAGTTTTGCATACTGCCGTGTAACAGCATTTCTTGGCTCCACCAAAATTTTGAGCAAATCTTCCCGGCTGAGCGGATCCAAAACAGTAACAACAGGCAGACGGCCGATAAACTCCGGAATCAAACCGAAACGGACCAGGTCTTCCGGTTCGACAGCGGAAAGGACCTTCTCATCATCAAGGCTGACCTCTTTTTCTGAAGAGCTTTGACTGTCACTCTACGACTGCTACCCGGCAGAAAATCCGAGCACATGATGTCCCACTCTGCGCTGGACCATTTTGTCGAGCCCCACAAAAGCTCCGCCACAGATAAACAGAATATTCGTCGTATCCACATGCAAATATTCCTGCTGGGGATGCTTGCGTCCGCCTTTGGGCGGAACATTGGCAACAGTCCCTTCCAGAATCTTCAGAAGCGCCTGCTGAACACCTTCGCCGGAAACATCCCGGGTAATGGATACATTTTCACCTTTTTTGGCAATCTTGTCAATTTCATCCACGTAAATAATCCCGAGCTGAGCCTTTTCCACATCGTAATCCGCAGCCTGGACCAGGCGCAGAATGATGTTTTCCACATCTTCTCCAACGTAACCGGCTTCAGTCAATGTTGTAGCATCTGTAATACAGAACGGGACATCCAACAGTTTTGCAAGAGTTTTGGCAATCAGAGTCTTTCCAGACCCTGTTGGCCCGATCAGAAGGACGTTGCTTTTTTCAATTTCCACACCGTCGTCATCATTCCCATCCGGACTTTCCGGATTGACAGGAGTCGCAGTTTTGGACTGCAGACGCTTGTAATGGTTGTACACCGCCACTGAAAGCACCATTTTTGTTCTTTCCTGGCCAACGACATACCGGTCAAGCACTTCCTTGATTTCTGCGGGAGTCGGAACTTTCAAATTCTGGACAAAGGATGAAATTTTTGCACCTGCCTTAGCCGATGCACCCTTTCCGCTGTGCTCCTGAAACACCTCTTCACAAATGTCAATGCAATTTTTACAGATTGCCGCCCCGGAAGGAGCTGCAATCAGAGGCCCCACTTCTGATTCCGGACGTCCGCAGAAAGAACAGCAGGCTTCTTTTTTATTTTCGCTCATAGCAGATCACCTTATCCCCGTTTCATCTCAGTTCCTGACAGACGTCTTATGTTGAAGAACCTGGTCCACAAGGCCATATTTCGCAGCTTCCTCTGCGGACATGAAGTTATCACGGTCCGTATCCCGCGCCACTTTTTCAACCGTCTTTCCGCAGTGATAGGCAATAATGCCGTTCAGCTGTCTGCGCATTTTAATAATCTCCCGGGCCTGAATGTCAATATCGGCAGCCGTACCTTCCGCGCCACCCCAGGGCTGATGAATCATAATGCGGGAATTGGGCAGAGCAAAACGCTTGCCTTTGGCTCCGGCACACAGAAGAACAGCCCCCATGCTGGCACACTGACCCACACAGTAAGTTTTCACATCACAGGAAAGCATCTGCATAGTATCGTAAATCGCCAGTCCGGCAGTCACAGAACCGCCGGGAGAATTGATATACAGATCAATGTCTTTTTTCGGATCCTCCGATTGAAGGAATAAAAGTTCAGCTACAATCAGATCGGCTACACTGTCGTCAATGGGAGTTCCCAGAAGGATAATGCGGTCTTTCAGCAGTCTGGAATAGATGTCATATCCGCGTTCTCCGCTTCCAGTCTGTTCCACGACCATGGGTACATACATTGAATTTTTCATACTTGTAAGCTTCTTTCTGTCAGAGGTTCTGTCCAAGGCTCAAAAAAGTTATTTCCATTGGATCTATATCTAATATAGGCAAAAAAAGGACAGCCGCAACGGCATGAATTCAAAAAATCCGCCGCGCCAGCTGTCCTCCTGACGTTTTCTCAATTGTTGTCAGTCATTCCGGATTACTTTTTGCCGCCGGCAATGAACTCCAGAACTTTCGACATGAGGATATCCGCCTGAAGTTCGGCTGTACCACCATTGCGTTCCAGCATCTTGCGGATGTCATCCTCCTTGTAGCCCATATATGCGCTCATGCCCTTGATCTGGGCGTCGACTTCAGCGCTGGAAACCGTAATGGATTCCTTTTTCGCTATTTCACGGAGGATAAAGAATTTGCGGAGATAAGCCTCTGCATTCTTCTTTGCCTCTTCCATATGCTTATCCTGATCCGCCTTAAAGGCCTCCACATCCTTTTCGCTGCGTACCAGGGATTCTGCAATGCGGGAGAATTCTCTCTGAACAGTGGATGCAAGAACTTCCTTCGGAAGCGGAAATTCTGCCGTTTCCTTCAAAACCAGTTCCAGGGCCTTTTCCTTGCCTTTTTCCTTCTGTTCATATTCCATTTCACGTTCTGCATCGGCTTTGAACTGCTCCATCATTTTTTCCACAGAGCCGGCTCCGATTTTTTCTGCAAGTTTTTCATCGCTTTCAATCGGGGCTTTCCGCTGGATTTCATGGACTTTAAATTTGTAGTTCACGGTTTTTCCCTGAAGAGCGGCTTCTCTCCAGTCAGCGGGATAAGTTACTGCCACAGAATATTCCTGCCCCTTCACAGCTCCTTCAAGAGCCGCAATAATGCCGGGGAACTGTTCAGGCTCATTGAGCCAGAGCCATGCATCGTCAGCCTTTGCAGCACGCTTCAGAGATGCGGAAGCATCTTCAGCTGGCGTATAATCGCTTTCATAGGAGACCTTCAGCATATCGCCTTTCTTGGCGGGTTCTTCCACAGACAGAAAATCAGCATAAAGACCCTTCATATATTCAAGTCTGGATGCCACACGCTTATCTGCCGGGTCTCCGGGTTCCACTTCAATTTTAAAGGATTTATAGTCCGGAAGCGCTACAGAGGGAGCCGTCTCCACTTCAATGGTAAAAACATATTCCGTATTTTCAGCAGGTTTGTTTTCCGCCTTCAGCTGTCCGAAGGAAACAATATCCAGCTTGCTGTCTGCGGTCAGTTTTTCAAAAGCTGCGCTCTGGATAGCACGTTCCACATCTTCCAGGATATAATCTTTGTAACGGTTCTTCACCATGGAAAGCGGGGCTTTTCCGATACGGAAACCGGGAAGCTGCGCCTGTTTCTGAGCGGTTTTGGCTGCAGCATTGAATTCCTGAGTGACAGACTCAGGAGCGAGTTTGAATTCCACATTGTATGCGCACGGAGCGGTTTCTGTGCAGCTGAAAACAACTGCGTTTTTCAAAGATTCGGACATCTTTTGTACCTTTTCTGTGTTGTATTTGCAAAATAACGATTAATGTTCTATGTTCCTGGTAAAAGAAAATTCCATGTTTGCAGAACATCAATATACATCTACAGCAGCCCGATTTCCAGAAGATTTTTCATGTTTTTTTCATCTCTTTGCAGAATTTTTTTGGATTTTTATCCGTCCTGCACCTTTATTCTTATTTAATCAGCTGTATATTAACTCAATTGGCATGGCTGATCTGCGTTTTTTCTGCTGCCTTGCACAAACCGCCCCATATGTTTAACATTAATTTTGCATAGTCCAAAACTACAGAGGTATGAAATGGCCGGTACTCCCAAACTCATTATTCTGTCTGAACCGTTCCGAGGAAAAACGTTTGAATTAACAAAAGATCTGTATACCATCGGCCGCGTGGAAGAGCGCGATATCTGCATTCCTGACCCGGCCATCAGCACGTATCACTGTGCCCTTGTCCGCAAAGGCGACACATACATTGTTAAGGATCAGGGCTCCACAAACGGCACAAGAATCAATTATGTTCCCGCAACTGACGGGCAGGAGCTTCAGAACAGTGACGTCATTCAGATCGGCGGCACTGAAATGCTTTATGACTGCGCAGACAAAAGTGGCACCACCATTATGAAGACCGCTACAAATATTAACATCAATGCCGCACAAGGAACCAAAACACTGGAACGCATTGAACGTGCCGGTTTCGCAGAAAAGCAGAAAAGCAATGGCATCCAGAAAATCATGATAGCGCTCATCATTCTGCTGGCACTGATTGTTATTGCCCTTGCAATCTTTCTTGTTATCATGATTATAGATCCGCAGGCAGTCAAAAATCTTTTTGCCTGAAATTTGAGAGGATGACCGGGAATTCCGTTCCTCTCTGAAAATCAGGGACAGATTCTGCCGGGATAGCTCATATCTTGATGCAATGGGACTTCCGAAGCAGATTTGCCTCCAACGACAGAAACAACCAATCAGGAAACAAAATCATTCATGAACGATCCAGAAAATAACAGAAACTTGAAACCGAACGCCAGAAAAACCCCTTTTGCACCGATTGTGTGGATGGTTATTCTGCTGGCATTTGCCACCCTTCTAGTCTTCCGATTCCATCCGGATCTCGGGACCCACGCGGAGTGGACTCCTGCTGAATTTGAACGCAATATGCAGGACGGATTGATTACCTCTGTGAACATCATGCCCGAATCGGACTCTATTCTTCTTCTTGAAGGCCAGTATGTCAATAAGCAGTCTGTTCCGGGAGAGGCGGATCTCTCTGAAGCGCAGGGAACGCCCAATACCTTTACCACCCGTATCTATGCCACAGACAAGCTGGTTGATGAACTTCAGAACAGTAAAAGCATTAAAGTTACCTTTCTTCAGCGCGACAACTGGTGGAAAGGCGTCATTGCCAATCTCATTGTCGGTCTGCTGATTCTCGGCATCATCTACTTTCTCTTTGCACGCCAGATCCGCGGTGCAGGCAAAGGTGCCATGCAGTTTGGCAAGAGCCGCGCCCGCATGATTCTTCCGGACGAACACAGAAAAACGTTTGACGATGTTGCCGGCTGCGATGAGGCCAAAGAAGAAACCAAGGAAATCGTAGATTATTTAAAAGATCCACTGAAATTTAAAATGCTGGGCGGACGCATTCCCCATGGAGCACTCCTTACCGGACCTCCGGGAACAGGTAAAACTCTCCTGGCCAAGGCTGTAGCTGGAGAGGCTTCCGTGCCGTTCTTTTCCATCAGCGGTTCTGACTTTGTTGAAATGTTTGTGGGTGTAGGTGCAAGCCGTGTGCGTGATATGTTCGATCAGGCACGCAAACATGCACCCTGCCTGATTTTCATTGATGAAATTGACGCAGTTGGCCGTTCCCGTTTCTCCGGCATCGGCGGAGGACATGATGAACGCGAACAGACTTTGAATGCCATGCTCGTTGAAATGGACGGTCTGGAAACACAGGAAGGTGTAATTGTACTTGCCGCCACAAACCGTGCAGATGTACTGGATCCCGCCCTGCTCCGGCCAGGACGTTTCGACCGACAGATTGTCATAGATCTTCCGGATATTGCCGGACGCAGAAAAATTCTGGATGTCCATGTCAAAAACATCAAATTGGATCCTTCCGTAGATCTGGATGTAATCGCCAAGAGCACCCCCGGATTCAGTGGAGCTGATCTTGCCAATCTTGTCAATGAAGCTGCCCTTTTGGCTGCCCGCAACAACCGCAAAGCAGCTACCCAGGCCGATATGGAGGAAGCTCGTGATAAAGTCTGTTTCGGTCGTGAACGCCGCAGTCGCAAAATTCCGGAACGCGAACGCAGGCTCACAGCCTGGCACGAAGCGGGCCATGCCATAGTTAATCTTTACTGTAAATATGGGATTCCGCTTCATAAAGTCACTATTATCCCCCGGGGCCAGGCTCTGGGCATGACCATGATGATGGAAAATGAAGATCGTTATTCCAGAAGCCGTCTGGAAATGCTTGACAGCATTGCCACGGATATGGGCGGCCGCGTTGCAGAGGAAATTGCGTTTGGCGACATCTCCAGCGGAGCTGCTGCAGACATATCCCATGCCACCAATCTGGCACACGCCATGGTCTGCTCCTTTGGCATGAGTGAAAAACTCGGCACGGTCAAATATGGTGAACGTTCTGAACATATTTATGTGGGACGCGACATCACCAAAAATGAATCATGCAGTGAGGAAACTCTTCGTGAAATAGACAATGAAGTCAAACGCATTGTCATGGAAGCCAAGGAGCGCGCCTGCAGGATCCTAACAGAACACCGTGATCAGCTGGATAAACTGGCCAATGCCCTACTGGAACAGGAGACCATCAGTGCGGCTGAAATCCGCCGAATGCTTGATCTTCCAGATCCGGATGAAAAGGAATCCGGATCATCCGCAACAGAAAAGTCTTCATCAGAAGCAGACCGGAATCAGACATCTGGCGGCACTGAATCTGAAACAGCCGGTGAAGGATCCACCTCTTCTGCCGGAGCAGAACAGACTGTCCAGAAAGACAACGGCACTGTAGATCAGCAGTCCTAAGTTTCTTCATGATACGGATATATTTACATTCATGAAAATTTCTGATACAGAAATCAAGTCCCTGATTCGAGTTTCCGAACAGGGACTTTTTTTATCCTGCTGGGTTCAACCCAGAGCCAGCAGGAACAAAATTGCAGGGATCTGCGGGAATGCCTTGAAAATCACATTGACAGCACCACCTGTGGATGGTAAGGCAAATGGAGAACTCTGCAAATTTTTTGCTGATTTATTGAAAATTCCAAAATCCTCAGTGGAGCTTGCATCCGGCCAGACCAGTCGGAAAAAGGTTCTGCTTCTGAAAAATGTGGATCTGCAGAACCTTTCAAACATTCTCAGTCAGGTATGACATGATGACAAGTACTCTTTTACCCCATTTGGATCCCAGCTATGATGCATTTCGGGGACTTCCTCCGGGATCCCGCCTGATGATTGCCTTCAGCGGCGGCATTGATTCAACTATTGCCGCTTATATCTGCCGTGAAGCGGGCTACGAAATAGAAGCGGTCAATATGCGTCTTCTACACGGGGCTTCCGTCCAGACAGAAAAAATAGATAGGGCCGCGAAAAAGTTAGGCATAAATGTCCATTATCTGGATCTGGCAGAAGATTTTCAAGAACTTATTATGCGGTATTGCTGGAATGAATTCGATGCCGGACGCACGCCCAATCCATGTGCGGTCTGCAATCCGCTTTTCAAATTCGGACGTTTAATTCAATTTGCATTGGAGTGTGGATGTGCCGGTCTTGTTACCGGACATTATGCCAGAATCCTGTCGGATGAATGCGGCGGTTTCTGTCTGGCACGAGGATGCCACCGTGCAAAGGACCAATCCTATTTTCTTTTCGGGCTTTCCACGGATCAGATTGCTCACACCTACATGCCGCTGGGGGCCATGACCAAGGATACTGTCCGGACAATCGCCCGGAAACTGGAGCTGCCTAATGCCGATGCACCGGAAAGTCAGGATGCCTGCTTTGCTCCGAAAAACGGCTCCCTCGCAGAAATGCTTTGCAGTCTTTTTCATGGATCTCCTAAGAAAGGTCATTTTGTCGATGCGGCTACTGGCAAAATTCTCGGCGATCACAAAGGAATTCATGCGTATACAATTGGACAGAGAAAAGGAACCGGTGTTGCGACAGGTAAACCTGTTTATGTCAGCAGAATTCACCCGGACAGTTATGATATTGAACTCAGTTCAGATCCGAAGGTTCTGGAAACATCCATTCTGGAGCTTGAGCGACCTAATTTCCTATCAAAATGCTATGCTCAAATGTCCGAATTCCGGGCAGATGTACAAATCCGCTACCGGAGTCGTCCAGCACCGGCAGACATCTTCAAAAATTCCGACAACAGTTTCACCGTGCAGTTTGACCAGCCTCAGAGAGCAGTTACTCCCGGCCAGGCTGCAGTCTTCTATAAAGATGACTGTCTGATCGGCGGGGCCTGGATCAAGTCCGGACACCAGTAACACGGCATGAGAACCTCATTGCGATTCCTGTAGCTTTTATTTTCTTCCGTTTTTGAATAAATGGCACACAACTGGAACTTGATTTTCATAAAATCAATTTTCCACTTCTGAGATCCTATACTTTTATCTCAGGGGGTTCTTTATCTAATTTTTTTCATGCAATATCAATCCTTCACTCCAGTCTGCCGGTGGCACAGGATCCATAAAAGGAAATCAATACCTCTGTCTGAACAGATAGTAGCAACCGTCAAACTATGGATATCGTTATAAATAATGAACAGGAGAATCGACATTGCGGCTTGAATCCGTGGTGTTTTTACGCTTAAGCTGGATCATAAAAAATGCAGCAACGACATCATAGTTTTTGATGAGATATAAGAAGAATTCTTTTCATTTTTTTGCTCTTTCTTTTCAGCAGTAAGAAATACCTGCTGAAAAAATCCTCTGTCTGTCGGCCTTTTTATTCTGCAACCCCGTCTGAATAAGATAAAAAAGTCAAACCCCCTTTCCTGTTTTGCAATATCATCGCAGGGGATGAAGAACTTTTTATACTTCTTCCTTGTCTGTGATATAAAAAGATGATTTTCATTCAATGTTTCTCCTGCGGAACCTGAAATACGCAGGAACAGTTTTAGAGGGAAATAGGCTTATAAAAGACCGTAAAATTTTGATAAAACGCTCCGGAGCTTCCGGAAACGGCAATCCCAGGAAGTAACAGTAAAGGAATAATCAAAGCCTAAAATGATATTTCCCGAAGGAAAGGAAAGCAAGAGAAAAGGAGTCCATCGATCTATGAAGCCTGTCCGGATTATCGTCAATGACAAAATGCAGAAGAATTATATTTATGAGCTGACAGAAGAACCCGGCACCCATTTTGCTCCCGAATTCAAGCCTGCTTTCACCCCGTTTGAAATGCTGGAATTAGGCGTTTTCGGAGGCTGTTACATGACAGACTGCCAGAATGAATTTCCAGCTTTCTGGTTTGCAAAAGCCAAACTCAGTCCCGGCCATCCGGATCCGTCGCTCAACTATTTTCATGTCCTTGCCTCCATGCCCCTGTCCTTTTGGAGAGAAAAAGGCTGGATCCGGGATCAGGATCCCCGTGGCTGGTTTCAGTGGTACTGCCGTTACTATCAGGGGCGCAGATCGCCCGATGACGCTCGTCAGATAAAACGCTGGATTGCCTTTAAGCGCCATGACGCACAATGGAGAAAATACGCTGCATCGCCTTCCTATGCTGAAGAACAGGCCCTGAGAAAAATCTGTCATCCGGTCCAGAGGCAAGCCCTTCTTCAGTGGGCTTACAATACACTTTAAAGGGAACTAAAGATTAATTCCCCTGCAGTCTTCTGGAGTATACTTTAGGGAAAAACGCATCAGGGAAAAAGATAAGGGACAGACACCTTTTTGGAAAAAAATCCCGGGAAAAAATGCGGACAACCTTTTCTTCCGTTATCTTGTCAGCACAATCCAATCCTCCCTGTTTCTACTAAAATATACCCTCCTTTTCCTTTACGGCTGCCACCTTTTTATTTACAGAGGATATCTTTTTATTTTCTGGTCTGTTCAGACAAAGCCGACAGCAGCTTTCGCCGCGCTGTACGATAGGCTCCGGCACATGCGATATAGTCATTGAATTTCCGGAAAACCTCCGCTACGATCCGGTCTGCAAGCGCTGCATTTTTTCTTTGGAGAACCCGAATCATCTCCCAGTCCTCCAGCCCCGTCCGCTGAGCTTCCATGCGGACGCTAGGCCACGGCCCCCGGGCTCCTGGATAGACAATATGTGTGTCCCCGGGAGGCAGAAAATTAGTTTTTCCGTGCTGAGGCGTTGTCTCCTGAAACGGATCACTTCCCGACTTGTAACAGTTCAATCCCCAATGCAGGAATCCATTCACGCGGTAGTAAGCACATCCCCAGCCAAGAAGTGTCGGACGGAGTAATTCCCCATCCAACAGCCGGTTCAGATATCTGCCGCCCGGCATACAGCATGTGTAAAGCCATATTTGATCGCCTTGGAGCCTGGTATCCTCGTAATGTTCCCGGTTGTTTTCATAGCACTGCACCTGCGGACAGCTGATGTTCACCGCCCCGGCAAGCGGTGCCTCGGGATCCGACATAGCTTCCAGAATCGGAATTCCGGGCATATATTTGCGAATCAGCCCCACAAGAATTCTGTAGGAAACGGCATTGACTGATATGGGTTCATCTGCCGCGTGCTGAAAATAGCGGTCCTGCCATTGATTGCGCACAATTTCATGCATAAGCTGGGAAGCCATGGAAGCAATATCCCTGTTGGCTGCTTCTGTATCCACCCGGTGGTCCGTAATGATTGTCTGAAAATCCGGACTCAACCACTCATTGTTGGCCCGGTGTCCGAACGGACTGCCTTCCAGATAGTAAATGCCAGCTTCTGTAAAAATTTTTACGATTCTGCGGAGCTTTCCACGGTTCAGTTCCAGTTCTCCCGTTTTCTCATCCCGAGTGAACAGCATCCGAAGAGGAATCAACGCCGTATTGGAACGTGCAGCATACATGATGGATGCATATTTTTTCAGCATCCGGTAAAATGCGGGAGAATCATTTTCCAGTTCGTGACTGTGTACAATATTGTCCCAGGACCACCAGTTGGTATTCATAACGCTGTTTCTGCCGCACGGAACAAGAGGCACATCCCAGACAACTACCCGGAAAACCACCGATTCATGATTGAAGGAAAACTGTATATCCCGAATCCCGGCCTTCGCACCACCAGGAATTTCCATGCGAATCTGATAAGCTGAAGATCCGGGCGGCACCCGGAAAGAAGTTCGGGGGAGAGGCTCCATGATGTCATATACGCAAAAGGGAGCTCTGCGTGTTACAAAGGTATTAGGTTCTTCTGCATTCTCACAGAACCCGTACAATCCCGTATTGCGTTTCACCGGCACCCCCTGAAGACAGAAGAGTTCGATTTTCCAGCCGTCACAGTCCTGGGGCAGCAAAGCATGAAAACGCATAAGCGTTTCTTCCGGTACATCCTGGAGAACCACATTTACAGATGCGACTCCCCCCTGAGGCACATCCGCCTGAAAAAAAGGCGTTCCAGGAACAGAATTCAGACAATCCGGAAAAAGCCATTCCAGCGGATCCGTCAAACAGCATTTCATTTTCATCAACCTCAGTTTATTTTATTCTTACAAGGCATCTTTTATTGTCAACTCAAGCAGGATTTCTTTCTCTGCCCGACACCGGTTCCATTCTGTCACCCCCCGCCCCTTTCAATCCGGTTCCGTTAAGCACGCATAAGGAGATGGAAACGGGAGTCATCTTATCCTGTTCCAAACCATCTTCAGGCGGTATTTCTACCACCGAAATCCACAAGACTTCAGAGATGATATTGATAATTCCAGACCATTTTCAGGCAGGATTTTTGCTCCTGGAAAAGCAACTGCCCTTCCGAATTATACATTATAAATCATTTGCCGTTTTCTGTCAAGACTGCTTGTATGCGACCTCCCTCTTTCTGTCTATTGGTAGATCATTCCGGCTAAAAGAACTAGAAGAAGCAGATCATCAAGCTGGAAATTCGCCGGATAGAAAAAGTCCTCCTGAATGTAAACCCGGCAAGCCAGACCATTAAGGTCGAATCCGCATGAAACGAAAACTAGACTTGCTCTAAAATGAAGAATCATAAAACAGTAATAACTATAATGAATAGAGAGAAGACAATCTCAGAAAATGGCAGGTGGAGAAGAGAACAAAATGGCAGCCGAGTCTCAATATGCGTCAAAATGTCCCACACTTTTTATTTGTCCATTTTTTATGATCCATTGAAAATCATTATCTTAAAGATCCCCTGGAACACTGGCATAAAAAATGCTATCGAAAATAAGATGTAAAAGTAAAAAAAAATAAAATCACCCAAAGGAGATTATGAACTATGGATATGCAGAAATTGACTGAAAAATCCAGAGCCGCCATGATGCAGGCTCAGGAATCCGCCGTACAGCGCGGCAACCAGGAAATCTCCCCGATTCATCTTCTGAAAGCCCTGGTGTCCCAGGAGGATGGGCTGATTCCATCCATTCTCAAAAGGATGAATGTCAATATTCCTCAGCTGGAAAACGCCATTGATCTTGAACTGGATAAAATTCCCTCTGTTTCAGGTCCAGGTGCACAGAATCCGTATACATCCCGTGCCTTCAGTGAAGTCCTTATTGGAGCGAAAAACAACGCAGAAAAAATGACCGATGAATATATCAGCGTGGAACATCTAATGCTGGCTATTATGGCCGTTGATTCCACCTGCCGAAATATTCTTGAAAAGGCTGGAGTTACTCGCGATTCTTTCCTTAACGTGCTTAAACAGGTCCGCGGAAATCAACGTGTAACCAGCGAGACCCCGGAAACTTCCTTTGAAGCCCTGGAAAAATACGGCCGCGATTTGACAGAACGTGCCGCTCAGGACAAGCTGGACCCCGTAATCGGCCGTGATGACGAAATCCGTAGAGCAGTCCAGATTCTTGCCCGTAGAACCAAGAACAATCCTGTGCTCATCGGAGAACCCGGTGTAGGCAAGACCGCCATCGTGGAAGGTCTGGCCCTGCGGATTGTTCATGGAGACGTTCCGGAATCCCTGAAAGACAAGCGGATTATTGCTCTGGATATGGGAGCTTTGATTGCCGGTGCAAAATACAGAGGTGAATTCGAAGAGCGTCTGAAAGCCGTTCTCAAGGAAGTCTCCTCTTCCAACGGCAGCATCATTCTCTTTATTGATGAACTCCATACCGTTGTCGGCGCAGGCGCATCGGAAGGCTCCATGGACGCAGGCAATCTTCTGAAGCCCATGCTTGCCCGTGGTGAACTGCACTGCATCGGAGCCACGACCCTGGATGAATACCGCAAATACATTGAAAAAGATCCGGCACTTGAACGGCGGTTCCAAGCCATTGTGGTTTCAGAACCCAATGTAGAAGATACCATTGCCATTCTGCGCGGTCTGAAGGAACGTTATGAAGTCCATCACGGAGTCAAGATCCGTGACTCGGCCATTGTTGCAGCGGCAACCCTTTCCGACAAATACATTGCAGACCGTTTCCTGCCGGATAAAGCCATTGACCTCATTGACGAGGCTGCGGCAAAACTCCGGACAGAAATCGATTCCTGTCCTTCAGAAATTGATGAACTGGAACGCAAGTGCATGCGTCTGGAAATAGAGCTTTCTGCCTTGAAAAAGGAAAAAGATTCCGCCTCCGCAGCGCGCCGCCAGGAACTGGAGAAGGAGCTGGCAGAACTGAAGGAAAAAACCGCGAAGATGCGCGCTTCCTGGGATACCGAAAAGAATGCCATCGGAAACATGCGCAAACTCCGTGAAAGCCTGGATATGGCAAAAGTTAATCTGGACAAGGCTGAACGTGAATCCGATCTGGAAAGAGCCGGAGAACTCCGTTTCAGCATCATTCCCGGCATTCAGAAACAGATTGCCGCTGCGGAAAAGGCGCTGGCCGATTCCACAGACTCGGAGAAACGTCTTCTGAAGGAAGAAGTCACCGAAGAGGATGTTGCCGAGATTGTCAGTCGCTGGACCCATATTCCCATCAGCAAACTGGTGCAAAGTGAACGGGAAAAACTGCTCCACCTCTCCGATGAGCTCCATCGCAGAGTCATTGGTCAGGATGAAGCTGTTGATGCCGTTGCAGATGCCGTTCTCAGATCCCGTTCCGGTCTGAAGGATCCGAACAGACCCATTGCAAGCTTCATCTTTCTGGGTCCCACGGGCGTGGGCAAGACGGAACTTGCAAAAGCGCTGGCACAGGACCTCTTTGATGATGAAAGAGCCATCATCCGAATCGATATGTCTGAATATATGGAAAAATACAGTGTGTCCAGATTGATCGGTGCAGCACCGGGCTATGTGGGATTTGAAGAAGGCGGACAACTTACGGAAGCCGTCAGACGTCGTCCTTATTCGGTCGTTCTGTTCGATGAAATTGAAAAAGCCCATAAAGACGTATTCAACCTCTTCCTCCAGATTCTGGATGACGGACAGCTGACAGATTCTCACGGCAGAACTGTCAGTTTCAAAAATACGATTATCATCATGACCTCCAACCTGGGCAGTGATCTGATTCTGGACAGCGCGGCAGGCGGAAAAGCCCCGGATGTGGAAGCCCTCCGTCCTCAGCTCATGAAGATTCTCAGAAGTGAGTTCCGTCCGGAATTTCTGAACCGTGTGGATGGCATCCTGCTGTTCCAGCCGCTGAAGAAGGAACAGATTCGCGACATTCTGAATATCCAGCTGGCCGCCTTTGGAAAACATCTGGCAGAACAGAATATCACCTATACCATGACGGATGACGCTAAAGATTTTCTGGCGGAAAAAGGATACGATCCACAGTTCGGCGCCCGTCCGCTGAAGCGTGTGGTCGTGCAGGACATCGAAACTCCTGTTTCACGTCTGCTGATCTCTGGCGAACTCCACGAAGGCATGCGTCTTGAGATTTCCAAAGACTCGTCCGGAAAGAAACTTGCCTTTGCCTGCAAGAAAAATTCTGAGCACGGGAAACGCAGCTGATAATCAAGGAATCCGACTGCCGGACAGATTGAAAAAATATCTGTCCGGCACTATAGTATGACCGGTTTCCACCAGCCGATGCCGCTTAACAGAAACAACTTTTGAACTTTATGATGTTTGGGAAGCATAAGATGAGCAAAGAAAATAATTCAGGTGACAGCAAAGCCGGCTCCATGGATCAGAATGTCCAGACTTCAGCTCAGGCGGAAGTCCAGGACGCCAATACCGGCAAGAATACTCCAGATCAGCCTCAGGCATCCGCAGCCAAGGCCCCGAAGGAAAAAACAGAAAAGAAAACAACCGAAGAAACGCTGAAAAATCAGATTGCTGAACTGGAAAAGAAAGTAGCAGATACAGAAAACCGCCGTCTTCTTGCCCTTGCAGAAATGGACAATCAGAGGAAGCGCTTTGCCAGAGAAATGGAGAATCTGCGCTATCATGTAATCCAGGACACTCTCTTCCCCTTCCTTCAGGTCTTTGACCATTTTTCCATGGCTGTAAATGCCGCTGAAAAAGCTCAGAATGTCGAGGCTCTGAAAAAAGGCATGGATATGATCCAGCAGGAATTTGACAAAGCATTTTCAGATCTTGGAGTCGAAAAAATCGACGCTTCAGGGAAAGATTTCGACCCGAAACTTCATGAAGCTGTATCCCAGGAACCTTCCGACACCACGCCTGCGGGAAAAGTTCTGCGTCAGTGGAACATGGGGTACCGCATGGGGGACCGTCTGCTGAAACCGGCAATGGTCATTGTCAGTTCCGGGCCCGGAGAAAAAGAGGGGAAATAAGTTTGTTTTCCTTCTGCGTTTCGCGGAAAAACGCACAGGCGTGGCCATAAATGATTTTCCGCCTGAAAAATATGAGGTACTATTATGGCGAAAGACTATTATGCAACGCTCGGTGTGGCTAAAACAGCCACTGCCGATGAGATAAAAAAAGCATACCGCAAACTTGCGGTAAAATATCACCCGGATAAAAATCCCGGAGACAAGGCTGCTGAAGAGAAATTCAAAGCAATCTCTCAGGCTTATGAAGTTTTGAGCGATCCTCAGAAGCGCTCTCAGTACGACCAGTTCGGTCCGGACCTGTTTGAAAAAGCAGGCGGGCACGCCCCCGGCGGCGGTGCAGGACCTGGCGGCACAGGAGGCTTTCAGGGATTCTCCGGCTTCAGCGACCCGAGAGACATCTTTAGTCAGGTCTTCGGCGGAGCCGGCGGTTCCTTCTCCTTCGAGGATCTTCTTGGAGGAGGAAAACGGCGTTCCAGAGGCAGATCCGCTGCCAGCAACGGAAATGATCTGCGCTATGAGCTGGAAATTGATTTTGAAGACGCAATTCTCGGAGCAGACAAGAGAATCCGCTTCCGTAGGGACGGACTCTGTACGCATTGCGGAGGAAGCGGAGCAGAACCCGGTTCCACAAAGCAGACCTGTCCGACCTGCCACGGTACAGGCCAGGTTTAGGTGGGTCAGGGCCTTTTTCAGGCCGTGGATACCTGTCCAACCTGCCACGGTACAGGCCAGGTTGTCACAAATCCCTGCCACCAGTGTGGAGGAAGCGGCCGCATGAAGGAGGAACGCGATCTGCAGATGCACATTCCACCCGGAGTCGACAACGGGACCAAGCTGAAAATTGCGGGAGAAGGAGAGCCCGGACTCCATGGCGGTGCACCTGGCAATCTTATGGTAATCATCAAGATTCGTCCCCACAACGTTTTCCAGCGTGAAAAAACCACCATTCTCTGCGAGGTGCCGATTTCTCTGGAAACTGCTGTCAATGGAGGCATTATAGATGTGCCGACTGTTACTGGAAAAACACGGCTCAAACTGAAACCCGGAACACAGAACGGCACAACTCTGCGAATCCGTGGCAAAGGGATGCCCGCATTGAAAGGCGGAACACGCGGCGATCAGCTTGTCAAGGTCAAAGTGGAAATTCCCAGCGGACTTAATGACAATCAGAAAAAACTCTTTGAAGAATTTCTGAAATCGCTGACACCTGCAAACCAGCCTGAAATTCAGGAATTCACCAGAAAGGCAGAAAGATTCCTTCACTCATGATGGAATCCTCTCCCTGTAGGGATGAAAGATGGCCAAGAAAGAAAACGAATAGAACAGCAATGAAGGCGTTATCGCCAGAAATCGCAAGGCTTTCCATGATTATGAAATCCTTGAATCCATGGAAGCGGGCATTGAACTGCGCGGAACTGAAGTAAAAAGTTGCAGAATGCGTTCTGTCCAGCTTCAGGATTCCTTTGCACGGATCGAAAACGGGGAATTGTATGTTTTCGGACTTCACATTTCCCCGTACAGTTTCGGAAACCGCTTTAATCATGATGCCGTCCGCAGAAGACGGCTTCTGATGCATAAAAAGGAAATCCTGAAGCTCTCAAACAAAGTCAAGGAAAAAGGTTTTTCACTGATTCCTCTGAAAATGTACCTTGTTCGCGGCTTTGTCAAGCTGGAGCTGGGCGTTGCCCGAGGCAAAAATTTTGAGGATAAGCGGGAAACTCTTCGAAAACGCCAGGACGATCTGGATGCCAGACGTCAGCTGGGATCCCGCCACTGATCTAAAACGCAGAGAAAACATCCTTCCTGGCAGGAAAAACAGGGAATCCAGAGAAATAGGCTTTTGGAGCGAAATAAGAGAAAGCTTTCAAATATTTTATTCTCACGATTCCAAGAAAGCCATCCGACAGGAGGACAGATCCCACAAATAGCTGACAATATTCTGTTCTATTTTTCTGCTTCACACATTCTTCAATGTGTGAAGCATGTTTTTTTCCCCACAGACCAGCATTTTTTTCTTCAAGCAAGTTCACATGAAAATGGTATCAAAGAAAGTATAAAAAACACTCTGGAAACGCTGTGCAATCCCGCAGAAAACGCCGGTCTCCGAATAAATAAGGAGACAAGTGTCTTCTATTTTTTCGCTGGTCATCCATTATTATCCTATCCTTCTCCTGTATCTCGGGAGAGGAAACGTACAACAATGCCCTGAGCTTGCTTCCCGCTGGATTCCCTGAATATAACTGAGTCGGGAATCTAAGTGGGAGTTTTTTCTTTTTATAAGAAAAGCAACAAGAAAAAAACAAAGCAGATTTCTAAAAAACTGCCGGTGCTGGAGTTCTCCGGATAAAGACGTACTCCGGATCTTTTTTCATCCATGGCTTATTAAATACGGATTGTGCATTCTTTCATACCCCACAGTAGTTGTCGGGCCGTGGCCCGGCACTAGAATAACGGAATCGGGAAGAGTCAGAATCTTTTTTCGAATTGTGTGAATCAGGGTATCATAATCCCCGCCCGGAAAATCGGTCCTGCCGACAGATTCTCTGAAAATCGTATCTCCCACATACGCTTTCCCAATTTCCTTGAAATAGTATGCAGCTCCGCCAAGACTATGGCCCGGACACGCAATCACCTCAAGATCCTTGAACGCCGGCGGCCATTGGACATTCGGCAGATTGTTTGCCGGCGGCATGTACGGAAGCAGATGATTGTCCGGGCTGAAGTACATCGACTTATCCCCGGGGTGCAGATAAATCTCAGACGTATTCAGCAGATCGGCAACGGCTCCAACCGCAGAAATGTGATCCACATGAGCATGAGTCAGCAGAATGACTTTGCGTTTATAACCAAGATACGGTTCCGCCGCGTCGGCAATATCCCCGGCATCCTCTCCGGGGTCAATTACAAAAAGAATTTCATTCAAGGTATCTGCAAGTACAACACAGTTTACCTGCAGATCTCCTACACAGATGAGTTTTTCCTGATAGCGCATTGCTGTTTCTCCTTAAATATGCAAATCTTGAAACTTTTGAATTCGGAATCTCCGTGTTATCCCCCGAGCAGTCGAAGAATCTCCTGTTCCCGGTTGCTCCTGGTACATGGAAATCCGGATCAGGTCTTTTTTCCCCTAGCCCAATAAGCCCGTCGACAGAATAAAGGCTGTGCTTGAGAAAAGTTCCCTCCCCTGTATGATTCAAATGCAGACGGAGTTCTGTTTTTCAGCAAAGCAATTATAAGAAAAAGGATCGTTCCTGTACCTTCTGAGCTCAAAACAGAGAAAGTTTTTTATGGAAAACCATGCATCCCATTCTGATCTCTTCCGAAAAAAGAAAAAAGCAAGAACATGGCTCCGCATAAAGCCTGAACCTAATGAATGAGATGTTCCATCTTCCCCTTCCTCCACTATATCTTAATATACCGTCTGCAGTGCCATTTTCGAATATTTCCAAACCTTTTTCCCGAAAAAACAGAAAAAATCAATTGTCAAATCCCTGATTCCGCAGTAAATTACAGAGATATTTGAAAAAACGGATCCTTCTACGCAGGAGATTTTGATATGCTACAAATTCTGGCAGCGACGTCCAATCAGCATAAGATTGCTGAATTTCAGGAACTTTTAAAGGACATAAAAGACCGTGTCACCATTCTTTCTCCTTCCTCTTACCCGAATTTTCCTAAACTTATTGAAAACGGATCCACCTTTGAAGAAAATTCCGTCATGAAAGCTGTCCAGGCCTCCGCTTACGCAGACATCAGCGCATTCGCAGATGATTCCGGACTGGAGACAGAGGCTCTTCATGGAGCTCCCGGGGTGTATTCCGCCCGATATGCGGGAGAAGGAGCATCTGATATGGACCGTATTCAGAAACTGCTCCGGGAAATGTCTGGTTGTGAAAATCGTAAAGCGCGTTTTGTCTGCGTAATATCCATTGCATATCGTGGGAAGCTGGTCAAATCTTTCCGCGGAGAAGTGGCCGGATCCATTGCGAAAGCCCCGGCTGGAGATCATGGCTTCGGATACGATCCCATTTTCATTCCGGAAGGTTTTGACAAGACATTTGGAGAACTCAGTGCTGAGGTAAAGGATTCGATCAGCCATAGAGCCAGAGCCATGAAAAAAGCAGTTGATTTTATCAGGGCTGAACTGGATACAATGGATGATTTTGAATTTGTATGATCAGAAAGTCAGTCAGGATCTGTCGGTTTTTCCCGATGCAGGATCTCTTTCTTTCTGTTTTCCCCAGAATCAGGACACGTTTCTGAAAAGGATTTCTTTTGAACTGGACAACTTTCAAAAAAATAGCGGTTTTTTTCGCCCTTTCTGTCTTCTGTTTTTTCGGAGGAATGCTTTGCGGAGCCTTTGCGCAGGAAACGCTTCCCGCAGCTGCAGACCCTTCCGGAAGGGTCTGTACTCTTCACTTCAATGAACGCGCAGCAGCCGGAAAAGTCTATTCTTTCTCCGGGAATATTTCACGGAATGAATCCTGGAAAATGAATATTCCCGGTGTACGAATGCCTGTTTTCCGGCAGGATACATTCCGTGCAGAAACCTCCGGCATTCTGTCTGTCCTGGAGAGCTCTCCAGACAGAATTCTCCTGGAGTATGAAGTTGGCTTTCTTTCCGGATCTGTCAATGGACTCCCTGTCAATACCCAGCACCTGAAAGGCAAAAAAGTTTCTATTCTGCTGGAAAAAGGATCACAGACTCAGGTATCGGTTCCGGACAGCGGTAAAAATCTTGAGATAACGCCTGTTACATCTTATTCTCAAGTACTTGGGCCCTCCACTACCCCCTCAAAAGAACTTTCTCTGGTAAAATATGCCGATATGACTGCCGAATCGCTTCTGGCCGTCTTTTTTACATTCCCGCAGGACAGTCTCAGTGAATACCTTGGAGAAAATCCTCAGGTTTCCCCCGGTCAGGACCTAAAACTGAATCTTGACCCGGTTCGCAAGCATATTGCCGGCAAAGGATTTCAGCTGATGTCAAACAGTCTCTCTGGGAAGGCAAAATTGCTGCACCCCAAGAACTTTCGCGGCCAGACGGCCCTTCCACTGCAGATGGATTTGAGCTCAGATGGAATTCCCGGTTATGACTTTACTTATTCTCTGCGCATGTTCCTTCCTGAGAACAGCCAGAAAAACGCCATTCCGTTGATGGTTCATCAGACGGCTGTGGAAATTGCCGACCGGGTGGTGCCCGATATATTCATATGGTATGCCGGAGAAAATTTCCAGTTTGTCCGAAACTGTGACCTTTCTTTCATCTGCCTTCCCTGGGAAAAGCTCTAATCTGCAAGGCTTGCAGGGGGCCTTTGGATTTCCGGATCCGGACACACACGTCATACACAGACATTTTAGAAGTATTTTAGAAGAATACAGAAGAAGCAGGGAGCATTTTTCAGAATCCTTATCCTCGGAATAGAATGATCTGCAGAGCCCCGACAATAGGAAAAAAATGTACTTGCCATCATAAAAATTTTACAAATCGTGCACAAATCTTCTGAAAAACCACTTGATTATTCAAAAATCACAGATATACTTGCAATATAAATTCTTCCGGAGAAAATCCTGGGAAAATAAAAAAATCCGGTACAACAATCGAGGCTGACAATGGGGCGAATGAAAATTCAAAATACACCGGCTATCCGGAGAATGCCTACCTATCTGCACAAGTTATTCGCTATGAAGCAGGAAGGATATACCTACGTTTCAACAACCGTGCTGGCTCAATATATGAACATTGAACCGATTGTTGTGCGCAAGGATATTGCACTTACAGGAATTTCCGGCCTCCGCCGTGTTGGATATGAAATTAATGAATTAATTGAATACATCAAAAATTTTCTTGGCTGGCAGCATACTGTCAACGCCTGCCTGGTTGGCGCCGGTTCTCTGGGTTCAGCGCTGCTGGGTTATCAGGACTTTGAATCTTACGGACTCAATATCTCTTCCGTTTTTGATCAGGATGCAAACAAGATCGGCACCAGCATTCACGGACATCAGGTGCTGGATATTTATACGGCTCCCAGAGTGCTGAAAAACCATCCCTGTGAAATGGCCATTATCTGCGTATCCACCCGTGCCGCACAGGCAGTAGCAGACATGCTGGTGGGACTTGGAATTCAAAACTTCTGGAATTTCGCCAATGTCTGTCTGAAAGTTCCGCCCAACGTGATTGTTCAGCGGGAAGTGATTGCAGGAGGATTTGCCACCCTCTCCGTAAAAATGAAAAGTGTCCGCAACGGCGAACGTCCGGCTATGGAAGAATAAAAAAACGGAGCTTCCGCCGGGTTAAAGCGGATTGTATCACCGGAAACGTCCGACGAA
>CASERY010000067.1 GCA_949290385.1 uncultured bacterium | reverse complement strand
TTTAGGTTTGAGTTCTCCGCCGGTGTCCATGCGTCCTGCGGACAGTTCGGCAAGACGATCCAGGGTGTCCCGGTAGTTCTCCCGGACTTTCTCCGGGATGGTGCTTCCGGGCCCGCGCCGGTACAGTTCGTATTCTGCGATGGACAGAGTCCAGGCGGAAATGAGTTCTGTTTTTTCCAGAGGACCTGCGTATCGGACTCCTGCAAAGCCGTCGATAAGCGCTTCTGCCCTGTCAATGGCCGCTGCCGCCAGTTCAGACTGTTCTCCGGCATCAGAGGACCCGCAGAGGTTGGCAAATCTTGAACTGCCGAGATGGTCTTCGAGGTCTGCAATGGCAAGATATTCACTCATGAAAGGACTCCTGTTTCATAAGAAATTTTTCCTGTGAATTTTTCTGAATGCTGTTATGCAGAAGCTCCGCCGCGGCAGATCAGGTGCGGGAATGCAAGGAAGGCTTCTCCGCGTGCGTCTGTGCCGTAGAGGTATTCTTTGCGGGCAAAGACATTTTCATCGCTGTCACGGTCCAGTGCAGTCAGAACCGGCTGTTTTCTCTGCTGGACAATGACCGGTTTTAAAACACCGGCTGTGGATGCCAGAAACCAGAGATCTTCATACTCACCACAGATTTCAGGAAGCACCAGCAGTTCTGCGCTTCCGTTCCACGGATTATCTGTGGCTCCGACTCCGGATACGCCGGACTGGCTGACTGCATGAAGCTGAAGACGGTCTTTCAAAATGGAGAAAGCTTCGGCTTCAAGTTTTGGCCCTACAATCAGAAGATCCGGAACAATGCCCAGGCTTTTTCCGTTATGACCCCGGTAGGTCATCATATTTTTCCGGGCGGCTGCGTAAGATTCTGCAGAAAGCTATTCTGTGAAATGGTTGACCAGAGCATTGGACCCATAGGTTCTTTCAGTGCTGAAAAAGTCTTCTCCATCGATCCATTTGCCGGGAGAGAGAAGAGCGCTCACCGCCAGATCCTGCCAGATTTTTCCGGCATTGTAACCCATTTGTGCAATGAGCGTACCGTAAATGCCGTACTGATCATCTTCGATGTCATTGCGGGGAATGGCAACAGTGTCCTCAAAATCACGGTTGACCACTTCCATTTTCTGAGCGGCAAGATTGCAGATTCTGCGGTCGCCGTTCCATTCTTTCATGCCGCCGAACTGTTCCATAAAGGGATAGATGTTGGCGGCAGTGCCGGAATTGATGACGGCCGAAAATTTCTGCCAGGTATCGGGCACGCGGGCAAAGCCTTCTGAAAAATTGCCCTGGAATCCAAGGAACATGCAGTTGAGGTTGCTGCGGTTGATAATCATAGTGAATAAGATCCTTTC
Source organism: uncultured bacterium (assembly GCA_949290385.1). Lineage (GTDB taxonomy): Bacteria > Verrucomicrobiota > Lentisphaeria > Victivallales > UBA1829 > CASERY01. Next base: position 11,995 of record CASERY010000067.1, on the reverse strand, counting down.
TTGTAATAAGAAAAAGTATGTCGGATTAATCCGGAAGAGTATTGTTTTTTCCGAAAAATATTCTTAAATAGTCTGGGGTCGCCGAAAGGCTTCGGTTTTCTGGGGAGTTGTATCCCATCCGCCAGACAGATTGGCATCAAAGTGTCAACTGCCGACGGCATCGTCATCTGTTGCAGATCAGCCGATTGCAAGATTTCCGATTTCCACAGCGACTTCAGTGCTGGATACGATATCCCGCAGAACTCCGGCTGGAATATGATTGGTTCCACCGGTTTTGCCTACAGTGTGGTCATCCAGCACGTAGACAATGTGATTGATATCCGTGTCTGAAAGTTTTTCGGAACCATCCGTGGCTGCATCAAAAATGAAAACCCCTGACTTCGCAATAATTTTACCATTGCTCAGGTAGGTTTCGCATCTTCCGAGAACGACAAGGCCTGCCTCATCCGCTGCAGGAACAGCTGCGCCTTCGGAGTTGACTGCACAGATGGATCCTGCATACACCTGGGTTTTCCCCATGGACCGGATTCGATGAATGGCCGGAGCGTTGCAGTAAATTTCTTTGGTATTGCGGTCCTGCTGTAAAGCTGCCATAAAAAATCTCCTGTTTTTAGAATGTTAAAATGAGAAAGTTGAAAAATAAAAAATAAGAGTTTCTGTCTGAAACTGAAATGAGAAGGTGAAAAAGGGGGAGGCGAAAACTGCAGGAGAAGGATTTTTTCTCTTACAATGAATCAGAATCCCCTGAGTTTTGTCAGAACCCGGCCTCTTTTCCCGAAATCTTCAGCATTTCAGCCGGATCCGTTCCAAGCAGTTTAAAGATTTGCAGCTGTTCGTCGCTGAAGTGCGGCTTCAGACTGCGGGCGGGGGTTGCCTGCTGGATATTTCCATTATCCGGGATGATTCTGGGAGCGGCGTGGAGCCAGTCCTGAAAAGCAGAAGGATCTCTTTTGGCAAAGGTTTCTGCCCATTTTCGCTGGAAGGCGGAGAGCTTGCCTTCGCGGTAGGCCTGGTCGACAAGTGCCTGAGTGTCGGAAACCCCTGAGGAGGACTGATCCGACGGAACAGAACTGTGAAAACGATTTGCCTCCAGAGCTTCGTCAGGCATCAGACGGGTCAGAATCTCAAGAAGTGTATGAACTTTCTGAATCAGTTCCCGGACTTCGGATTCAAGATTTTCGACAGATTCCTGCGAGGCTGGAGTTTTTTCTGTTTTGGTATCGCCAGAGGAGGCTGTGGATGCTTTTTCTTCTGGAGGAAGAGAATGCGGAGTTGGGGAATCCGGCTTCACCGTCGTCTGACGGCCGGGATCCTTTCCGGATCCGGTGGGAAGAATATCCTTCTCATCCGGAGTGATGGTTTTTTCCATAAGATTTTCCTTTGGGTTGTCATGGTTTTCCCTGAGAGACAGGGAGGAATAAAAATCTGCATCTTCCTGAAGTCCGACATCTGCGGAATCGGCGTCATCGGCGGTGAGTGCCGGAATACCGTGCATCGCAGGATGATTGGTGAGGGCTACAGAATGAAGAGACGAGACGTTTTTGCCGGATCTTGAGAAATACAGCGTAGGAGAGAAATAGCGGTATTCTCCACGCAGAAGCATGGCTGCTGCTTCTTCTGTCCAGTAACGGACATGTGCGGAGAGGCCCTCTGCTGAAAGAATGAGCTGATCAATCCATCCGGCAGCAGGGGCTTTCTCTCCACTGAGGCTTTGATGTTCATAGTCAATGACGAGATCCCGTCCGCGTCTGTTAAATTCGGACAGAACATTTTTTGCGTCTGCTTCTGAAAAACAGAACGCTGCTTCCAATCCATTTTTTGTATAGGCATTTTCTCCGTAGCGGAGCAGAAGAAATTCTTCCGGAAGCGAGTGTTGAGGTTCTTTTTCCCCGTTTACGGGCTTTGAAGGGATTTCAGTATGATCTGCGAAAAGGCTGCCATGTAATGGTAGTTCATGGGCTTGGCAGCAGGCGATTCTGTGCTTTTGAAAGGTCATTTTTCCTCCTTGTTGCGTGTATTGTTCGAGCTCTGGTCCTGGTGGAGAAGTTTCAAACCGAAGGTGGATTCCACCCACTCCGGACTGACCTGATATCCTGCGGAACAGAGGTCTTTGACAATGGAGGCCTTCTCCACAAGATTTTCCGGATAGGAATAATCAAGTTTGAAGTGAAGGGTGTCGCTGCTTCCGTAACGAAAACGTTCCAGAGGCTGCAGGATTTGCCGATTGATGCAGTCCATAAGGTTTCTGCAGTCGGCTTCCAGAAGATCTCTCCGGACATTTTCCTGCATCTGACCCTTGCTGAACCCGGATGCATTTCCGCTGGATGCAGTCTGTCCAAGAATCATAAGTGCGCAGATCCGGTCCAGATATTCAAGCCAGGACTGATATTCCCCTGAAGAGGATTCGGACGTACTGAGGATTTGAAGATCCGCCCCTTCTGTGAGCAGCCCCACTCCGTCCGAGCCCAGACGGGAGAGGGATTCCATGATGTTCCCCCGAATGGATTCGCTTTCAAAGTCCTCTTCCCTGATTTTTGCCGCCAGGAATGGAATACCGAATCTTTCCAGGTATCTTGCTCTGTCCCGCATCGCATAATGCTTGTAAAGATAAAGATGAAGCAGCGGCCGCAAAAGGCCTCCGCGGGATGGATGGCCGGATTTTATCCTGTGCTGAAAGAATACAAACTGGGAGGGATGATATTCTGCCAGTGCTCTAGGAGTTCCAGACAGTGTAATCAATGCCGGATTCCCGGCCGCATCAAAGATCCAGTTTACTGGATCGATGTGTTCAAATGTCTGGATGGAACTGCCCCCTTCATCCCAGATGACAGCTGCCCCTGCGTAACCGAAAGCCAGAGCATCCAGCAGGTGTTCCAGCAGGGAATGGATTCCCGCTTTTTCAAGAATCCGGGTAACTTCTGCGGCTCTTTCTGCTTGATCGCATTGAATGGACCAGTCACAGGAAAGAACTGCAAGCATGCGCGTTTGAAAATGGGCTGCAATGACCGGTTCCCGTTCCAGAAGAAAACGGTAACAGGCTGCCTGAGCAGAAGCATTTCCTGCATCGGCATCTTCCAGGATGTGTTCAATGTTTCCAGGGGTGGGTTCAAAATAAGAATCACGACCGAAAGAGGCGGTGAATTCCAGAAAATCCTCTTTCCGTTTTGGCGGGGGGATGCTGAAAGCCCTTTTGTTTCGGGAGGAGCTTTCTCCGGCGAAGCGTGATGCTGTATTCAGCAAATGGTGTTGTTGCATGATGCCTTTCCTTCTCTTCATCGGTTGGAGTGTTTTGCAGAGGAAGGGGCGTCAAAAGAAAAAATTTGCTGTAGGGCGTTCAGAAAAGTCTTTTATTAGGGAAGTGTCAGACAGAAGATGTTGAGGCTTTTTCTTTTATTTTATTTATTCTGAAAACATAAGGAATCAGGTTTTTCCTTCTTGAAAAAAGATTTTTTCTGCGGATGAATGACAAAAACGTCAAACCGGGACTTTGATTTTGTCTGAAGGAGGAAGACTGGTGCGGAAACTTTTTTCTGAAAAATCATTTTTTACAACAGTCGGGGAAATGTAGATTAATCTGTGAAGAACAGAAAAGAAGAATCTTCTTCTTCATAGAAAAGGGTGTATAAAAATAGAATAGAAAAAATCCTCTTCCTCTTGAAAAAATACAATTTCAGGCTATTGTACAGTTTACATTGTTGTCGTCGTGAAAAATCGAAACGGTCCCCCATTTGTTGCAGTATTTTTAAGGGAAAGCTGAAGTAGAATGAATGAACAATTTGCTACATTGATCGTAGACGGGAATGAAATTAAACTGCCCATCGTCATTGGAACCCGCGGAGAGAAAGCCATTGATATTGCATCCCTCCGGAAAGAAACCGGGTATGTGACTTTGGATCCCAGTCTGGCAAATACGGCGGAAAGCAAGAGCGCCATCTCTTTTGTTGATGGCGAAAACGGAATTCTTTTGTACAGAGGATATCCGATTGAGGATCTGGTAAAACTGAGTGATTTTGTAACTGTGGCATATCTTCTGATCAATGGAGAGCTGCCGACCCAGGAACAGAGCCGGAACTTCCGCGCAATTCTGAATGAAAATTCCATGCTCCATGAAGGAATCCGCCATTTCTTCGACCGTTTCCCGCTGACTTCAAAACCGATGACGATGCTTTCGTCGATGTTTAATGCGCAGTCCTCCTTTTATGAAAATGTCGATTTGCTTTCTCTGACGGAGGATATTGAGAAAACTGCAGCACGCGTTATTTCCAGCACCCGGACTATGGCGGCATTTACCTACCGCAAAATCAATGGATTGCCTGTGAATCAGCCGCGACATGATCTGGCATTCTGTGCGAATTTTCTTCATATGATGTTTGATAGTCCGGTGAAACCTTATATTGTTGAGCCTGAAGCAGAACGCATTCTGAATATTCTGTTCATTCTTCACGCAGAGCATTCATCGAATTGCTCCTGCCACACGGTAACTACCATTGGCAGTGCCCAGGCAAATCTGTATGCGGCGCTTTCTGCCGGTATTTCCGCGCTTTCCGGCCCGCTTCATGGTGGGGCTAACGAAGCTGTATGCAGAATGCTGCGCAGTATTCAGATCAATTATGGCGGAGATGTCAAAAAATTTGTGGACCAGGTGAAAGCGAAAAAAGAAAAGGCTTTCGGATTTGGTCATCGGGTGTACAAAACATATGATCCCCGGGCAATTATCATTAAGAAAGAAGCCCATCGGTTCCTGGAATCCATGAACTTGAGTGATCCATTCCTGGATCTTGCGCAGGATTTGGAGGAAGTTGCTTTGCATGATGACTATTTCGTAGAGCGCAATCTGTATCCGAATGTGGACTTCTATTCGGGCATTATTTATCGTGCGCTTGGGATTCCTGAGGCGTTCTTTACTATGATGTTTGCTTTGGCAAGACTTCCTGGATGGATCGCCCACTGGGTTGCCATGCGGGATGTAAACACAAAGATTTGCCGTCCGCGTGAAATTTATGTGGGAGAAGATATCCGTCATTGTTTCAGATGAAATACTGCATCGACTGAGAAGAGTGTTCTTGGTATCCCGGCTTTAGAAATTTTCTAATGCCGGGATTTTTGTTTTTCCTCTGCGGTATTTCCTTCTGCTGAAGGAAGGAAGAACGGATTTTTGGAAAAAGATTGAGCTTCGGGGAAGGGGTTTGCCGGAAACCGTCATAACGCGAAGAGACGTGTCATGACAAAAGAAGAATTGTCTTTGCAGGGGGGAAAAATCGAGGAATTTTCTTTGGAATAAATGTTCGGAAAGTTGAAAAAATGATGGATGGGTGTATTATACCATGTGAAAAATTAAGGGGAATTTTTTTCTCATTCAACCAAACCCGCTAAGGAGGAAATCTAATGTCGGGAATTACGAACACTCAGGATGGCAACTATGCCGCCGCGCATGTCGCTTACGCATTGAGCGAAGTAGCTGCGATTTACCCGATCACCCCGTCGTCTACCATGGGCGAATGGGTTGACCAGTGGGCCGCAGAAGGAAAGAAAAATATTTGGGGCCAGGAAGTCAGAGTTGTAGAAATGCAGTCTGAAGCCGGTGCAGCTGGAGCTGTTCATGGTTCTCTGGTTGCAGGCGCTTTGACCAGTACCTATACGGCATCTCAGGGTCTTCTTCTGATGATCCCGAATATGTACAAGATTGCAGGTGAACTGCTTCCGACTGTTTTTCATGTAACGGCGCGTGCTCTTGCCGCACAGTCTCTGGCTATTTTTGGAGACCATTCAGACGTTATGGCTTGCCGCAATACCGGTTTTGCTCTGCTGGCTGCTGCTTCCGTGCAGGAAGAGATGGATCTGGCTTTGGTTGCACATCTTTCCACCTATAAGGCCCGTGTTCCGTTCCTTCAGTTCTTCGACGGATTCCGTACTTCACATGAAGTTCATAAGTTCCAGGAAATCAGCTACGACACCATTAAGGAACTTGTGGAACCTAAATATATTGAAGAATTCCGTGCACGCGCTCTGCGTCCGGATGCTCCGATCCTGAATGTTGGTGCCCAGAATCCCGATGTTTACTTCCAGGGACGTGAAACGGTCAATAAGTTCTATATGGCAACACCGTCCATTGTACAGGAATACATGGACAAAGTTGCAGCGAAGACCGGACGGCAGTATCACCTGTTTGACTATGTTGGTGCAGAAGATGCTACCGACGTAATTGTTTCAATGGGTTCCTCCTGCGAAACCATTGAAGAAACCGTTGAATATTTGAATAAGAACCGTGGAACCAAATACGGTTTGATTAAAGTTCGCCTGTATCGTCCGTTCTGCACGGAGGCCTTCCTTTCTGTTCTGCCGAAGACTGTCAAGCGCATTGCTGTTCTCGACCGCACCAAAGAGCCCGGCGCGATTGGCGATCCTCTGTATCTTGACGTGAAAGTTGCTGTGGATAACAACAACATCCGCATTATTGGCGGACGTTATGGTCTTTCCTCCAAGGAATTTACTCCGTCGATGGTTCTTGCTGTGTTCAAACACCTGGCAGCCGGCGGATTCCATAACTTCACGGTGGGTATCGACGATGACGTGACAAACAAGTCTCTGAAAGTTGATGAAGAGATTGTTACAGAACCCGAAGGAACCACGAACTGCATGTTCTGGGGACTGGGCGGTGATGGAACTGTCGGAGCAAACAAGAGCTCCATTAAGATCATTGGAAAATACCGGGAAGACATGGATGCTCAGGCATACTTCTCCTATGACTCCAAAAAATCCTTTGGTGTTACGGTATCTCATCTGCGCTTTGGCGTGAAACCGATCAAGAGCACTTATCTGATTACTTCTCCAGACTTTGTATCCTGTTCCTCCTATGCCTATGTGGGCCGCTATGACCTGCTGAAAGGCATTAAGGAAGGCGGAACCTTCCTGCTGAATTCTCATTTCAGCAATGATGAGGTTTTTGCACATCTGACGCGCGATATGCAGGAGACCATTATCAACAAGAAGATTAAATTCTACAATATCAACGCAGAAAAACTGATTGAAGCTCAGCCGGGTCTCCGTGGCAAGGGCGCCAATACTGTTATGCAGGTGGCTTACTTCAAAGTGTCCGGCATTGTTCCATTTGAACAGGCTTACGAGGGCATGAAGGAAATGACTCGCAAGACCTTCAAGAAAAAAGGCGATGACGTGGTTAACATGAACCTCGCCTTGATTGATGCGGCAGTGGATGCCTGCCAGCCTGTCAAAGTTCCGGCTTCTCTGGACGGAGTTGGTCATCTTGAACCGGCCCAGCTGCTGCCGGATGATGCGTCCGACTTTGCAAAGAAGATTATTCTGCCTTCCATGAAACAGCAGGGTGATTCGATTCCTGTGTCTGCAATGTCTGTGGATGGAAAGATCCCGACTGGTACCTCCTGTCTGGAAAAACGTGGCATTGCTCCCCGGGTTCCGGTATGGAATGTGGCAAACTGCATTCAGTGTGGTATTTGTGCCATGTCCTGCCCGCACGCTGCGATCCGCACGAAACTGATGGATCCGGAAAAACTGGCGAATGCTCCTGCATCCTTCAAGACCAAGCCGGCCATTCCGGCCGATGGTCACCAGTTCAAAGTCCAGGTGTACATTGAAGACTGCACAGGCTGTGGCGTCTGTATTGACCAGTGCCCGACCAAGCCTGAAAAGCGTGCACTTACCTGGTCCACACTGGAAGCAGAACGCGCTGCCGGCGAAAACGAGAATGAAAAATTCTTTGATGCTCTGCCGGATAACGTGATGGGCAAAAACACAGCCAGCACGGTCAAAGGCGCAATGCTTCGCAAACCGCTGTTTGAATTTTCCGGAGCATGTGCCGGTTGCGGTGAAACCCCGTATGTCAAGCTGATGACCCAGCTTTTTGGTGAAAACGTGATTATTGCGAATGCAACCGGCTGTTCCTCCATTTACGGTGGAACCTTCCCGACCATTCCATATACCAAAGATAAAAACGGCCGTGGACCTGCATGGGCAAACTCCCTGTTCGAAGACAATGCTGAATTCGGTTTCGGTATGCGCTGTGCAGTTGATGCGAACCGCAGTCTTCTGAAACAGGAAGTGGAAAAAGTCCTGGCATGCGAAGGAGCTCCTGCGGATCTGAAGGCTGCACTGGAAGGTGCGATGTCCCATTGGGATAATTCCAAGACTCCGGAAGCTATTGAAGCCCAGAATGTGGCAAATGCGGCAGTGGCGAAAGCGGCAGCTTCCTGCAATTGCCCGGAAGGCAAACCGGTTCTGGACAAGATCCTTGAGCTTTCTGACTACTTCTGCGATAAATCTGTCTGGATTATCGGTGGCGACGGATGGGCCAACGACATTGGCTACGGAGGCATTGACCATGTCCTTGCACAGGGCCGGAATGTCAATATCCTGGTTCTGGATACAGAAGTGTACTCCAATACTGGCGGACAGGCTTCAAAATCCACTCCGACTGCGGCTGTAGCAAAATTTGCAGCGGGCGGTAAGAAGACCTACAAGAAGAACATGGGCTTCATGAGCATGAGCTACGGTTATGTTTATGTGGCATCTGTTGCAATGGGTGCTGACAGAGCCCAGACACTGAAGGCCTTCCAGGAAGCGGAAGCCTATAATGGTCCTTCAATTATCTTTGCATATGCACCGTGTATTGCTCATGGTATTGATATGTCGAAGACTCAGACTGAAGAAAAACGTGCAGTTGAGTGCGGTTACTATCCGTTGTACCGTTACAACCCGGCGAATGAAGTTCCGTTCACTTGGGATGTGAAAACTGCACCGAACGGCCAGTTCCAGAATTTCATTCGCAGTGAAGGCCGTTATAAATCTCTGTTGAAGACCAATCCGGCTGAGGCGGAGGAACTTTATTAGAAGGCGGAATCTGATGCGGCAAAACGCATGGAATTCTATCAGAATGTTGGAAAGCTTATGAAGTAATAGTTTTCATATTCTGACTTATTGAAGTTCAAGCCCCTTCCGGATAAAAACCGGAAGGGGTTTCTTTTTTAGGGATGAACTAAAGAAACGACAGAGGAGCATTCTGCAGGAGGAATAATGAAAGAGGAGAAATAGAGAGGATTGAATTTTATTAATGAAATCAACCTGCTGGATGGCTGGAGAATTAACTGATGGAGAAAGAGGGGGAGAGAGAACTCGCTGTTGTGAAAAAGAATAGAGAGATGCCAGACAGAAAACACTGGAGAATGGATGTTGAGCCCAGCAGAAAACGACAAGTTCCTGAGATTTTCCAGTTTGGAATTGTTTAAATGAATAGACGGACGGCCTTGAGAAAAATGAATTGGAAACGGGATCTTCCCCGGGAAAGGGCATGTCCAAATAAATAGATGCTGAATTCTTGAAAAAAAAGGGGGTTATGCTACATTATCCAATTGAAAAAAACAAATGAAAGGAGTTTCCCATGTGGAATTATAATAAAAAAGTGATGGATCATTTCCTGAATCCTCGCAATGTGGGTGAAGTAGAGAATCCTGATGCTGTTGCTGAAGTCGGCAACATGAGCTGCGGGGATGCTCTGAAAATTTCTTTGAAGTTGGATGATCAGGGCCGTATAGCGGATGTGAAATTCCAGACTTTTGGCTGTGCCAGTGCTATTGCATCCTCTTCTGCTTTGACAGAGTTGGTAAAGGGAATGACGCTGGATGAAGCATCGAAAGTGACTAACCGCGATATCGTGAATGTCTTAGGCGAGCTTCCTGAGGAAAAAATGCACTGTTCTGTGATGGGAATGGAAGCACTTCAGGCGGCAATTGCGGATTATAAACGCAAGCATGGCGAAAAAGTGGATGAAACAACAGAGGATGACGGTGATCATGAAGGCCGTATCGTATGTCATTGTTTCGGTGTAACGGATGCAAAAATCAGAAAAGTTGCAAAAATCAACAACCTGCACAAGGCGGAAGAGATTACGGAATATACCAAAGCTGGCGGGGCATGCGGATCCTGCCTGGATAAGATTCAGGAGATCCTGGATGAGCTCTGGCGTCCTGGCACTTCAGAGCACGCACAGCCGGCGGCAACGCCTGCAGAAGATTTTGAAAAGCTTTCTCTGGTGAAAAAAGTTTTGCGGGTACAGGATATTATTGACCGCGAGATCAAGCCCGTGCTTGAGCGGGACGGCGGCAGCATTGAGCTGGTGGATCTGAACGGAAATGAAGTACAGGTACGGTTACAGGGCATTTGCGCAACCTGTCCGAATTCCAAGCTGACGCTGAAGCGCTTTGTTGAGGCAAAGATTCACGAATTTATTTCAGATAAGCTTACTGTGGTTGAAGCCTGATGAGGTGACGGCATGGAAAAAGAAAATAAAGTGATCTATCTGGACAACAACGCAACGACCTGTGTTGCCCCTGAAGTATTTGAGGCGATGGTTCCGTATCTTACGGAATTGTACGGAAATCCTTCAAGTATTCACCATTTTGGAGGACAGGTTGCATCCAAGGTGGAAGAGGCTAGAGAAAAGCTGGCAGATTTGCTGGGAGCCGGAGCTTCTTCGGAAATTATTTTTACCTCTTGCGGTTCGGAAAGTGACAGCGCAGCCATTCTCAGCGGATTGAGCATTTGTCCAAAGAGAAGCAAGGTCGTGACGACCAAAGTGGAGCATTCCGCTGTGATCAACCTGTGCAAGGAGCTTGAGCGCAAGGGATATCATGTTTCAGAAATCCCCGTGGATGCAAAAGGCCGACTGGATATGGAACGTGCCCGCGAGATGATTGACGAGGATACCGCAGTGGTGTCTGTTATGTGGGCCAATAATGAGATCGGTAACATTTATCCGGTACAGGAACTTGCCGAAATTGCTCATCATAACGGTGCACTTTTCCATACAGATGCTGTACAGGCTGTAGGGAAAGTCCCCATGGCCCTTAAAGACATGGATATTGATATGCTGAGTCTTTCTGGGCATAAGTTTCATGCACCGAAAGGTGTGGGGGCTTTGTATGTGAAGCGCGGGGTTCGTTTTCATCCGTTTCTGATTGGCGGTCATCAGGAGCGCGGAAGACGTGCCGGAACAGAAAATGTTGCCGGTATCGTTGGTCTGGGAAAAGCTGCTGAGCTGGCCAAGGAACATATAACAGAAGAAAATACCCGTGTAAAGGCACTGCGTGACCAGCTGGAGGCAGGAGTGCTGGCATCGATTCCGTCTGTACGCATTAACGGAGATCCAGCCAGCCGTCTTCCCAATACATCGAATATTTCGTTCGAATATATTGAAGGTGAATCCATCCTGATGTTGCTGGATCTGGATCATATCTGTGCATCCAGTGGAAGTGCTTGTACTACTGGAAGTCTGGAACCGTCTCATGTGCTGCGAGCTATGGGAGTCCCTTACACGGCTGCACATGGGTCAATCCGCTTCAGTTTTTCCCGTTATAATACGGAGGATGAAGTGAAGTTCGTACTGGCTAAACTTCCTGGTGTTATAGAAAAACTGCGTGGAATTTCACCGTATTGGAAGAATCATCAGGGATGAAATCCTTTCCAGAAGGCATAGAGCAGAAACGCAGTCTTTGATGCTGCAAGGCATGTCGGAGCAGACGATGCTGTATTCTGGATCTGGAGCTTTCTGAAAAAGCAGATGAATCAAAATGAACCTTTCCTGAAGAATCGTAATTCTTAGGAAAGGTTCGTTTTTTTGCACCGAAAGAGACTTCTTTGCAGCCATGCGTTAAGAGATGACAATTGAGACTTTTGAAGATCCAGATGGCTTCCATTGTTGTCAACAATCTGAATAGTGAAAAAATGATACTTGAGACTTTCTAAGGAGGGAGTGTCAGCGTGACGGACTTCCTTCAAGAGATATCCGGATGGATGAAAATAAATTGGAAATCAGTGCAATTTTCCGGAATCCTTCTAGGAATCGTAAAAGAAAAGATTGTCAATGGACTGGATCATGTGATAATAAATGCAGGAACAATGACTTCCGAGATTTTTAAAGCCCAGAGGATTGCTTGCATCACCCGGAAGAGATTCCGGAAGCGCT
>CASERY010000066.1 GCA_949290385.1 uncultured bacterium | reverse complement strand
CACTTGCCACATCCAGAAGTCCGCCAAAAGAGACAAAAACAAAAGCTGCCTCCGCCAGAAGAGATCCATACCCTTTCCCGGGAATGAAAAGTGGAGAAAATCTGGACGGCTTCAATTCCGGAAACCCCAGAACAACGTAAGCTCCCATGGCTATAAAAAGCAGTGCCACCATTACAATCTGTGCCACAGCCGCCTCTTTTGTTCCAATCAGGTTCACCAGCAGGAAAAGAATAGTCAGTACAATTCCGCATCCCACTGGGTCAAAGCCGAAAAACTGATACAGGACTTCAGACATGCCAAAAATAGCAAAGGAACTTTTCAATGCAATGGCACTCCAATTCAGAAGTCCGGAAACCGTCCCGGCAAGCGGCCCCATGCTCCGACCTGTATAAAAGTAAATTCCGCCTGCAAGCGGCATGGCTGTTGCAAGTTCAATTGTAGCAAGGGCTCCAATCAGTGCACAAACTCCGGCAAGCACATAAGCAAGAAAAACAGCAGGTCCGATTTGAGCAAAGGCAAGACCCGGGAGAATAAATATTCCGGAACTAATCATGGCGCCTGCAGATATGCAGAATACATCTGCGAGCCCCAGTGTTTTGACAAGTTGATTGGATTTTCCAGACATTTTCCGTGTACTCCGCTCCATCCTATAACCCTCTTTAATCAATTTATTAGTTGATAAGCTCTTAAAACCTTGCAGGACAGCAGGCCATTTACCCAAAATATTCTTGCATCTCAATAAGAGTATGTCAATTGCAGCAAAAGATTCATCTCAGAGAACCTCCTGCCATGGCGATAGTCTGCCATCATGCCATCGCCCTGTGCTTCCGTGTTCCTTGATAATATTCCTTCCCTCTCGCTCTCCTATTCAGAGATTCAGGTATTGCATTGCTGCTCTCAGACCTTATCTCTTCTGTTTCGAGCGCGCCTCCCCTCTTTTTTCCATTGAATTCAGAAAGTCAATTATACAAATACAACACAGAAAAATTTTCAAAAAGTCCAGATTGATTCACATCTTTATGATGGATCCGGAACAGTTTCTGTTTTCTTTTCTCCTCTTTTTTCTGGCTTCACTGGCTTTTCTATACTGAATCACAAGCGTTTTTACTCCCCAGTACGTCAAAGGCGTCATAACAAGGGATAGCAGAAGACCACCTACAAAAAACGCTGCAAAAAGATCTCCTCCCACTTGAATCAGAGCTTCATAACTCTGCTCCTTCAGAACAGATGCCATAGCTTCTTTCACTGCATCGTAAGAAAGAGATCCTCCAAGAATCCTGTTTCCAGTCCAGCACTGAATTGGATAGATGAAAAAAATTGTGAAATGATTCGTTAGAAGTGTGCCAATAGATGCGCCAATTTTGCTGCCTTTGAGAAGAAACTAGCACGGAATTGAACAAATTAATTGAAATCCAAAGGGAATCAAACAGCCAAAAAACATTCCGATGGCCCATCCCCGGGCAATATATTCCGGGGATGCCTTTTCCCTTACGATTTTACAATACAATCTGTGCCATTTATGCACAATCCATTGTCTGCTCAGAGTCATTATCATTCCTCCGGAACAGGCATGCCGCAGCAAACTTCCGCACGATCAGCAATATTAGAAAAATGTCTGGAAACCTTCCGGATTTCGGAAAGCAGTTCTATATAGAACAAACCAGTTTCCGGATTACATTCTTTTGTATCCAGGCGTTTCAGGTGATTCGCTTCCTAATCATCACAAAGATGACGAACCTGCTGTTCCAGTGCAGAGGCACGTGCCAGCTGTTTTCTGGAAACCCTCTCCAGAAGATCCAGTGTACAGCGCGCCTGATCGGCTAAAGCACGGTGGAGATTCATAAATTCAGTCTCACACGCATCACTGAGTTTTCCCTTATTTTCCAGGAAGGTGGAAATCATGTTTACAATGATAGCGGTATGGTCACCAATTCTCTCTGCATCATTGGTACAGTGAATCAGTTTGGAAATTCTCAAAGCCTGCTCATGAGTCAAAGAACGACTCATCAGCTCTGACAAATAATTGGTAATATCATGCTGATACAAATCCACCCGGGCTTCTTTCTCTTCCAGGTTTTTCACTCGTTTCTGATTTATTTCATCATTCTGGTTATAGGTTTTCAGAGCGCAGTCTACCATTTTCCAAGCCTTCTTCAGCATTTTTCTTAAGGCTGTAACGGTTTGACTTAAAGCTATTTCAGGGGTATCCAAGAGATGGGGTTCCAGTTTCTGAAATTTGACTTTGCCATTGCCTGATGGAATGATTTTTTCGCAGATCTTTGCAAACAATGGAATAAACGGCAGCAAAATAAGTGTAGTAAAGACATTGAATATCGTGTGAGCATTCGCTATTTTTCTAGGAAGATCCCCGTCCCCTGAAATATACTCCACAAAACGAAAGAAAATCGGAGTAGAACTTCCTCCTGGAACAATCCAGAATGTCTAAACAATAATCAACACACCCAGGACGTTAAACAGAGTGTGTGCCAAAGCCGCCTGCTTGGCTACACGGTTTGCCGTAATAGCAGCCAGCTGAGCAGTCACAGTTGTACCGATGTTGGATCCAAGTATAAGAGCAACTGCCGTATAAAGATCAATCAGTCCGCTGGCGCCGAGTGCAATAACGATCCCGGAACAAGCAGAACTGCTTTGAATAATCAATGTTGTCACCAAGCCGATTCCAATGGCCCCGAACAAGGCGACAGGAGGAATCCAGCCATTTACCGGTGCACATTTAAAAAGCTGAAATGCTTCCACGAATGCCGGATGAGAAGAAAGCTGCTTAAGTTCCGAACTCATCAATTCCATTCCCAGGAACAGGAAACCAAGCCCTATAACGGTTTCACTCCAGTTCGACAGGGACCGTTTGGGAATAAAACTCAAAAGCAATCCCAGAATAATCGACGGCATAATAATCCATGAAATATCAAAGGCGACCAGCTGGGCAGTCACAGTTGTACCGATGTTGGCTCCAAAAATAATGCCGATAGCCTGAACTAAAGTCAGAAGCCCGGCATTGGTAAAGCCTACCACCATTACCGTGCTCGCACTGGAAGACTGAATAACAGCAGTTACCACGGCTCCTGTAATAATGGCAACAAACCGGTTGGAGGAAAAAAGCCGCAGAATGTTTTTCATTCTCTCACCGGCCACACGATGCAATCCATCGCTCATCATCTTCATACCGAAAATGAATATTGCCAGACCGCCCAGCACATTTAAAAGCAGAAAAGTCATTGATTTCTATATTCTTGGTTATTTTTTTAATAAACCGAAATCAAAACGGGCTTGCCGGAATCCAATTCCCAGCAAACCCGTTTTGCATCATTCATTCACGAAATTTTTTAGTCCACTTATCTACAAGTTCACCCATTGCCCTCTGTCCGCCGATGCCGAAGGCAACCGCTCCGGCCAAACATGCCGCACCGAGAATCAGCGTAAAGGCAATTTGAACAATTTTTCCTCCTATATTGATATTGCCGATTGCAAGAGCAATTGTAAATACCACCACACACACCCGTACCCCAGAAATAACCAGGCTTCCGCATTTACCTTCCAGCATTGATGCCACGAAATGGGCCAGCCAAAGGCCGATCAGCAACACAATCACGCTTATCAGCAGATTGCCTCCGAAAACCGAAAGTCTGCTGATCAAACGGGCCAGCTGTACAAATCCAAGGATTTCGCAGGCAGAAAGAATCGACAGTACAAGGATGGCCAGGAAAACAATTTTTCCCGCAATAACTGACGGTTTTACAGACTTGATTTTCTCGTCTTTAATAAATCCGAGAAATTCAAATATTCTGTCGAACCCGAAACCTGCCGTCAACTGAGTTGTCAGCATTTCCAGGAAACGGCCTGCCAGAAGCGCGATAAAAACCAGAAGGCATGCCCCGATTATATCTCCGGAGGCATTCAGAATTTTATTGTAAAATCCCGCCACAGAATTCGACAATGCTTCAATCTTCAGTGCAGTCAAGCCTGAAATTACAACCGGGATTGCCACCAGAACATAGGCTGCGATGCCTACCATTGAAGCCAGACCATTATTTCCAAAACATTTTGAAATGCCGATCTTTTCTCCGAAACTGTCAAGCCTGCTTATCACAAGCACACCGGACACCGCTTTTCGGATTAGCGATGCTGCCCACAAGCCAACAAGAAGAATGGCTGCACAGGACAGAATATTCGGCACAAACGTCAAGATTTTTTCAAACATTGCCTGAAGGGGCTCTGTAATCCCGTAAATTTTCAGTGCGTTCAGCACTGCAGGCAGAAAGAAAATAAATACAATGCAATAGACCGTCTTGGCTGTCTGTTCTGCTATACTCTCAGCATTTTTTGCATTCAGCTGAGCCGCCAGGCGCTCATGAAGACCACTTTTAGTTAATACAGTCTTTGTAAATGCCCGGGCAATACCGGCGACAATCCATGCAGCAATTGCCAGCAACATTGCTCCAATCAGATTCGGAGTATATTTGGCTATCGTTGAAACAAATTCCTGCAGCGGAGCTGCCGCAAAGCTTAAATTCAAAATTGAAAAACAGCCAAGAACTGCAAATAAGATGATGATGTAAAAAACAACTTTTCCCAGCAGTGTATCCGTATGCGGAATCTTCGGAATTTCAGTTCCATCTGGCATGGCTGTTTTATTCTGGGCCGAAACATTTCGGATGCAGTCGGAAATTTTTTTAGAGGCATAAAGTGCAGCAAGCCAGCCGATCAGAAGGACCAGCACAGCTCCCGCAACGTTCAGCAGATTACTCTCTACAATCATCTGCCAGACATTTTTAAAGAAATCATTCATGGTGAAAAACCTTTCAATTTTTCAATTACATTCTTTTTTCTGTTCAGGACGCAATTTCAAACACGAATGCCGTTTCTTTTATCTTTTTATTATCCTAGTCTCCCTTCTTTATTTTTTATATAGAAATCACGCTTCTTGGAAAGCTGAAAAGATAGACAAGCATTTCTGCCTAAAAGGTCCGCTCTTTTCTTTTTTCTCGGCGTTTATTCCGGGAAACAGGACAATCCTCCTTTATCTCATTTCTTTTCGCATTGCCAAATCTGTCTTGTTGTGGACTGCATTTCCTGTCAGGAACTCTGCCACTTGTCATGCTGCACTGCAAAAAACTGCAGTGCAGCTTCGTTTCTCATGAATGCTGCAAAACCAGATATGCCGTGTAGCAGCAGTATATCAAGAGGAAAAATATACCCTCTTTTCTTGAAATTTTCCAGCCCGTTTTCATAATAGGCAGCAAAGCTATGGAGCAAAAGATCATCATCCCTAAGTCAGCCCAGTCAATTGTAGTATTTACAAGCGGGCTTACAATCGGTGTAATTCCTAGGATTCCAAGGATGTTAAAGATATTTGAACCCATAACATTCCCAATAGCAATGTCATTCTCCTTTTTGATGGCTGCCACGACGGAAGTAGCCAATTCTGGCAAAGAAGTTCCAGCTGCAACAATAGTCAGTCCAATCACTGCATCAGAAAGGTGCAACAATCTTGCAAAGAAAACAGCGCTCAGCAGAAAAATCTTAGCTCCAAAAATCAGCGCCGCAAATCCAAGCACAATTAAACCGAGAGACACCGCAAGAGAAAGCTCTTTTTTTCCGATTTCTTCATTTTCCTTCTCTTCCGCCTCCTGGATCAGCTCTTTATTTCCCTCATTTTCCTCTTTTTTTGAAGCGTAAACACTCCACACGGTATAAGCGATGATACCAAGCAGGAAAACCCCCCCCTGAATACGGTTCAATCCATGGGCTGAAAAATAGAAAATCGTCAGCAAGATCGCCGTTCCCACCATGACAGGTGCATCAAAACGCAGCAGCTGTCGATTCACTGAAACCGGAGTAATGCAAGCGCAAAGTCCTAAAATAAAAGCAATATTAAAAATATTTGATCCAACAATATTTCCAAGTGAAATGTCCGCATTTCCTGACCAGGCAGCACTTACACTGACCACCAGTTCCGGCGCACTGGTTGCATACGCTACCAGGGTCAAGCCAATAACAAGCGGCGACACCCCTGCTTTTCTGGCGAGACAGACCCCACCTTTCACGAGGAAATCCGCTCCATAGTAAAGAGCTGCCACTCCGACAATGGCATAAAATACATTCAACTACAAATCCTACATAATAATCCTTGTTCCTTATTTGCAAGTTTATAATTTGATACCCTGATTCAATTGCGGCTCAAACTACTGAGAATTTTGCAGCATATCCAACACGGTACCAGACCTTCCTAACACACGGTGGCAGCGGCAGTAGCAGCACTGCTTCTTTCCTGCAGAGTATTCTATCCCTGCAGAAATAATATACGCGGCATCAAGGCTCTTTCACTGACTCCCAGATCAATGTAGATGCTGATCCGATGACTGTTTTCAGATATTTTACTCATGCCATCTGCCTTCATAAGACAGACTTTTTCAATATAGACTGTCAAAATCATTTTTCCAGATTCAGATTTTTATTTGCAAAGCTGTTTCGCTATTCTGAATCGGGAAAAGAAGGTGCATTTCCCCTCCAGCCACTAAACACACCTTCTTTCAGCTTTTCATCAAGACCGTTCCGCTGAAATTACAGGCCTCCACAAAGTTTCAGCAGCACACCAGCAGCTACAGCAGAACCGATCACACCTGCCACATTCGGGCCCATGGCATGCATCAGCAAATAATTCTGGCTGTCGTATTCCAGTCCTACCTTGTTGGATACACGGGCTGACATTGGTACCGCTGAAACACCTGCAGACCCAATCAGAGGATTGATCTTTTCCTTGCAGAATACATTCATCAGCTTTGCAAACAGCACACCTCCCGCAGTCGCAAGGCAGAACGCCACGCATCCGAGGAAAAGAATTCCCAGCGTCTGAGCACTTAAGAACTGGTCTGCAGCGAGTTTGGATCCCACTGCAATCCCTAAAAAGATTGTCACGATATTAATCAGTGCATTCTGAGCTGTATCGCTCAAACGTTCCACCACACCACATTCACGCATCAGGTTTCCAAACATCAGCATACCAATCAGTGGGGCTGCATCCGGAAGAAGGCAGAGGCAGAGCAATGTAATAATGATCGGAAAAACAATCTTTTCAATTTTTGAGACAGGACGAAGTTGTTTCATGCGGATTCTGCGGTCTGCATCCGTTGTACAGAGCTTCATAATCGGAGGCTGAATAATCGGCACCAGTGCCATATAGCTGTATGCTGCTACAGCCACCGCTCCCAGAAGAGACGGGGACAGTCTTGTACAAAGGAAAATTGATGTCGGGCCATCAGCACCACCAATAATACCAATGGATGCCGCATCCTTCATGCCAAATTCCAGACCAGGAATAATATTCAGCAGCAGGGCTCCGAAGAGAGCTCCGAAAATACCAATCTGAGCAGCTCCACCCAGCAGAGCCGTTTTTGGATTTGCAATCAGCGGGCCGAAATCTGTCATAGCTCCAACCCCCATAAAGATCAGCAAGGGAAAAACGCCAGATTCAATTCCAACCTGATAAATGTAATACTGAAGACCTCCCGGCCCGCTGATTCCCGCCAGTGGAATATTGGCCAGGAGAGCTCCGAATCCAATCGGAAGCAGCAAGAGCGGCTCAAAATCTTTTACAATGGCGAGATAAATCAGCACCAGAGCAACCAGCACCATGATGATATGTCCAAGTCCCAGTGCCCATGTCTTTGAAAAATGGGCCGTGCTCTGGGCATACATATCATAAATTCCAGTATTTTTCCAAAGGCCCACCAATGCCTCACCCCATCCAGGCAGAGGTTTTTCGGTACTGCCTTCTGTCAAGGAAGTCTGGTAAAAACCTGCCGGACAGAATTCTGCTACTACGGATCCCGGTTCCACCGTGGATGCCGGAGCTAGATCCTTGCGCATCTGCATACAAAGCATAGACTGTGCAATTTTCAGCTTACCTTTAGTCCGACCATCAGGCTTCATAGTCATGAGTTCCGTCCCTTCATTCAGCTGAACACCAGGAGAAAAGCTCAGAGAGTAAACCGTCATGGGTTTGTTCCAGGTATAGACAAGATAAATTTTACCAAAATTACGGTCTTCCCGTGACAAGTTCTTGACATAATAGCTTGTAAACATTTCATCCGGAGCAGAGAAAAATGGATATGCCTCCACATTTTCCGCACCGAATTCAGCTTTCAAATCGTCCAGAGTCAAAGGCATGGGATCCTGCGGCGGAATACTTGCTTTCGTCCCGGAAAGCGCCTGTGCGAAAACCCCGCAGGCACAAAACATCATAGCCTAGACAATTAAAAAAGTTTTCTATAATTTCATGGTTACGCCTCCTCTATCAGGATAATAGGCTGCTCCTAAGCAACCACTTCCTTCAGAGAAACAAGAATTTCACGGACAGTTCCAGCTTTTTCTGCACGAATTTCCGTTTCCATTTTCATCGCTTCAATCACTGCAATCACATCACCAGAGGCAATCTGATCGCCCTCATTAACTTCTATGCGTACAATCGTTCCCGGAAGTGGAGATTTGATTTCACGCACAGATCCAGCTGCCGACACAGCCGAAGAAGCCACATTTCCAGCAGCAACCGCGCCTCCAGACACAGGAGCAGCCCCGGCCGGAGTAACTTCCACACGAATATTTTTGCCGTTCAGCGGAACATTTACCATCGCTGATTTTCCCGCATGATTCTCCTGCAGATAGGTGCGAACTGCAGAAATAGCCGCATTCTTTAATTCAGCGTCTTTTGCCCCCGTGTTCTAAACGGCCTTGCGTTTCGGTTTTTTCTCGGGGGTTTTATCTTCCAGAACATGCGCAAAAGGTTTCAGTATCTTTGAGGTAAGCCCCATAATCCAGATCATAATAATCAGAAAAACGTAGACCATACCCATTCCAAGGACCATAGCTTTCAGTCCATCCAGCAATAACGAAGCATTCATCAATTGATTCCAATTTTAAATTGTTTATGAAGAAAGACCGGATTCATTTCTATTCATACGCCTGCAGCAGCAAAAGAGCATGAATTCAGATTCTCTGCAATCCATTTATTCTGTCTGCTGTTCATACACTTTGGATCAGGGAAAAAAATGAACCTATTCCGTGTGTCAGATCAAAAGAAGCACCACGGAAAAAACTGTTTTCTGCCTCCGAATGTACCCGGTACACACCCTGTTTGAGGATGAAACACAGAGATACATGCAGAACTCTGATGAAATTCTATTCTGCACAGGCATAAACTGCGAAAAAGTTTTTTCGCTTAAGAAAGGGAAACCGGTCCTGCCCGGATTGGGATAGAGGCTTTTACATAAAGTTGAAATACATGATTCCGGGAATACTGCCATCTTCCATCCTGCATGAAAACAGAATGAAAATAAAGCCCGATCCTCTATGCAGTTGCGACCAGCTGCTGAAGACGCTGAAATGAAGGCTACTGAAGACGGGTTGAACGGGAATTATGCTGAAGTAAAGAAAAATTCTTGGACATCAAGGCCGCTTCCAGAAGTCTCTCGACATTCTGATTACGCGAAATTTCAGTGTTATTCTCACACGAAGAACTCATCTCCGCATAACTGAAGAAAACAGCTTCCGCGTACTGGCAGCAGTGGATCAGGGAAAAAGCACAGAAAAAAATCTACTACAAAATCATGAAAGCAAACGGTGCCGCTGTCCGGAATGATGTCTCTCCGGCTGAATGTCTTTCAGAATTAAAAATCCATTTCAGTCTCATCGTTTGCTCCTGGGATGATTTGGTTAATATACATTCATATTTCCTGTTTTGCAATCTTAGAAATATTCCTGAGCCAAAAAAATATACAAAATTTGAGTCTTTTTCTATTGCAGAAAGCTCTATCCTTCATTCCCGGATGCCTTCTGGACTTCTGTAAAAGCAATTAAGAAAAATTTATAAGACATCAGCCGGATTTTTCTCCAGAGACAAATTGAAGAATCCTTCACGCTTAAGTCAGCCCCCCAAATAAATAAAAGACAGGAAAAAATAAAACTTATTCCCTAATCTTTTTTTCTGATTCATCCAGCAAAAAGACCATCCCGACAAACAGGATTACCAAATAAGCACCAAAGATCCCAATACGATCAGAATTCCGCCGGCAATCACTTTTAAGTCAGGCTGCTCGTGCAGAAGGAAAACACCTAAAAAAATTGTTATGGCTACAGACAATTTGTCAATGGGGGCAACTTTGGACACATTGCCCAGCTGAAGTGCTTTAAAATAAAAAAGCCATGACAACCCAGTCGCCAACCCGGAAAGAATCAGAAAAATCCAGTTGCTTCTACTGAATTCCCGTATTTGAGAAAGTGTTCCGTTAAAAAACACAATTCCCCACACCAGAGCCAGGATCACCACCGTTCTCACAGCGGTAGCTAGATTGGAATTAATTCCATTAACCCCCATTTTCGCCAGAATAGCCGTAGCCGCAGCAAAAACAGCGGAAAGCACAGCGTAAACACACCACATAGCCAAAAATCTCCTGAAAAAAGTCTGGAATCATCCTTATTTTTAAATCAGAGCAAAAACAGCTCCTGCAGCAGCCGATCCAAGAATCAGCACTGTCGTAGGCACTTTTGTTTTCAGCATCAGCAGGAAACAAACAACGCAAATAAGGCATCCTTCCCAGGAAAATCCAAAGCCCTGAACCGCTTCCGGATGCTGAAAGGTTACCCATTTTATCAGATAATTCCACGGAATAGATGCGGTAAAGATAGACATACCCCAGAAAACAGTCACCGCAAATAAAATCATCGCTATCGAAGCCAGTCGCGTTCCCCGGAGAATCCCTCTGACTGCAAATGTATCCTTCCAGCGGTTGATCCCAGTCACAGCTGCAGATCCCAGAATCAGGGAGGGAACCACCAATCCAAATGTTGCCAGCAGAGCCCCGAGAAAAGCTCCCTGCAAATATCCTACATAAGTGGCAGTATTGATCCCAACAGGCCCGGGGGTCACCTGTGCAATAGATACCAGATTTCCAAATTCTTCACTGGTAAAGACCTTCCCTTCTCCCACAAAGTCTGACAATAGAAGAGGTATCAGCATATACCCTCCACCAAAACAGAGCAGTCCATACTTGACAAATGTCAAAAAGAGATGTGTCATTTTTCTCCTCCTTTTCCTTCTGCAGTAGATTCTTCATTGGGTCCATTGGCATTTGAAGCACTGACAAGATTCTTTTCTGCATTTTTCAAGCGTCTGTCCGTCCATGCCACATACAGACACCCCAACGGCATTGCACCAATAATGATAAAGGCAGGATTCACTCTGGAGATCAGCAGGACAAGACAAAGAATAATAAAAGCCGCTTCCAGTACATTTTTGACCGAACGCTTCAGCATTCTGTAAGCTGTGACCATAATCAACCCTGCAATGCATGCACGAACTCCCGCAAAAGCACCAAGCAGGATTTTATTCCCCGGCTGCAGGTGAGGAAAGAATGCCGCAATAATCACAATTACAGTAAAAGACGGGAAAACAGCCCCGATAACCGCACAAACCGCCCCCAGATATCCCGCTACTTTCATACCGATATAAACCGCAGAATTGGCTGCAATAATTCCTGGAACAGTCTGAGTAAGCTAGACCATGTCCAGCAGTTCATCCTTCGTGACGATTTTATATCGATTTACAAACGTTTCCTCAATGACAGGCAGCATTGCAAGCCCGCCTCCAAGCACCAGAGCCGCAATCTTTGCAAATGTATAAAAAAGCAGCCACAATCTTTTTGGAAGAGATAATTCTCCTGTATTCATTTCATCACCCCAGCAACAGCATTTTTACCCCGATCAGAATCAGAACCGAACCACCGGCAACAGCACACCAGTTCCCGAAAATATTTCCTATAAAACGACCAATCAAACATCCCCCCTACGCAATAAAAAAAGTAACCGTTCCAATCAGCGCAGCATCCAGTAGAATCCCAGATCTGCCAAGACATGCATAGCCAACCCCGACCAGAAGCGCATCTATGCTGGTTGCCAATGCAAGAACTGTCAGCTGCACAAGTCCGAATTCAGCCCGTTCCTCCCGGTTTCTTTCATAAATCATCTTTCCGCCGAGAAATGCAAGAAGAATAAATGCTATTATTCTACCATACCGCTGGAGAAAACTGCTGAACAAACTCCCGCAAAACCATCCGGCGGCCGGCATAAAAAACTGAAATCCCCCGAAAAACAAGGCTGTGAGTATAATTTTTTTCCAGTTAAAATTTTTTCCATCTGCCGTTCCAAGTGCAATGGATACAGCAAAAGCATCCATTGCAAGGGCAACGCCTACTAAAAAAGTTTCCAGAAAATTCATTGCGTTTGAGGACTTTCTTCTCTACTCTATTAAAAATCTTTTAATATAGCATTTATTTTCTGTTCTGCAATTATACTCATATTTCCCTTGAGAATTTTCAAACCCTTTGATCGTTTCTATTTTTAGATTTCATGAATAAATTCACCATCATAGTGATCTTTAATTTCATATTTCTCTTAAATACCAGCAAGACACAACGAATAAAAAGAGATCATTTTTCATTCAAAAAAACGGAAAAGACGCTGCTTTTTTCTGGATCCGGCGGCTTTTCTAAAAATCAACAACCAATTTCCCGGTTAATCCAAGGAAATAAAATTCATTCATAAAAAATATTAAAAAATCAAGGGTTTCAGTTGACTTTCTCCCGTCCAGAAAATCTCCCCCGCTTGCCATATCCTGAAATTATATATATTCGTCTTAGAGAGATGACAATGATATTCTAAACGATTCTTCTTTAGAGTCAGACAGAAAAACCGTTGAAATGCCCGGGGAAAGTTTCCATACAGCCGTCAGATCTCTTAAAAAAAATCCGACACCCTTTCACCTGCCATTCATTTCTAAAAAAAACGATTCTCCGCGTCCCCACCTCAAAAAAACATATCCAAAAGCGGTATAATCGTTGTCCAGCATTCCGGCTAAAACAGGACGAAAGGTCTCAAAAATAACATCAAAAGCGCTATACTTCTCTCAAATAGACGTCTTTTCCCTGAGTCCAGCTTCTCTTGCCATTTTCTCTTCGGAAATTTTATTCAGGATATTCCGCATATGGGACAAATCCAGCTTACCGCTTCCAAGCAGAGGCAAATGATCTACCGGATAAAAATTCACCACCTTCGGAATCCACAAGTTGGAAATACTGTATTCACGCATCTAATCAACCACCTGTTCAGGTGTCAAAGGCATTTCCGGCACATACAGAACGGCAAGAGCTTCGCCTTTTACCCGGTCATCAATGCTTCCTACGGCTGCAACACGAATATCCGTCTAACAAATTTCAGCGATAATGCGTTCCACCATTTCATGGGGAACCATTTCCCCGGCTATCTTACTAAATCGGGAAAGACGTCCGCAGATAAAAATGTAACCTGCTTCATTCATTTTTGCGATGTCACCTGTATTATAGTATCCGTCGAACATCACCTTGCGCGTTGCCTCCGGTTCTCCCAGATATCCCTGCATCACCATAGGTCCTTTGGCAAAAAGAAGTCCTTCACTCTTTGGAGGAACTTCTTCATAAGTAATAGGATCTACAACTTTTAAAGCCATATTCTCCAAAGCAATTCCAATTGATTCCTTCGGCCCGGTTTTACGACCCAGATCCAGAGTCGACCCCGGCAGATTGATTGTAACTACAGGTGCAAGTTCTGTACTGCCGTACAGTTCTGTAACATGCTTGGTTCCGCCGGTAAGAGAAAGATACTTTTTCTCGGTATCTGAACGAAGTTTTTCGGCACCAGTAAAGACGCCTCGCAAGGACTGCAACTGTTCCGGCTTCTATTTGCGCAAATACGCCTGCAGGAAAGAGGGCGTTGCAAAAAGAAGCGTACAGCGGTATTTTTCAATCA
>CASERY010000065.1 GCA_949290385.1 uncultured bacterium | reverse complement strand
TTTTCAGCAGGGTCTTTTTTTTGTCTTTTTTTTAAAGGGAAAAAGGCTTGATTACTCTGTGCGAGAAAGAAAAAGGAAAGGGTAAAAGGATTAATTATTCTATGCGAGAAAGAAAAACCTTTTGAGGAAAGGTTATTTCCTTCTCGCGCTCTTCCTTTTCCAAACCTTTTTGCATCATCTTTTCCCGCCACGGGAAAAGATAGGTGATGGCGTTTTTAATAGGTTTTCGGACTAATGAAGAAATTTTTGAGGAAAGAATGAATTGACTATTCTATGCGAGAAAGAAAAAGGAAAGGGTAAAAGGATTGATTATTCTATGCGAGAAAGAAAAACCTTTTGAGGAAAGGTTATTTCCTTCTCGCGCTCTTCCTTTTTCCAAACCTTTTTGAATCATCTTTTCCCTTCGCGGGAAAAGATAGATATGGGTGCTTTTCAGAGGACTGTTGAAACTATTATAGGACACAACTTCTTTCACTTTACTGGAACTTTTAGCAAGAAAAAGAACACAAAAAAAAGAGCTCTCACTCTTTCGAATGAAAGCTCTTTATCTTTAGTTTTCTGCCTCATTCAATAAATATATTAGGCAGCAATCTCTCTTTCAGCAATTACTTCTGAAGCAGTAGCACAGCATCATGAGCCTTTACCGTAATAACGTATTTACGATATCCTAAAGGATGCAGGACTTCTTCGGCATCTTTTTCAGGATCCAATGCCAGATCTTCAAATTTATACTCAAGATCCTTATCCTGATCGTTGATTACTGCAACCGCTTTTACGCCATTCACAGTACCTGTAAATACTCGCGGCCATGTATTCGGATCAAACAGCAGCGGCTCAACGTCACGCATGCGAATATTGGCACCCCTGCCCAGAAGCTCCAGACGATCCTTGTCTATAGTACTCAGATTATCGCTTGTAATCGATACTCCTGTCATAATTCCAGTAAGCACCGAAATTCGAGCCTCTCCCACAGTCGCTACAGAACGATCCTGACGTGCCATCAAGGTATCCGGGTCGCACCGGAAAAACTTGTCGTACATCCACCAGCGGGAAGTAACGGCATGCATTGCATCCCTGATTGCAGGCCAGTTCGCAGCAGTATCGCCCGAAACCCTCGCAGAATCAATATAGCCCATACATGCCATAAACGGAGGACAGCAGCCCAGCAGAATAGAATCCGGCACAGCTTCACGAATGGCTTTCAATCCCTGACGGAATGCACTGACTGGTGTCGCATTCGCATCTGCACGTTTTCCTGGCATAAGTCCAAATCCAAGCCCATCCATCTTGAAATATGTGAATCCCCACGAACGGAATGTTTTGAATACTTTGACCAGATGCTCCTGTACCGCCGGCTGCGTCGTATCAAGACATGCCCACAAATGATCCGGTGCAGGAGACCAGCCGGCTGCAACCTTGGGCTGGCCGTTTTCGTCTTTTACAAACCAGTCTGGATGTTCCCGGAAAACCCTCGATGCCGTAGATGCCTGGAAAGGCATCAGCCAGATCCCCGCTATCATACCGGCATCTGTGATTCTTTTGGCAATTTCACAAAGCGGTGTCGGCCATGAAGAATCCTGATCATTCCAATCTCCCTGGAACGTCTGATAGCCATCATCTATCTGAATCACTTGCGCCTTGTAGCAGGAATCCAGATGATTTTTCATAGCTTCCAGATTTTCCAGAAAGTTGGCTTCTGTCACATCCTTATAATAATAATACCACGTGCAGTAGCCGGTAAGATTTTTAGATGTATCCAGCTTGGGGGCATGCATCTTTTCTGCGACAAGGTCTGCATACTGCTTTAACAGTTTCCTCCAATCATCCCCTTCCAGCACCGCGACTTCTTCAGGTTCCTCCCCTTCCAGGATATCCGGTTGACGCACCTCTATACAATGCATGTTGGAACCTTTGTGAATCAATGTCAGAAATGTCAGAGAACGATGTGCCGTCAAAGCTCCGACAAGCACATATTTCTTCTCCCAATGATTTCCTACAACAATGACATCATCACTGTTGAACTCTGTATCAAATCCTGATGTTATAAATACACTGGGAGGCTCGTTGCGAATCGTCATATTATTGGATTCTCGATACATAAATACTGCCGGAGGCGGCAGATTCAATGGGACCTCCCTGCAATAACAATGCCGGCAAGGCTTCAAAGCTTCATTCATTTTTACTAAATCCTTTCTTTCTTCAACATCTTGAATACCGGTCAATAGCTTCTGCCGTATCAATTTTCTTTAAAATAGATGATCCCTTTCCTGATACAAGCCTGCTTCATAAAAAAATAAAACCATTTTTGACTTTTTTAAGGTCTTTTCTCATATGCTTTCCCCGAGATATCTCAATACTGCACAATTTCCGAAAAAACTTTTTTCTCGTATACATCTTTAGAAAGCTATCTTTGGCCGGTCCCCTCCCCCAAAAACATAGAAACGGTATAAAAACAAAAAAAGCATATCTTCCTCAAAGAAGATATGCCTGGAGAATCGAAAAAACAGCAATGCTGAAATTATTCAGCAGCTTTTCCCTTCAATACAGCAGCAAGACGAGCTTTTTTACGGTTCGCTTTATTTCTGTGGATTGTTCCGTATTTAACTGCTTTGTCAAGTGCAGAGCACTGTTTTCTGAAAAGTTCAAGAGCAGCTGTTTTGTCTTCACCCGCTGCAGCTGCACGGAATTTCTTTTCAAGTGTAAAAAGCGCATTTCTGCAGGACTTGTTTTTAATCCGGGCTTTTTCGCTGTTGCGATGGGTCTTGACCGCAGATTTTCTCACATAGGTTTTCGGCATTGAAGCTTCCTTTCATCAAAAAGTATGTATGAATGTTCATTATGATCAAATGTGTGCTTTACGAAACTATAATATACCACGCAATCCCCCTATTTTTCAAGCACTATTCCAAGAAAAATAGGGATTTATTTCACAGAATGCACAAAAATGAGAACAATCTTGCTTCTAAGAATTAAAGTTCACTTGAAGAACTTCAGAAACAGATGTATTTTATAATTTAGATAAATCCGTGTTCTTATGAAGATGGAGGCGAACTGCTCATGCAGTTTCGTCTCTTTGTTTGTATCGTCACGGCCAGATGGATCATGGGATCCTCTGTGTGGAAGAAGATAACGAGAAACAGGAACCTTATAAAAGCCTGGAGGCTCAGAATATGAATAACGAACTTCTGGCAATTCTTGAATACATCGAGCAGGAACGCGGCATCAGCAAAGCCCAGCTCGCAGGAGCTATTGAAAAAGCTCTGCTGACAGCTTCCCGCAAAAGTATTCATCCAGCCAGTGATCTGACAGTAAAAATGGATCCTGCTACCGGTGAGATCAAGGCTTGGGCTAAATTAAAAGTCGTGGAAGAATTTCCCAATAACGATGAAATCCGCCTTTCTGATGCGCGCAAACGCATTCCCGACGCAAAAATCGGTGACATCGTCAACTGGGAGGTTACCCCGAAAAACTTCGGACGCATTGCAGCCCAGACTGCCAGACAGGCCATTCTCCAGCAGATCCGTGAAGCAGAAAAAGAAATCGTTCAGGAAGAATTTAAAGATAAAGTCGGACAGCTTATCAGTGGAACCGTCCGCAGAATCGAAGCCGGCAACATCTTCGTTGATTTCGGTAAATCCGAAGGCATTATTTCCGGCAAAGACAGAGTCCCGGGCGAACAGTACACCATTGGCGAACGCGTTACCGCACTTCTGCTTAAAATTGATGAAAAATCCGAACCGAGTTTGATCCTCTCCCGATCCAATCCCGGATTCGTCCGTCGGCTCTTTGAACGCGAAGTTACTGAAATTCATGATGGCGTCGTAGAAATTGTCGGCATTGCCAGAGATCCCGGATCGCGTTCTAAAATTGCCGTCCGCAGCAACGATCCCCGTATTGATCCCGTAGGAGCATGCGTCGGAATGCGCGGCATGAGAGTGCGAAACATCACTGGAGAACTCGGAGGTGAACGCGTTGACATCATCGCCTTCAGCGAAAACCTGGAAAAATTCCTGGCCAATGCCCTGCATCCGGCAAAGCTGCTCTCCATTGAACCGGATTTTGAAAAGAAACAGGTTACTGTCCATGTGGACGAGGACAACTCCAGACTCGCATTCGGCAAAAAAGCTCAGAACATTAAACTGGCTCAGCGTCTCCTGCAATGGCAGATCACCATCGTCATTGACAAGGATCAGGATGCAGAAGAATTTGCAGAGAAAAAAGCCCAGGCTGTCTCTGAACTGGCTGTTCAGCTTGGCATTGAAGAGCCTGCCGCTGAAATTCTGGTAAATAACGGATATCTGTCCGTAGACGAACTGAAAAATATCCCGATGGAAGAACTTCAAAAAATTGAAGGCCTTGACGAATCTGTTCTTTCTTCCATCCGGGAAAAATTGGCATAAAAAATGGACGGCATATGCTGTGCCGCGAAATCCGTCGGAATGAATGATAGCATACTGAAACTTGTTGCATCCGGCAGATCCGCGGCATTGCCGGACTGAACAGGAAATATCAAGAACAGCAGAGGTTTTTTATATGGCGACAACAGCAAAAGGAATCAAAGTAAAAACGCTTGCAGACCGATACGGCATGTCCTCCAAGGAAGTCCTGAAGGAACTGGAAGCCCAGGGATTCACCGGCATAAAAACAGCAACTTCCAACATCCCCGCAGATATTCTCGAACTCGTGGAAGGATACTTTGACGACCTCGTCGCTAAAAAACAGAAAGAAGCCGCTGCTGAAGAAGAACTTGAACAGTTCGATGACGATAATCTCGAAGCCTTTGACAAGATGAAATCCCGGAACAGCGCTTCTTCTAAAACCAAAAAACGCACCTCTTCTGAAGAAGTTTTCAGCAAATCCAAGGAAAAAACTAAAAGTAAAGGCCAGAAACGTTCTGATCAGAAGGCTGGGGAACAAGCTGCCAAGACCGGATCTACCTCCAGTCCTGCAGATGAACCGCGCGAAGTGCATATCAAATCTCCAGTTGTAGTCAAAGCTCTGGCCGAAGCAATGGGTAAAAAAGTCAATGAAGTCATTACCCAGCTCATGATGATGAACGTTCTCGCCAGCATCAATCAGGTAATTGACAACGATGTAGCTGTACAGCTGGCTCAGAAAATGAATGTCAATCTCCAGATCGACAAGAGAGAAAAACCTGAACCGAAAGCAGAGGACGAGGAACAGCAGACCGCTCCGGAAGATCAAATTTACGATGAAGACGAAAAAGATCTCAAGCCCCGTCCCCCTATTGTCACTTTCATGGGCCATGTGGACCATGGCAAAACCTCCCTGCAGGATGCCATTCGGAAAACCCATGTTGCCGCAGGTGAAGCTGGAGGTATTACCCAGCATATCGGAGCATCCGTAGTCAATCTGGATGGTAAAACGATTACTTTTGTCGACACTCCGGGCCACGAAGCCTTTACCCAGATGCGGGCGCGTGGAGCCAATGTTACCGATATTGTGGTGCTCGTAGTTGCTGCTGATGACGGTTTTATGCCGCAGACCATCGAAGCTATGAACCATGCAAAAGCCGCAGGAGTTCCTATCATTGTAGCAATCAACAAAATGGATCTTCCGGACGCAAATGCAGACAAAGTTCTTCTGCACATGCAGCAGAATGGGCTGATGTCCGAAGACTGGGGCGGTCAGACTGCAGCCATTCGGGTTTCAGCAAGAACAGGTCAGGGTCTCAGTGATCTTCTGGAACGAATTCTTCTGGAAGCAGAAATGCTGGAGCTCAAAGCCAATCCCAAGCGCCCTGCCCTCTGCTACGTGCTGGAATCCCAGCTTGAACAAGGATTCGGTCCAACAGCCAGTGTTGTTGTGAAAAACGGCTCACTCCGCGTGGGTGATCCTGTTATCTGCGGGGAGTATTATGGAAAAGTCAAGACTCTGATAGACCATCGCGGAAAACGTATTGCTGTGGCTCCCCCCAGTACGCCAGTAAAAGTTGTGGGACTTTCCGGAGTTCCTGAAGCAGGTACCAAACTGGCTGTCTGCTCCAGCATGGCAGAAGCCAAGGAACTTGCAGAAAAACGCTAGGCCGCCAACAGGCTGGAAAATCTCTCCAGCAAAACCACGGGAGCTACGCTGGAAGACCTGTTCTCCAAACTGGATTCGGAGAAACGCAACAACCTCAAAGTCATTGTCAAAGCCGACGTCCGCGGTTCTGTGGAAGCCATCGTGGATTCGCTCCAGAAACTGCCTTCCGACAAAATCAGTGTAGAGGTGCTCCATACCGGCGTTGGAGCTATTACCGAAAGCGATATTATGCTGGCAGCATCTTCAGATGCCATTGTAGTAGGATTCCACGTACGGGTGAATCCTGGAGTCAATGAACTTGCCAAAAAAGAAAAAGTGGAAATCCGCCTGTACAGTATTATCTATGAACTGCTGGAGGATATTACAGATGCTCTGGCAGGACGGCTTGAACCCGAAAAACGCGAAAAAGAAGTCGGAATCGTCAAAATTCTCAAGATTTTCAATCTTTCCAAAGGTCCGAAAATCTGTGGATGTATGGTGGAGAAAGGTGTTGCAAAAGTCGGAGCAAAAGCTAGAGTTTACCGCAACAACGAATTGATTTTCAATGGTGAAGTTCGATCTCTCCGCAGATTCCAGGATGATGTCAAAGAAGTTCGTCAGGGAATGGAATGCGGTATAAAACTGGACAACTTTATGGATTTCAGTGAAGGCGACTACATTCATCTGTATGAAATTGAACTGAAAAAAGCCACACTTTAATCGAATAAAACTCGAAACAGAATCAAAAGGACAGATATATTTGAATGGAGCATTTGTTCCATTCAAAAGTGAGAAACCCCGAAACCTGAAAAAGGAACTGTCTTTCAGGAACTTCAAAGGGTTCTCATGAAAAGCAGACGGCGGTGACACCTGAAGAAGGATCTGCGATTTCCAGAGACCGAAGTGCTTTCTGTTTTTTTTGATTTCTGTTGCAATAAATAACGGCACTGCGATTTAGAAAGCGGCAGGAGAAAGTTTGCAGTCTGTCAAAGGATTCTTTGACAAGCTTTTTCGGTTCTGCATGACTTCCCTGTTGAACCCGTATGGGGGAGTAATTTATTTCATAAAGGATTCCGAAAAAGTTCCAGTAGTCTTATATGCTGCCGTCTTATCCGAAGGATGTTTTTATCAAAACATCCGGGAACAGGAAAAAACAGGAAGAATCAGGACCTCATCGGGAACAGAAGGAGCATTCAGGCAAATAATATACAGCAGAGTTTATCCGGAAAAGGAAAAACGAAAGAATCTTTTTGCTGCCGGATTCTGCGTCAGAATGCTGGACGTTTCAGAAGAACAACAGAAGACAAGTATGCAATGCCAGAAAACAGCTATCCTTTCATGGCTGTTTTTGATCAGGCAATGCATGAATTTATTTCAAGAAGGAGATGAACCGGTATGCGAACGTCATCCCATCCAACAGCATCCGTAGACAGAATTGCCAGAGTCAATGAAATCTTAAAAAGAGAAATTGCCGACCTCATTGAAAAAAACGGACTCAATGAAGGAGATTTTCTGCTGTCCATAACCAAAGTAAACTGCTCATCAAGTCTGAAGAACGCAACGGTGTATGTAAGCATGATGGGAGCGTCCAGTGAACAGGAGCAGCGCATTCTCAAAGAACTGCTTCGTCTCAGACCGGAAATTCAGCGGAATGTGGCAAAACACGTCATTCTCAAATATACGCCGGTTCTGCATTTCCACATAGACCGGAACATTGAAGCCGGAGACAGGGTGCTGGACATCATCCGGAAACTGGAAGATGAAGAAAATGAAGACAAATGATTTTGCTTAGCTGAAACCTTACTTTGATTCTGTCCATGAAACAGGCGGCCGGATTCTTGTAATCACGCATGAACGACCTGATGGCGATGCTGTCGGATCTTCCACAGCGATGCGCCAGATTCTGCGGGACAATGGATTCTCTGCAGACCTGATGATGCCGGACGAAGCTCCAGACTGTTATCAGAGTTATCTGCCGGAACGAGTCAGTCCCGCTTCTGCGGACGAAATAAACCAGCAGTATGTTCTGATCGTCAATACAGACGCCTCCACCGTCAAAAGACTGGGACTGGGAACAATTCATTTTGATGCGTTGAAAATTCCGTTTCTGACCTTGGATCATCATCCGGACAACGGATTATTCGGAAATGTAAGCTATGTGGATCCTGCGGCATGTTCCGCCTCTGAAATTGTCTATGACTTTGCGTGTTTCATGAACTGGAAGATTCACGCACATGCAGCGACACTGCTTCTGCTCGGGATTACTTCAGATTCCGGATGCTTCCGGTTCGACAATACAACACCACGTGCACATCGCGCCGCAGCAGCGCTTATGGAACTGGGAGCGGACCATCATGGTGTCATTGAACACGCTTATCTTTCCAAGCCGTTCAACATGGCGCTTTTTGAAGCAGAGCTCTTCTGCCGGGAACTCCGGACCGCATTGGAAGGGAAATATGCCTGGTTTGTCATTCCGCCGGAACTGCTGAAAAAATATGCAGTGGATATTCGCAATACAGAAACGCTTATTGAAAATATTCGCGGAATCGCAGGCGTTCAGGTAGCAGCCCTGATTAAACCGACAGGAAATCCTGGAATCTTCAAAATCTCACTCCGCTCCAAGAATCCCGATATTTCGGTAGGCCGCATTGCCCGCCGGCTTAATGGAGGCGGACATGAAATGGCTGCCGGTGGAACAATATTCGCCGGAAGTGCCGATGAAGCAGAGCAAATTCTCCTGAAACATGTGGAAATGGAAATGAAGAATGACAAAGCATAATCCCCAGAAACACCGGCTCCCTCCGTTTGAAAAAAATGGAGTGCTCCTTATCAATAAACCCGCAGGCTGGACCAGTCATGACATCGTGGCATTCATGCGTGCCAGATTCAATGCAGTCAAAGTTGGGCACTGCGGGACGCTGGATCCGGCCGCAACAGGACTTCTTGTAACGGTTTTCGGAAAATTTACAAAGCTCAGCCAGAAATTTTCTGCGGAAGACAAGGTTTATGACGGCACAATTCTGCTGGGAACTGAAACCGATTCCCAGGATATGGACGGCACTGTAATCCGTACTGCGGACCCATCCGGCGTGACAGAGTCCATGCTCCGGGAGGCATTTGATTCCTTTCTCGGAGAAAGTCTTCAGACACCGCCCATGGTCTCAGCTGTAAAAAAAGATGGCGCACGGCTCTATGAACTTGCCCGCAAAGGGATTGAAATTGACCGGGAACCGAAACCGATTACGATTTATTCCATTGATCTGCATCATATTCAGCTTCCCTGTGCAGATTTTACAGTCCATTGTTCCAAAGGAACTTACATCCGGACGCTTTGTTCGGATGTTGGAAAAAAACTTGGCTGTGGCGCCGTTCTTCAGCGCTTGAACCGCCTGAGAAGCGGGGAATTCGATCTTGCCGATGCCTGGGATGTGGAAACCCTCAAAACCTGGACACAGGAAGATCTGGCGAAAGCCATGGATGACTACCTGCACAACCGTCTGGTCAAAATGGTGCAGTTTTCCAGTTTATAATAAAGGAGCAAAGGAAAAATCACTGACTGAACGGCAGACGCTGCATATTCCCCTCTGTTCAGATCACTTTTGATGAAAGGATGCAAACAACCATGGCAGTACCCGGTATTCGTGATATGGAAACAGCTGTTGAGTCATTTCTGGACTCAGAGGATGGCGATCGTTTTTTTACCCTTTCAGAGCTTTCCAGCCGCATTGCCAAAGAACTGGGCGCAGCGGAGGATAAGGAAGGTGTAAAAGCCGTTGAACGGGAAACAGAACTGATTATCGGTTCTCGTGAAGATCTGCTGCTTTCAGGAGACAACGTTTATCCCAGGAAAACCTTCTTCCGCAAAACAAAATTTAAGATCGTACCAACCGCTTTCGAACTGGAGAAAAATCTTCTTTTCCCGGGAGCACGCTTTGCCCCCTTCTGTTCTCCTGAAATTTTTCATGACGCTTATAAAGTAATGGACAACACTTCCGGAGCATCCCTTCCAATCCTTTCTGTTCAGGCCGCGTTCCGGGACTTTGCTATGCCCAGCCTTCTTCTTGGACGTTCCGGACTGATTGATTCCCTGGTGGCTGAAAATGACGAAAACCGAATGCGCCTCCGTGCAGCCTCCAGCATTGAACATGCCATTCTGACCCTGAGCGCATTCGATATGACCGCCTTTTACAGAGAACACCGCTTTCAGCAGGGGGACGCCCTGATTGCAACCGTAGAAGACTGGGAACAATGTGTCTTTTCACTGGAATACCGAGCCTATCCGGATCTTCCCGGAAAAGCCAAGCAGGATGAATGGCTTCACAAATTTGAAACGGCTCTCCTCCAGGTATGTATTCACGATACCGACTACTGGGAAATTCCCGATCAAATTTCATATGCCTATTTAAATGCCTATGAAAATCATGCAGATCTCCGTCAGAAACCGTATCTTGCACTGGAGGAATACCAGCTTCGCATGCAGGAAATATCCATCCGCAAAGACGGTCCAGACTGGCTTCTGGTCCCCGGAGATGATGTCCGCGATCCCGGAAGTGAGCTTGATTTCGCCCGCCACAGACAAGAACATGAAAACGAAAAAGCCTCCTGTTCCTGTCAGGACCATCACGGCAAACATGAACACGGAACCGCTTCCTCCTGTCATTGCTCTCATGACGCAGCAGAGACAGAAGAAAATCTGGTGGAGGACATCCATCCTGAAGAATTTTCTGTTTCTTCAGGTGTTCTCGATTCTCTGGAAGCAATCCTTCAGGATGTTCACGCCCCTGTCAATGAAATAGAAGTCTGTGCCCTGATTCAGGATGCCCTGGCCAACGGAGAGGAAGACTTTGAATCTTTCCGCAGCCGGCTTCTGGATTTTCTCGAATTGAAATTTGCAGATGAAGCTCAGGAGACAGCCTTTACAAACTATCTGGAAGACTGCTGGGAAATTGCACGCGAATACTTCAATCCCTCCATCGACCAGGAAAAAGAACCTCTGCGTGTCCGTCTGCTGGATCTGACCAGGGAACGCATTGAAGCCGCAGTCAATCTTCTGGATTTCTTCAGAAATGCCGTACCGGAAGAATTGGCAGAAGACATGCGTATCATTCATCGGGATATTGTGGAAACTCTTTCCCTGCTCAATACAGATGCTCGCCTTCCGGAAGGTGCTGAAGAACAGCTGGAGCTGCGTGTAGGTGA
Source organism: uncultured bacterium (assembly GCA_949290385.1). Classification (GTDB taxonomy): domain Bacteria; phylum Verrucomicrobiota; class Lentisphaeria; order Victivallales; family UBA1829; genus CASERY01. The sequence goes on along the minus strand of CASERY010000065.1, from coordinate 15,532 downwards.
TCTGGAAGAGGCCTGGGAAATTTTCATGGAAAAAATGGCAGACCGGATGAAAAAACGCTGACAAGAAGTTTTCCAGCAGATTTTTCCTATCCTCACATAAATCCGTCAGTTTTTGACGAATTCCCTGGTTCTGACGGCATGTTTTGTTCCGTCACATTTTCCAGACAGATATGATACAGATTAAATCTGTCAGCTGCAGGCTGGGGAAAAACGCTATCCATACAGAAACTGTTCCTTTTGAGATTCAGTGAAAAGATCTTGGAAAAAGATCCTGGCATGACAGAAGCATCCTTTTTCCTGGAATTTTAAGGGAAGGACTGTAAAAGGCGTAATTTTGCACGGAAGGATTATACGCAAAAGACATTTTTTCTTTTTCCTGTCTTTCCATCCTGCGCGAAAAACGCCATGAAAAGGGAGGAGAAAATGGAAAGTCTCAGCTTCACTTTTCGTCAAAATGTCTTGCAGAATATAAAAAAAGAAAGGATTTTTCACTTTTATGATTCTCCTTGGAACCCTTGTCAATACATGCACGATCCTTGCCGGAAGCCTTGCCGGAAGCATTATACGCAAAGGAATTCGCGAAGAGCACAGAAGCGCCCTTTATAATGCCATGGGTCTTGCGGCAACGGGACTCGGGATCAATGCTGTTGTACAGAATCTGCCGAACAGCCACTATCCGGTCTTATTTATTGCAAGTCTGGCCATCGGCGGACTTGTCGGAACCATGCTGGACATTAATGGTAGGTTTCAGAAACTTGTAAACCGCTATTCCAATGGAAATCTCGGAGAAGGCCTGGCTACCGCCATTCTTCTTTTCTGTATCGGCACTCTGTCCATTCTCGGCCCGATCCAGAGCGCAGTTCAGGGAGACAATACATTCCTTTTCACCAATGCCATGCTGGATCTGGTTACTTCTGCGGTACTGGCTTCCACCTACGGCATTGGAATCGCACTGGCGGCCGGAGTGCTTTTTCTCTGGCAGGGATCCATTTACCTGGCGGCATCCATCCTTCAGGGTTTTCTGACAGAAGAACTCATGACAGAGATCTCCATTACCGGCGGATTCCTCATTGCGGCTTCCGGGATATCCATTCTCGGCATCAAGGACTGCAAAACATTGAATATGCTGCCTGCACTTATTATTCCAGTTCTCTGGTTCCTTCTCAAAAAATTGGCTGGGTTTTAAGAAATTCTCCCGAATCGAAATACCATATGAATTTGAAAAAATCAGGAAAAAAAAATTATTTTTTAAAAAATCTCCGGGAAAATTTCACAATGAGCAGTATGTTATAAAGGTATGAATTGAAAAACAACCTTTTATGATTTGCCCTGCACTATCTTATGAGAATCAGAACTTTTATTCCCAGGGAAGATGATTTCCTCGAATCGGAAGATACCTCCGGATCCGCTTTGCACGAGGGAGCGATCTTCCTTTTAACGTCCCTGATCATCGTCTTTTTCGGCCTTGTGGTCCTTTATTCCACATCGTTCGTGACAACAGGAACAGGTTTTTTCGCAAAACAGCTCATTTGGACAGCCATTGGAGCTGTCGGTTTTTCAGCTGCAGTCATCCTTGGATACCAGAGACTGTGCCAATGGAGCTGGATGCTTCTGATTGTCATTTCTGTACTATTAGTTCTGACACTCTTCTCCAAACCCATCAACGGAGCCAGGCGCTGGCTGAAGATAGGAGAATTCAGCATCCAGAGTTCTGAATATGCAAAAGTTGTACTGGTTCTGTTCCTGAGCTATTTCCTTGCAAACAGAATCCGGATTCTGGAAAGTGTCAGCTGGAAAAATCATTTATTCAGGGTGTTTATTCCGGCCTGCCTGTTCTGCGGCATCATGATCGGGCTTGTATTGCTGGGAAAAGATTTGGGAACGACGGCCCTGCTCAGTATGGTTTTTCTGATTCTGCTGGGAGTGGCAGGTATAAAATGGTATTTTATTATGGTCCCGATCCTGCTTGGAACTCCTGCGGTTTTCTTTGCCGTAAAATTTTTCAGTCCGGTACGCTGGGCTCGAATCACCTCTTTCACCAAGCCTGAAATGTATCAATCTACGGATGGATACCAGCTCTGGCTTTCCCAGCTGGCGCTCGGATCAGGAGAATGGTTCGGACTCGGGTTCACAGAAAGCCGCCTGAAACTGAAATATCTGCCGGAAGCCCATACAGACTTCATCCTGGCAATCGTGGGAGAAGAACTCGGATATGTCATTCTTCTTGCGGTCATTGCGGCATACCTGATTCTGATGTTTTCAGGCATCCGGATCAGCAGGAAAGCCAGGACCCAGCAGGGAATGCTTGTTGCCTTCGGCATGATTACTTTTATTACGCTTCAGGCTATCATCAACATGGGAGTCATCTGTGGCGCCTTCCCCACCAAGGGGATGCCTGCCCCCATGATCAGCTATGGAGGAAGCAATCTGGTTGCCTGCATGACAGCAGTGGGATGTGTATTCAGCGTGGCGCTGGACACTGCCTATCCAAATTACTCCCAGGACCTGTTTGTCAGAATCAGACAGTTTCTGAGGAGCCGTCTTCTACCTAAACATACCGAAAACCCGGATGAACCGCGATGAACTATTTAAAACGTCTGGCTATCAGCTGCGGAGGCACATCCGGTCATTTTCTACCGGGTCTTGCCATTGCCCGTGAATTCAACAGAAATGGCGGGAAGGCAATCCTTCTCATTGGGGGAAAACATGCTGAAGAGCAGCTGGAGTCTGCCAGAAAAGCCGGGATTGAAGCGTTTAAAATTCAAGCACAGCCGTTTGCCAAAAAACTCCCGGCGTTTCTGCGTTTTCTCAGAGCTGTCTGCCAGGGAATTCTTGAATCCCGGAGGATCATGAAGGAATACCAGGTGCAGGCATTTCTTTCCATGGGCTGTTATGCGTCCTTTCCGCCGGCGGCTGCAGCCTGGCTCAGCCATATTCCCATTTTTCTTCATGACGGAAATGCCCTGCTGGGAAAAATGAATCTGTTTATGAGCCGTTTTGCCAAAGCTTTTGCACTTTCATTTCCCTCCAGGAATGAGAAAGAAGCCAAGTGTCCGACAGTCGTAACAGGGCTTCCGGTCCGGCCTGAATTTCTGGGTGCATCTTTTTCCAAGGAAAAAGCAGTCCGGGAAATCAACAAGCGCTTTCATACGGAGTTCAAAGCTGAAAATCCTCTGATCCTGGTTTTCGGAGGTTCCCTGGGTGCACGAACCATCAATGAAAACTTCTATATCAGTCCGCAAATGCCACATGCCGACAAAGTCCAGGTGATTCAACTTACAGGACAGGATGAGGCCGCTTTTCAAAGGGTTCAGAAAAAATGGGAACATTCCCCCTGCCATGTTCTTGTTCTCCGGTCATGCAATGATATGCAGCTTCTTTATGCCGCAGCAGATCTTGTTGTTTCCAGGGCAGGCGGCAGTACCGTGACAGAACTGGCATGTCTTGGCAAATATGCCATTCTCATTCCGTTCCCGTTTGCCGCACAGCATCATCAGGATGATAATGCCCGCTGGCTTCTTCAAAACGGCGGTGGACTGATGGTACCCGATGACCAGTGCAGCCCTCAGCGTTTTGAACAGCTCATTGCAGAATGGATGCCCAGACGGGAGGAATGCATTCAGAAGGGTCTGAAATCGAAGGAACTTGCAAAACCTGAAGCTGCGATGAATATACTGCATCTGATTGAGCAGAATATTTTTTCAAGTGAAGTTTGAAAATACCTGGGAAAACTTCTTTCTGTTTGTTGTTCCTTCGATATTATTTTTTGCATGCCTGTCTGAAGGGAAGAATGTTTTTTTCTAACTTAGCTGTTCCTACAGAAAGAATTTGTCTTGTGTTCTCCCGGCTACAAATGGAAGTTTCAGAACAGCATACAAGCAGTATCAGCCCCGATTTATCTGTCCTAAAGACTTTCACCGTTTGAAATAAAAAGGATTTTTATGCAACCATTAAAAACAATTGTATTCAGAGGTATCCGTCCCACGGATCCCGATGGAAGGAAAGGTCTGCGCAATCCCGAGCGCGGTCTGCGCCTTGAAACAGTAATCGCCCGTACAGAAGATGATCTGATCAAATGGCCCAGGAAATGGAAGTTCCAGGAATTTGCAGACGACGGCGTAACTCTGACTCAGGCATACTGTTATCTTACCCAGTACTGGAACAAACCCATTGCCCGTGAAAAGCTGGATGCTCTGGAAGCGGATTTTGCAGAAGCACGCCGTTGCGGCATCAAATTCCTTCTGAGATTCGCCTATGAAAATGACGCCCATCGGTTATCCCCGAATACCGAAGGCATTCTCCGGCATATGGCTCAGCTAAAGCCCGTACTTGACCGAAACTGGGATGTTATCTATGCTCTCCAGAGCGGCTGGGTCGGACTCTGGGGAGAGTTCCATACTTCCATTCAGAATATCGATTGCGATCCTCGCGCATGTGCTGAAATCGTGCGAAAAACCATTGAACTTCTTCCGGAAGACCGCTTCACCATGATGCGTTATCCCAAACGCAGACGCCAGGTTTTCCAGAGCTGGGGTTTTCATGAAGGCATTGCCTCGGGTATGGCTTTTTCACAGGCTCTCCCTGCCAAAGTAGGATTTTTCAATGACGGCACCCTGGCGGATCCGACTGACGGAGGAACCTTTGCAGATCATCCGCTGGCCGGTGCGCCGGGCAATCCGGACTTTGATTTCATTACACAGGACGCACCTTACATGCCGGTAGATGGTGAACTCTTCTGGAATCACACCTGTGATGCAAAATACGCATCAGGCGAAAAAGCCATTGCCCGTTTTTATGACCATCATTACACCTCTTTCAGCTATGTCCACGGATTCTCGCTTCTGGACGGCAAGCCTGCAGCAACAGACCCGGAAAATGCCAGAGGCACCATTGATTTCTGGAAGGAAACACCGGTTACATCCGACACGCTCCGCAAACAGGGCTATCCTGTTTCGGACGATTACTTCAACGGAGTGGAAAACCGCACAGCCTTTGAATTCATCCGGGATCATCTGGGATACCGGCTGGAAGCTGTGGATCTGCGTTTTACACAGACTCTTCGGGCCGGAGAAACCTTTCACGCAGAAATACGCCTGATCAACCGCGGATTCTCCACCATGATCAATCCGAGAGAATTCTACTTTGTTTTGATGAATGATGCCGGAGAATTTGTGGAAATCCCCACCGGATTCAATGGTCAGAGACTCCAGCCCTGTCACCCCGGGGATTGTGCACGCACACCCATCATACATTCCATCTCCGTGGACTTCTGCATGCCACAGACACTCTCGCCTGGCAACTGGAACCTCTATTTGTGGATTCCCGACAAACGCAACCGCTATCAGAGTGATTATGCGGTCCGTCTTGCCTCCAGCACACCTTGGACGGAACGTCTCGGACGTGGTATGAATACGCTTGCCGAGGTACAAATCCAGCCAGGTGAAGTGGTCTGTAAAGGAACTGCATCCTCGTCAGACGGCAAATCCGTTTATGCTGAAAACACCGTTACAGTCCATTACGATGGACTCCGTCCAACAGATCCAGACGGCAGAAACGCGCTCAGAAACCCCGAACGGGGTCTTCGTCTGGAAATCGGCATGGGTCAGATAGAATCCGATCCAGTGAAACATGGTCCCAATTCCAGTCAATGGCCCTTCATGCGCTATCCGGAAGACGGCGTTACCATCGGACAGGCCTACTGTTACCTTACACAGTTCTACAACACCGCCATCTCAGAAGAAAAACTGCAGGCAATTGAGCATGATTTTGCGGTTCTCCGCAGTCTTGGTCATGGAGAAAAGTTCCTGCTTCGCTTCGCCTATGAATTTGACGGAGTCACTCATGGCCCCACCGCTGAACAGATTGTGCGGCATATGGAACAGCTGAAACCCGTACTTGACCGCAACTGGGATGTCATTTATGTAATCCAGACAGGCTGGGTTGGACTCTGGGGAGAATTCCATACCTCGATTGAAGGCATTGACAAAGATCCTGCAGCCCAGGCAAAAGTTCTGGAAGGCGCCCTTAAAATACTTCCGGAAAACCGTTTCACCATGATGCGCTGCATGCGCTATAAGGAAAGCTGTCTGAAACACCTGAATCTCTTCAGGGAAATCACCAGCCAGACTGCCTTCAGCCAGAATCCGGAAGCAAAGATCGGGTTCTTCAATGACGGCACTCTGGCCAATTACTGGGATGGCGGAACCTTCTGGGATCCACCCTATGCAGCTCCGGGCAATCACGAGTTCGATTACCTTGTCCGTGAAGCCCCCTTTATTCCGGTGGACGGAGAACTTTTCTGGGGAACCGAATCATCCTGCACTCCCCATAAGGACGATCCAACCAAACCCTTCCATGGACTTGACCTAACCTGGAGTTCCGGAGAAAAAGCCATGGAGCGCTTCCGTCTGCATCATTACAGCACCTTCAGTTATGTCCACAGCTTCCACGGTCTGGAAATTGATTTTAAGAAGCCGGTCTATGGTTGCATCGATGCCTGGAAAGACACCCCTGTCACCGCAGAACAGCTTGCGGAAAAACATCTTCCGTACTCGCCTGCTTATTTTGAAGGAGTGGACCACAGAACTGCCTTCGAGTATATCCGGGACCATCTGGGCTACCGTCTGGAAGCTCAGGAATGTTCCTTTGACAACCTGATCCGTCATGGTCAGGATTTCCATGCAGATCTGAGTTTAATCAACCGAGGCTTCGCTACCGTAATCAACCCCAGAATCTGCTACTTTGTTCTTTGCCACGGCAGTGGAAAAGTCTATGAGATTCCAACGCATGTAAATGCTCAGAGTTTTCAGCCCTTCCAGCCGGGAGATCCTGCCTATATGCCGTTAGTTCACCATGTAACAGTCCAAATCACGATTCCGGAGGACCTCCCCGGAGGAGCTTGGACTCTGGGCTTCTGGATGCCCGATGAAGCGGAATCTCTGCGCTACCGTGCCGATTACTCCATTCGACTGGCAAACAACGGAGAATGGTATAATATCGACGGCCGTGGAGTCAATAAACTCGGTACTGTCTTTCTTATTTGAAACGGTCCGATTATATGCGAAAACATCGTCTTTCAGGCATAACTGACAGATAATGCCGCAAAAAATATACGGATGGAGGAATATCTTGAAATCAAGATTTCTTCCATCCGTATTTTTTATCTGGACAGTATTGCCGTTTGTGAAATTCCTTCAAAAAACGATCCTTTTTCACATGCCCCTGAAAAAGGAACATCTGCAGAAAGTCTTTTCGTCCATAATCAGAAGGATCATCACTTAAAAATACTGAACCCTTCTGTTTTTCCCCTCCAAAAAATTACTCAGGCGCCATGATCCTCTGCCGCAACCGTATCTTCAACGGAACCATCACAGCAGTTTGCTGCGAGTTCAGAATCATCACGCTCCAGTTTCAGATGACTGACAATCTTTTTCTGAATCTCAGAACGTTTTTCATCGGATTCATATTTAAGCTGACGCCAGTTCCAATGGAATCCATCGCTGACCCAGCGGGGAACTATATGCAGATGGGCATGCATCACAACCTGACCAGCTACCGTTCCATCGGAAAGATGAAAATTGAATCCATCGGCATCCAGTCCTCTGCGCATGGCTACGCCAACTCTTGACCCCACCAGGAACATTCTTCCGGCAACGTTTTCTGGAATCGTGGCAACACTGGTATGATGTTCTTTAGGAATCACAAGGACATGGCCGAAATTAATGGGGGCAATATCCATGAATGCAAGCACAAGGTCATCCTCATAAATTTTTACGGACGGAATTTCTCCGGCAATAATTTTACAGAAAATACAGTTTTTCATTTTGATCTTCCTTCTTCCTGAGGCTGCGGCTGTCTCCATCAAGTCCGCTTGACAGCACCGGCTGCAGCTGTACAAGTTATTCTATATGATACGTATTCAGTTTCCGATGCAGTGTTCTACGACTGATCCCGAGCTTCTCAGCCGCTTTGCTTCTGTTGCCGCCGCACTCATTCAGCGCCCGTTCAATAAGGAGCTTTTCATTTCGTTCCAAATCGCAGGTCTCAGGCATAAACAAATCTTTGGAAATTCCAGGGCTTACATTTTCACGAATATGAACCGGCACATTATCAATGGTCAATTCCCGTCCCCGGGAAAGCACAACCATGCGTTCCACACAGTTCTTCAGCTCCCGGATATTACCATGCCATTGGTAGGAGCAAAGTGCGCTCATCGCATCTTCCGAGATACTCATTTCCTCCTTACCGTTTTCACGAGCAAACTGGTCCATGTAATATTTCACAAGAGGCGGAATATCTTCCGGCCTGTCGCGAAGAGGCGGCAGCTCCACCCGGACTACATCCAAACGGTAAAACAAATCCTCCCGGAATGTTCCTTCCTGAACCATTTTTTCCAAATCTCTGTTAGTCGCCGCCACTACACGGGTATCTACATGAAGCGTTTCCGTACCGCCGATCCGTTCAAAACTTCTGGATTCAAGCACACGGAGAAGTTTCACCTGGACGGACAGTGGAATCTCGCCAATCTCATCCAGGAAAAGAGTTCCCCCGTCAGCAATTTCAAAACGGCCCGGCCGTGTATCCACAGCTCCGGTAAACGCGCCTTTCTCATGTCCGAAAAGTTCGCTTTCCAGAAGAGCTTCCGGAAGAGCCGCACAATGAACCGGCACAAATTTTCCCGTTCTTCCGCTAAGCTGATGAATCGCCTGAGCAATCAGTTCTTTACCGGTTCCGCTTTCTCCTTCAATCAGCACAGTTGTTCTTGACGGCGCCACTTGCTTTACAGTATCAATCACTGACTGAATCGCACGGGAATTCCCAATAATAGCCTGAAGGCCGAATTTGCTGTTCAAACGCTCTTTCAGTTCCTGATTCTCCTGCCGCATTTTTCGTGACTCCAAAGCCCGTTTGATCCGGAGTTCCAGCTGGTCAAAATTCACAGGCTTGGTCACAAAATCAAATGCACCTTGCTTCATAGCATCTACAGCCGTCTCAATGGATCCGTATGCAGTAAAAAGAATACAGGGCGGAGGATTCTTCTTTTCCAGGGTCTTCTGCAGAATGTCAAAACCGCCGACTCCAGGCATTCGAATATCCGTAAGCACCAGGTCATAATCATTGCGGTCCAAAAGATTCAGTCCGATTTCCCCACCTTCAGCCAGAGTCACATCATAGGATGAACGCAGAAATTTTCCCAGAATTTCCCGGGTTCCCCGTTCATCATCCACAATCAGGATAGACGGGCGCTTATCTTTTTTAATCATGTTTTTCTGAATCCTTTCCACTGCCGCTATCCTGCATCTTCTCCTCCGGAGACGGCAGAACTTTCACCATGCGTTCTCTTCTAGGAAAGCTGATGGTGAAAGTCGTACCCTGGCCTTCCTTGCTGTCCACAGACAAACTCGCTCCGTGCTCACGGACAATCCGCTCCACAATCATCAGCCCCAGTCCGGTTCCAGTTCCCTTTGTTGTAAAGTAAGGTGTAAAAATTTTAGAGAGCGCCTCTTTTGAAATACCGCATCCTGTATCTGAAACAGAAAGCATGACAAAGTCGTCATTTGCATGGCAACAAATAGAAAGATGCCCCCCTTCTCCCATGGACTGCACTGCATTTTTCACCAGGTTGTAAAACATCTGCTTCAACTGGTTTGGATCCCCCATAATCAACGGTACATCATTTTCCCAGAACACCTCTTCATGAATTTCTCTTGCCGCAATTTCATGTCGCATGAAGTTCAAAGCTTCGAGTACCAGATCTTTCAGATTCACCACCTGGAACTTCGGTTTTCCAGGACGGATCGCATGCAGAAACTGATTGATGATTGAATCCAGTCGCTCCACTTCCTTGCGGGCCTCGGAAACTTCCTCCATTGCCTCTTTGAGATCCAGCTCTCCCTGCGAAAGCATTCTCTGGAAGAACTGAAGATGCAGATACAGGCTGTTCAAAGGATTTCCAATTTCATGAGCAACTCCTGCAGCCAGCATGGAAATAAGTTTGCTTCGTTCGGTTTCCGCAGTCGATGCCGCTTTCTCCAGGGTAGATGTAATATCATTGAGAATCAAGGCATACTGTTTTTCATCATTCACGGTAAGAGGAAGCGCATAAAACTGAACGATCCTGTGTTCCGGATAGAACAGCTCAAGCTCCTGACGCAAGACTTGATGAGAACCGCAGTCCTCTTCCGGCAGAAGCGTGGGCCAGTTAATGCCCTTCAGGATTCTTTCTACAGTCAGGCGCCTCAGATCATCCGGCAGACCAAGCATTTCTTTTGCAGCAGCGTTATGATAACGGATTTTCAAATCCGCGTCTATGACCAGTACAGCCTCTTGAATTGTATTGAATATCGATTCAAGAAAACCGCGTTCACGAGCCAGATGCTGAATATAATTCTGTCTGTTTTGCGGATCCAGCTTCTCAATTTTAGGCATTATCCGTTCATGAAAACGACTGCCAGACATAATGGACTCCTTTTCTCATGCATTTTTCAGCTTGAAGTGTAACGTTCTGTCTCATATTATAGCATTCTATCTTCCGGTTTCAAGACTCTCAGACAAAAGAGAAAATCCTTTGCCTTTGCAGAATCTTCTGCGATAAAATCATTTCATATCTTCCTTCGAAATAAAAATCCTTCCAGGCTCGTTCGAGCCGGGAAGGATCCGTCTGCAACAGGGACTCTGCACCCGGATGACCTCTGTCAATAAAATTCTCCGAGGTTCTTTGTCGAACGCTTCTCTACAAAGAATCTGCGCCTGGTGCAAATTTCTGATTTTATCCACCTGATCGACAATCAGACTTTTCTCCGCAAAGAATCCGCATCCTGTCTGAACGCTAATCAGGAAATACGGTCTACCAGCTCGTCCAGAGTCATGCCGTCCTGCGGAATGAATTTCCTCCAGTACTGGACAGAATCAGAAATCTTGTTTTTGATATCACAGGGAAGATCTGCTGTGCCGGCAAAGACTTCCAATGTAAGACAGATTTCCTCCACAGGAGCCGGCATACAATTCCAGCGGGATGCCTCATCAAAGGATTTTTTCAGGGCTTTCAGCAGGAGCTCACCTTTAATAATACCTTTTTCATTGCATTTGACATTGAACGGCTGATGTGCAGAACTCTTTCCATCCGTCTGCTGAAGATGAACAATCGGAGAGAACACCCCCAGTTCCGAGAGCCACCGGTAGGTATCCCCATCCTCATAGACGGAATACAGGAACGGGTATCTGTTGCGGTCCGCTTCCAGAAGACCGGGAAGCTTTTCATCATCTCCGTCAAGAGCCGCTTTTACAAATGCTTCCGTACATTCATCCGATCCAAGCCATGCGCCCTCCAGACGTCCACATGCATGAATCGAATCTGCGATGCGCTTCACGTCATCGCCTTCAGGACACACAAACTTGCGCTGCCCTGACTGATGTCCGGTATCAATGGTAAGATAGAAATTTTTCCCGTTTACAGCATAAATTTCCCGCAGAAGTTTCTCTGCTCCTGAAACCGTCCAGGGCACCTGATGCGGAGTATACATCTGTTCCACACCGATATAACGCACCCCTTTCTTTTCCGCATAAGCCGCCAGATCAGAAAGTCGTTTCACCAGATCCCTGAACGCCATTTCATAACGGACTGGATTGTTCAGAACCGCCTGGTCAAAGGCATGACAGAAAAAACCTAGACCTGCATTCAACCCGGCAGCCATATCAACCATGCGGTCCAACCACTTATGATGAATGCGCTCACGTACACGTTCATCGTCATGAGCAAGCCCAAGTGTAGCGTAGGTCCCATGCCCGGAATAAAGATTGGCTACTTTCACACCGGTTTTCTTTGTATTCTCAAGAACACTGGAAGTCCAGTCCTCCAGATAAGCTGAGTCACTGTAAAGGGGGTCTATTTCATTGTCCGCACTTGCCTCAACATAATAAACGCCACAATCGGCAAAAAGTTTCATCCAGTCTGCCGGAGAAGTCCAGCGTTTCGAAGCGACACAGTTGTCAATCGTCAAATAAATTCTGGGAGACATTTCAAATACCTCAATACCTTTCTGAATCTTTTCCCATTATGTGTAGACGGAATTTCCGGAAAACTTTTTTTTGACACAACTGCTTTCTGCCGGGAATTCTCACTTTTATCGTTCATTCCCCTAAGTACAAAAGTACAGCCATGACATAGATCCGTTTTTCTCATCCTTCTTAATACCGATAAAATTAATTCATTCCCCGTGTTTTTCAGATTCTTGCCTTTTCCCTGGCTTCAGAAAAGCCGTCTCTTCCGACCGAAGACTGAACCGTCTCAATGCTCTACCCCCTTCACAGATTCTATCCCATCCGGGGACCTGCCAGGAAAAGGGAAAATCCCGGCACTGCTTCGGTTTTACCTCTTGAATCAGGCATCCTTTGTTCTCATCAAAATACAGACATTCTCCAGTAGGCTTGTCCAGCAGAGAAAGACCGCTTCTGTCCGGCAGGAGGCGAGTATATTCATTGATAAAACGTTCTGTTTCCATGCCCAGAAACTCTGCCAGCACTTCAATTTCCTCCAGACTTATCCGTACATAGCCTTTCCAGCGGCAACAGTTTCCACAGCGAAGGCACTGAAAATGTTCCCGGAGGAATCCGACCGGCCATCCGCCCGGCAAGAGATCATTCTCTTCTTCAGGATCCTCCTGTCCGGATGAGCAGCCGGAACCGGTTATAAGGGCATTCATGTCAGTTCTCTATGACGTCCTTTCAGTATTCTTTCGTTCCATCTTCGCTTTTAGCCTTGCGCGTCATCAGTTCTGTCACAATTTCCTGAGGACTTCTACCATTGTGGATAACATCATAAATGCCTTCAATAATCGGAGTCTCCACATCGTTTTTACGGGCAAGCGACCGTGCAGATTCACATGTTTTTACGCCTTCCGCCACCATATGGTGCATGGAAGCAATAATATCATCCAGCTTGCGTCCTTTTCCCAGTTCCTCCCCCACATAACGGTTACGGCTGTGACGGCTCATACAGGTTACAATCAAATCTCCGATACCGCTCAATCCGCTGAATGTCTGTGCTTTTCCGCCAAGTTTAACTCCCAGGCGTGCCATTTCTGCAATACCTCTTGTCATGAGGGCAGCCTTGGAATTATCCCCCATCCCGGCTCCGTCAATAATTCCGGCAGCAATGGCAAAAACGTTTTTCAAAGCACCGCCCAGCTCCACTCCTGTGACATCACTGGAAGTATAGACACGGAAAAATTCATTCATCAAAGCCTTCTGCACCCGACGCGCAACAGCCGGATCGCTTGATGCGGCAACCACCTAAGTAGGAATTTTCCGGGCGACCTCCTCTGCGTGGCTCGGACCGGACAATGCACAGTAATGCACCTCTCCCAGAATTTCTGCACAGAGTTCACTCATGCGCTTAAGGGATTCTACTTCGATTCCCTTGGAAATATTGACGACTGCATGTTCTTCGGGCTTGAACAAGGGCTTGAATTTTTCCAGGACTCCGCGCATATACTGAGACGGAGTTCCCAGGACAATTAAAGACGCTTTTTCAACAGCCTCCTCCATATTGTCCGTAAAAACAATTCTGTCAGGCAAAGGCACTCCCGGCAGGAAGCGTACATTTTCATGAGCCTGCTTTATTTCCCGGATCTCATCTTCAAAACATCCCCAGACCGCCACATCGAATCCATTGCGGTCAAATACGGTAGCCAGTGCTGTTCCCCAGGCGCCGTCTCCTAAAACACATATCTTTTCCTTATCCGTCATAGAGACCCAGCTCCTTTCCAGCTTCTGCTTTTATATTCAAACATCTTCGGCTGATTCCGCATAGACCGAGGCCATCTGCCTGACGTGCATCTGAAGCAGCATCCGGCTCTGCCTCCAGTTTCCTCCATTTCAAAAGGCCCTGTTTCTTTATGGTACAGGGGGGAATCAGCCAGTCATAAAAATAAAAAAATCCGAAACAAAAAACTGTTTTTTTCGGCTTATTTGTTGTCTGCCTTCTGATTCTTTTTTTCTCCGGAAGAACTGAATCTGTTTTCCGTTCCATCCAGGAGCCGCTTGATATTCGTCTGATGTTTAATCACGGTCAAAACTGCCAGCAGGAAAAAGAGAATAATTTCAGGCACAGACGCTGTTGTCAGATGCATCACCCTGAAAACCACGCAGAAAACCGGCAGAGAAACTGCCGCCAGAATGCTTGCCAGCGATACATAACGGCTGATCTCGAAAACAACCAGCCAGACCACGGCAGCACAAATCAGGGAAAGCGGATTCAGCGCCAGAATCGCACCTGCAGCAGTGGATATGCCCTTACCTCCTTTAAATTTCAGATAAACAGGCCAGATGTGTCCGCAGACTGCAGAAAATGCCGCAATAACGGGCAGAATGCCGGCATCATCCCGCAGAATCATGGAGTAATGTTTCAACCACTCTGGAAATGTCTCCACGAGATCAGGCAGCACGACTTTTGGAGAAAGGTAGGAAACCACCAGAACAGGCAGAGCACTCTTCAGGAAATCGCAAATAAAACAAAGTCTTCCCCAGCCTTTTCCGATAACGCGTGTCACGTTGGTTGCTCCAATATTTCCGCTTCCATACTGGCGGATATCAATTCCATTCATTCGTCCGATGATATAACCGAAAGGCAGGGATCCGATCAAATAGGAGCAAAGAGCGGTAACAACAATCTGAAGAGTCATCTCCAAAGGCATAAGAGCAAACCTTCCTGTTTGTCTTTCAGCAAAAAGACAGTATATTTTTACTATGTTTGTATCATACAATGGACCTGAATTGCTTTTTTTGCAAGCAGAGAGGAGTGTTCTTTCATGGAAAAATTTCAAACAGGCCGTCTGATTGTATCCTCGACCGATAAATCTGCAGATCTTTTATATGCCGGAGGCTTCGACGCCCCAGATGAATTTGTTTATTTTGAAGCGGGAAATGTCCGTGCCATTGTTGTATCCATTCTGGAACTGGCCCGGGCCATGAAGGAAGCCCGGAAGGACATCCAGGTTATCAACCGTTACGATATCTACAAAATTCTGACAGATGAAGAACGTCAGCACGTCAATTTTTACGGAGCCCTCAGTCGCTATGCCGGAGTCAAATGCTGGCTTGTTCCTTCCGACTTTCCTCTGAGCTGTGCTCTTCAGCTTCAGGAAGCGGGTGTGCAAGTTCAATGCGTCCAGGGAGAATTCTTTCCGGAACGCCGTGTGAAACGGCCGGATGAACTTGAAGCTATCCGTCAGTCTATGCACGCGACGCAGAATGCGATGGAACTGGTTCATGACATGATCGCAGAATCCACTGTCAATTCCCACGGAATTCTGGAACTGCATGGCAAAGTTTTAACCTGCGATGATATCCGTTCTGAAGTGGAAGTCCAGTTTAAACGCCAGCAGTTTTCCGCCTGCCGCACCATTATTGCCTGCGGAAAAGACGCTGCCGCCCCCCATAATATTGGAAGCGGTCCAGTCTATGCCCATCAGCCTGTTGTTGCAGACATCTTCCCAAGGAGTGACGTCACCGGCTATTGGGGCGATATGACAAG
>CASERY010000064.1 GCA_949290385.1 uncultured bacterium | reverse complement strand
CGCTCCAGGCTCCTGTGGAATTTTCTTGAGGTGGCGTTCACTGCCGCCCCGATATGGCATTTTTCCTTTTCCATTCTCTTTCCTCTGGGAGATTGTTCGTTACCTAACAATTACAGTAGGGGAGTTTATCACCATATTTTTTAATTGTCAACTGTTTTTTACGGAGGGGGGAGAGGGAAAAGGCGACAAAAAAGACCGCGCTCTTTTCATTGGAGTACGGTCTTACTTATGAAATCAGGGGTTATTAAGTTGTATTTCTATTCTGCTGATTCAGATTCCTTTTTCATTTGCAAATATTCTTCTTCTGCCTGTTCAATACAGGCCTTGATCTGTTCCGTTGTCGGCAACTGAGCCTGAACTTCCTCAATTTTTATATTACTATACGTGGCGACGCCAATAGGTGTAGTAATTCCCTGAAGCGCCCACTTTACTTCTGTGCTATCCATATCCCGGCAGATGAGCAGACCGATTGTCGGATTGTCGTTGTCTGTACATATCAGCTCATTTACAGCATTCACATAAAAATTCAGCTTCCCGGCAAATTCAGGCTCAAATGGTTTAACCTTTAATTCCACCACCATATAAAAGCGCAGATGAATATGATAGAAAAGCAAATCGATTTTTCTTGTCTTCCCGGATACTATAATTTCTTTTTGACGTCCAGCGAAAGCCCAGCCTTTTCCCAATTCAAGCAGGAAACGCGTCATATAATGCTCCAGCGCGGTCTCAAGCTCTTGCTCATCATAGCCCGCCGGAAGGGTAAGAAAACCAAGATCATAGTTGCTTTTTGTCAATTCCTGAGCAAGCTTTCCCTGTGGCAGAGGGAGTCTCTCTGTATAATTCGTAATCGCTGCACCGGCTGTATAATATAGACCGGCCTTTAAGTTGTCATCAAGCGCACTCCGACTCCAGCCATTTTCTATCGTTCGCTGAATATAAAAAATGGCTTCCTGTACCGTTTTACATTTTTGAATAATCCGAACATGGTGCATCCAAGGCACATAACCGAACACAGCCGGAAATGAAATTTCTGAATCAAGCTGCTTCAGTTTTTTATTTTGAATTTCTGAAGCAACCTGCTTCAGTTTTCTTCCGTCATCAAAAGAGAGCTTTTCGTTAATTGTCTGAATCAAATCCACTGCCTCTGGATCTGCGGAGTAGAACAAGTACCATTGCTTCATAAACCATAAATTTCTGGCTGAAAATCCCTTTACACCAGGAAAAGCATCTTGTAGATCAAGACTGAGCTGTTCCACTACACCTTTTCCCCATTTTTCTTCCGCACGACGCAGCACCAGATCCCTGCCAAGCAGCCAGTTAAACAAGAGCTGTTCCGAATTCACCTTAACAGATGCCTTGATCTGAAAATTTTGATATCGACTTCTTATTTCCAACAGCCATTCCCTGTATGAGGCGTCCTTTTTAACATCGTGAGAACGAACCACAAACGGTCTGTCATTCATGAATACACCCCCTGATCACAGCTTTAATATATCAGCTATTGCTTCCGGCGCATCTATGTTAATCTCATGTCCTGCACCAGGAATTATATGCAAGTCTGCCTGCGGCAGAAGTATGCTAAGCTGCCGTGCGGCTTTCTGATTCACCTTGTCCTTTTCTCCGCACACAATCGCCACCGGACAGCTGACTTTCTTTAGCTCAGAAGTAAAATCCAGGGAACGCATGGAATGAGACAATTGAATCATATCCTGTTTTGAAACACCCGTATCCGCAAAAGTCTTCTTTGGCATGCAACGAAATATCAGGTTTTGAATATCAACAAGTATGGTTGGAGATTTATACTGTGCGGCAAGTAAAATCAACGAATCTATTTTTTCCTTGTGCCGTATTGTGTAATCCAGCGCAAGCATTGCCCCAAGAGAAAGGCCGCAGATTCGGAAAGGTTCATCAGTGTCCTCATATCTTTTTTCTATTTCTGCCCGAATAGCGGAATATTTCAATTCTTTTCCTGAAAGAGCAATCAACTCCGGGCAATCATAATCCGACAAAGATGCCTTGTCGATAACTTCTCTCCAATCATGAACGGTTTGACCCAATCCATGCAAAAATACCGTTTTCATTTTTTCAAGCGCCTCTATACTTTTCTGATCGGATGCCGAATCATAGTTTTCAGCTTTTCGGGAGCGGACTTCCTTGCATCGCTGAGATAGATTTCATAATGCAGGCGAATAACTTTTCCTTATGGGCGTAATCAATGCTATCCACACCATCCTGCCGCCAAAATTCCTCCAGCGGCGGCACAACAATGATGCCGGGCTTATTCTTTGGCATATAGAATTCCTTATATTCCTTGCACTGAATTTAACATAAATCAGGGCCTTTGTCCATAAGGCGGCTCTTTTCAGGCCATGCCGTGGGCGAAAAATGATGAAAAAAAGACCGTCGCCCGGTCACAGGAGCGGCGGTATGTTTACCGGCTCAGGAAATCGGCGGGAAGGATGGCCGGCACCACCGAACCGGCGAAGTCCCTGATGTTGCGGGTAAGGATGCAATTGGCCCCGTTCCGCTCGGCCACCACATCCACCACCGCATCCTCAAAGTCCGGCATGGCCCGCATGAGGGCGGCGTGTATGTCCATACCCTGCACATCGGCGAAGCTTACAAGCTGGGCGAGCCGCTCAATCTGTTCCTTGGCCTTCTGTGCAGAGCCGAGGGCTTTGCGCAGCATATAGAAAATGTCGGTGACGGCAGATGCGCAAAGCAGGCACTCGGCA
>CASERY010000063.1 GCA_949290385.1 uncultured bacterium | reverse complement strand
ATTTGTTCAATATGTTGAAAAGGAATGTATTTTCTGCTGTACACTTGTGGACCGCATTGTAGCAGGTTTTCCCCGGGGCGAAGCGGAGCACATCTGGCAGAAGCTCTCCTACCGGGATGATCTGCTGGACTGCGGCGAACCCTTCCACTTTTTTGTTATTGAAGGACCTCAATCCATTGAAAAGGAACTGCCCTTCCGTGAAGCGGGACTCAATGTGGTCTTTGTTCAGGACCAGACCCCTTACAGAACGCGCAAAGTCCGTTTTCTGAATGGTGCCCATACTGCCAGTGTTCTGGCGGCTTATCTGGCCGGCTTTGACTACGTGGATGAAATGGTTCGAGATGAACTGTTTGGAAAATATCTGAAGCAGGTTCTTTTCAAGGAAGTCTTTCCTACAGTACCTCTTCCCGATCCAGAAAAACAGGCTTTTGCAGAAGCGGTTCTGGAACGCTTTGCCAATCCGTTTGCCATGCACCGGCTGCTTTCCATTTCGCTGAATTCCGTATCCAAATGGAAAGTGCGTGTTCTTCCGTCGCTTCTGGACTATGTGCGGATGAACGGAGTTCTGCCGAAACTTTTGACCTTTTCCATGGCGGCGCTCATTGCATTCTATGAAAATAAAAATGGAACCGGCATCAACAGAGTCAATGCTTATCCTGTCTCGGATTCACCTGAAATTGTGCGCTTTTTTGAAGAGGTGTTTCAGCAGTTCAGCGGAGATCCGGGAAAAATTGCTGAAAGTGTTCTGGCAAAGAAGGAGTTCTGGGATATGGATCTGAACCAGATTCCAGGTATGACCCGGCAGGTTTCTGAAAACCTTAAACAGATCAAGACAGACGGCATTCGTGCGTCTGCATGGAGTCTTCTTCGATGAATTCCACTCATCACAAACTCTTTCAAATTCATCCTCTGGATAATGTGGCTGTAGCCTTGGACGGTCCTCTTCAGGGCCACAAATTTGCGCTCCGGCCCATCTGTAAAGGCGAAAATGTCATCAAATACGGAATGCCCATCGGAATCGCTACACAGGACATTCCTGAAGGCGGGCACGTTCATACCCACAATTTAAAAACACGCCTGAATGAAAATGGTGCATACGAATACCATCCGGAACAAGCCCCGGCCTGTCCATCTTCCACCAGACAGGGTGATACCTTCTCCGGATATCTCCGGCCGGACGGCAATGCAGGCATTCGCAATGACATCTGGATCATTCCGACGGTCGGCTGCATCAATCAGCTTGCCCGGTCTCTTGCCTTCCGTTTCAACAGGGAGTTCCATGACGATACCATGCAGGCTCTTGCCCTGACCCATCCCTACGGCTGTTCCCAGCTCGGCGAGGATCATGAAAAGACTGCACAGATTCTGGCAGACTTCTGCCGCCATCCCAATGCCGGCGGTGTTCTGGTTGTTGCCCTGGGATGTGAGAACAATACATTGGAATCTTTCCGGAAGCGCCTGGGGGATCTTTCCGGACTGAATATCCGCTTTCTCCGGGCGCAGGATCCGGGCGATGAAATGCAGAAAGCCTGGACGCTGATCTGCGAACTCCGGGAACACGCTCTGAAGCAGAAACGCACAAACATTCCTGTATCCAAACTGAAAGTCGGGCTCAAATGCGGAGGATCCGACGGCTTTTCCGGAATTACGGCAAATCCTCTGACGGGGCGTTTCTCCGACATGCTGACCGCTCAGGGCGGCACCACTGTGCTTACAGAAGTGCCTGAAATGTTCGGGGCGGAAACCCTTCTGATGAACCGCTGTGAAAATGAAAACATCTTCCGCAAATGCGTGCGCATGGTTCAGGACTTCAAAGACTATTTTACCCGGCATGGGCAGACGGTCTATGAAAATCCATCCCCAGGTAACAAGGACGGCGGCATCTCCACACTGGAAGACAAATCTCTTGGCTGTGTCCAGAAAGGCGGACTCTCCCGGGTTGTCAATGTCTGCGACTATGCGGAACGCATTCAGAACAGTCCCGGTTTGAATCTTCTTTCCGGGCCTGGCAACGACATGGTGGCCGCAACAGCCCTTGCGGCTGCAGGCTGTCAGCTCATACTGTTTACAACCGGACGGGGGACTCCCTTCGGCACAGTTGTTCCGACTCTGAAAATCTCCACGAACACCCGTCTTCAGCAGGAAAAAAATACCTGGATTGATTTTGATGCCGGAAAAATTCTTGCAGGAACTCCCCCCGAAGAACTGGCCGATGAGTTGTTTGACCTGGTTCTCAGAATCTGTTCCGGACAAAAGGCAAAAAATGAAATTTACGGATATCAGGAAATTGCCATTTTCAAAAATGGAGTCACTCTATGAAAAGTGAAAGAAAACTCAGATTTCAATCTATTTTGATTGCAGTAACTTCTGTTGTTCTTTTCCTGCTGGTTTCTGCCGCTTGCCTGATGACATTCTTCCCTTCCATTCCCAAAAAGCTTGGAATTCTCCAATCCTATGACACGCCGGAAAGTTTCTGTCAGAAACTCGAAACGAAACGCAGTGAGCTGAAAGATTTTCTGGAACCCTATACCTGGAGTGCAGTCATTGTCATTCTCAAGGAAGAGCGCAAAGTGGAGCTCTGGGCTGACGGGAAAATGCTCGGGAAATACGATATGCTCAATACAGACTGTCCTCCGGGAACCAGACTCGCAGATACAGACCCGCGGATTCCTGAAGGCATTTATTCTCTGAAGGCCCTGGATCCGAACGCAGGCGCCGGCTATCTTGCAATAGAAGCAGATTACCCCAATGATTTCGACAGGCAGAATCTTGTTGCTGCAGGGAATCCGGAGAAAATACTTGAAGGAACGTTTGTCATTCATGGAAGGCTTCCGAATGAATCTGCTAATGTAATGCTTGAAAACAAAGCCCTTGAAGAACTTTTTTATACCGCTGAAAAAATTCATGATCTGAAAAGGGTTACAATCATTTCTGCCCCCCGGGATTTGCGTGTGAAACCGGATCCTGTTCTCAGCGGTCCGGATGCGCCGCCCTGGTACCCGGATCTTTGCCGGGTCCTCAGGAATACGCTTAATCTTACCGCAAAAAAAGTGCAGTAAATGAAAAAAATTCCATTCATTCCGGGATCCTTCTGAAATTTGAATAAATATTCAGTGTCTAAGAAACAGCTGGGCACTCATAAAATAATTTGCGGATTCAATAGATTGATCTCTGCAAAAATCTAAATCTCCATCCAGAAAGGAAATGGTGTTTTATGAGTTTATTCAAGATTTTCCCAAGAGTGTGCCTTTCTTCTTCATTCACTTCATTCACTTCATTCACTTCATTCGCGCCATCCGCGGTCAACTTGCCATACAGGATTCTTTCCCAGGGAATCAGGATCGGAATCATGGTTCTTCTGGTCTGCGGCATGGGGCATTTTGCTGCATTTGCGCAGGATGATTCTTTCGGTATGCCTCCCCTGGTCGATGACACTTCAGCAGACTTCCCGGATGAATCCGTCAACCTGGTGATGATTGAACCCTTCCGTTCCCTGGAAATCAGAGCATCTTACGGGATCCAGGCAGTTGCCATTATTCCCGAAGGTGAGACTTATGGCGATTATGATCTGTTTATCTAGATAGGACTCAGCTGCAATCAGAATCCGGACAATATCCATTATTACAAACTGTATTCTCTGAATCCAGACGGGACCATCAAGGACTACTATCCAGTGACTGCTGCAGAGGCTATCCCCATGGATAGGACGGATGGATTTCTGTTCCTGCCGAAGCCTCAGCCGGTAGTAGACGACTGCGCACCCCACTGGACTGAAGGGGAACCTTATGAGCTTGAATATCAGTATATTTCCCTGAAACTTCAGAAACCGCTGGAACCCGATACGCACTATGTCCTTGCCTTGTTTCCCTGGGAAGGGCAAATCCTTACAGGTGGCAGAAATGCCATTACTTTCAAAGTATCCTCTTCCGGAAAATCCCTTGACTCCTGGAACGCCTATGACTTTTTCACGGGTCTTTTCGTAGGTCTTAATGAGCAGATTGACGGTTTCAGAGGCATTGAAAGTGTCGGCAGCGGCATTGTCCAGGTAAGTTTCGGTGTAGAAGGAAAATTTCAGGATCTCTGCCAGCAAGATGTTGTCGTTTTCACCAGAAACGGGGAAAGGTGAATGCTGAATTGATTTCCGCCCGCCAGGCAGTGGACGCTTACTGCCCCTGGGGAACAGAGATGTATCCCATCTACAGGACCGACTTATTCTTCCAGCTCGACCAGGAGTTAAAAGACGGCGACATCCTTACGGCTGCAGTGCCTTTGGACACCTACGAGTTCGACCCTGAATGGTTTGGAGATGAGGATAAGCGCTGGGTCTGGGTCGATGATGAAAATGAGGATGAGAATGAAGATGAGGAAGAGGAACCCTGGTATGAAGATTACCGCTACGAATCCATCTTTTCCGTTGCAACAGCACATTTCGTATTCGATTCCATGTCATCTGTTTCAAGCTCTTTTAAAACAAGCAAATATGGTTATATTGCCAATGCGCCGGTCAAAGTTGTTTATCTGGGGAAATGGATGGGCTCTCTGACTACTCATGCTTCGGAACAGTTCAAAATTGCAGATATTCAGCCGGAATCTCTCGTGAAGGATTCCTCGAAACTTTCCCTCGCATTTTCAGAAGCCCCTGTTTTCAGCGTCTACAACCAGAAAACTGGCAGAAAAGTCCTTCAGGGCAAAGCAACTCTCATTCAGGATCCCGAATCAGTTTATGCTCCATCTGCCATGGAATATCCGCAGGAACATCTTTATGCCCTTGATATTTCAGAACTTACAGAATGTGGATGGTACTTCGTCTCTGTTGAGGGGGTCGGCAGGAGCCTGCCGTTCCAGATACATCCGGCACAACCGGGTGCATTCACCGGAATGCCGTCCCATGCATTTTTCCTGAACGAGGCCATGCACACGGTTCCCCGCAGTGCTTCAGCACCTGTTGCCGAACAGCCCTGGTGGACAGATCTCTGGACCAGCAATCCAATGACAGCTCCGGATAAGCTCATTCCCTGCAAAGTTGAAACAGATATTCAGGGGATCTCTTCGGACAGCAATTCAGAAAATGCCGATTCAACTGCTGTTTCTGGCGAATGGACCAATCCCATTTGGAGTTACAATCCTTCTGATCCGCAGCTTGTATCCTGGAAAAATCTGCCGGAAATTCCCAATGATCCCGTCGAGCCATCGGGAAATGAAAATGCGGATGTTCTGGGGATTCCGGACACAAAAACTGTTCCACAGGCCAGCAGTCCTCAGGCGGGATTTCAAAACAACGACGGGCTTTTCCCTTCATTAGACTGAAAGAAGCTATGGACGTATGAAAAACTTGAAAATCCTTCCGTTTTTCTCATTTTGTTCTTGAAAAATAGGAGAGACACCGTACACTATCTCTCCAAAGAAAAGGAGCTTCAGTTTTATGAGCATTGCCAATGTAAAAGAATTTTATCTGCATTTGGAACGCAATCCCCGTATCCGGCAGGAAGCCTTGCTTTTACAGCATCAATATGCCGGACAGGAGGAAGTTATCAATGCTTTTATCCTGCTGGCTCAACGGGAAGGATTTCCTTTTACCCTTGAAGAATTCATACAGGTCATGTATGAAAATGCACGGGAAGTTGAAAAACCTGCCCGTGCAACTTCCACGGACTCTTCCTCCAGCAAGTCTTGATTAACTGCCTTTTGAGGGAAGAAATAAAGAATGAAAAATATTAATGCGAGAAGGAAAAACCTTTTGAGGAAAGGTTCTTTCCTTCTCGCGCTCTTCCTTTTCCAAACCTTTTTGCATCATCTTTTCCCAGAAGGGAAAAGATAAGAATATTTTTATACAGTTGTATAAGAGCCTATGCCAAAGGAGGACAGGTTTTGTAAACGAGACTTATAATGCGAGAAAGAAAAACCTTTTAAGGAAAGGTTCTTTCCTTCTCGTACTCTTCTTTTTCCAAACCTTTTTGCATCATCTTTTCCCAGAAGGGAAAAATATCAGAGGAAAAAACGCTCAATCTGCTGCAATCTTTGAAGATCTGTATGAAAACACCGCTTGCATTCAATTCTCTCCTGCTCCCGTCTGGTACTATCTGCACAGATTAAAATGAATTCAGCGATTTACAGGGCGCAAATTTTCCTTCACACCCCATCTCACGACAACATTGCAGGACATCATTATTCTTTTATCTCTTCTGCACAACCGTACTCATTCCAATACCAGTCCACCGTTCTTTTCAGCCCCTCGGCAACATCTATTTCCGGCACATATCCCAGAAGTTTGACTGCACGGCTGATATCTGCCAAACTGTGTGCAATATCCCCTTTCCGGGGAGGCCCATACTGTACTGCAACAGATCTTATAGTCAAATCCTTTTCTGCAAGATTCTCCTGAAGAACTGCAAAAAGTTCATTCAGCGTTGTTTCCGCTCCGCAAGCAATATTATAAACGGTATTCACAGCTTCCGGATTCTCTGTCAGCATGGCCTTCTCATTCGCCTGAATGACATTGTCTATATAGGTAAAATCACGACTGCTGCTTCCATCACCGTAAATGGTCGGGGCTTCATGGTGAATAAGAGAAAGCAGAAATCTGGGAATGACTGCGGCATATGCACCGTCAGGATCCTGACGGCGTCCGAAAACGTTGAAATAACGAAGACCGATCGTCTCAATCCCGAAAATCCGGCTGTAGTTGAATGCCGTAATCTCATTGAGCTTCTTGCTGAGGGCATAAGGACTGAGTACATTGCCGGTACAATCCTCCTGCTTGAAAGCATGGGTGTCATCTCCATAAACCGAAGAACTTGCCGCATAAATAAATCTCCGCACCCTCTGCTCTCTGGCGGCTTCCAGCATATTGATGAATCCTCCTTCATTGATTTCAAGACTCATCTGTGGATTCTTCATCGACCTCGGAACAGATCCGAGTGCCGCTTCATGCAGCACATATTCAGCATCTTTCACGGCATTGCGGCAACAGTCAAAATCCCGGATATCCCCTTCTATCAGGGTAAAACACGGATGATCCATAAACGGCTTCAAATTTTCACGATATCCGGTAAGAAAATTATCCAGCACTGTGACTTTGTATCCTTCGGCAAGAAAATATTCCGTCAGATTGGATCCAATAAATCCGGCTCCGCCTGTAATCAGAATTTTCTTTTTCTGCGGTTCTTTTGTCATCCTCTGATTCTCCCTGAAAATCGTTCCATCCAATACGGTCTCCCTCAAGACGGCGTCTGCCTGTATCTTCTCTTAGAAGACTTTATTTTAAAGACGTCCATCCACCTGTTCCCTCGGCAGAATCCCCTTCACATCAAAGATTACGGCATTTTCTCCGGTTGCAGTCCGCAAATCCAGGTTCTGAAATTCCTTGTGTGCTACTGCTAGAATCACGGCATCATATTTTCTGAAATCCGTATCACTTAGTTTCCTGTGCGACACAAGGCCATAAGCATTCATGACTTCTGCCGGATCTGCCAGGGGATCACATACATCCACATCGCATCCGAATTCCTGGAGTCCTCGCACAACATCCACCGCATGGCTGTTACGGATGTCCGGACAATTTTCCTTAAAGGTTATCCCCAGCTGAAGCACTTTGGAATGCAAAATCTTATATCCTTTCCGGATCATAAGTTTCACCACTGCCTCCGCCACATATTTACCCATGCCGTCATTAATCCGGCGTCCAGCAAGAATCACCTCCGGATGATATCCCAGTGCCTGTGCCTTATGCGTCAGGTAGTAAGGATCCACCCCGATGCAGTGTCCGCCTACCAAACCCGGCTGAAATTTCAGGAAATTCCATTTCGTGCCTGCTGCTTCCAGAACTTCATGGGTATCGATGCCAATAAGATGAAATATTTTCGCGAGCTCATTTACAAAGGCTATATTCAAATCCCGCTGCGAATTTTCAATGACTTTAGCGGCTTCCGCAACCTTGATGCTGCTTACACGGTACGTGCCACTGCTTAGAATCGAATCGTATAAAGCCTGAACCACATCCGCTGAAGCCGGAGTCGAGCCGGATACAATTTTTTTGATCCGTGTCAGCGTATGCTCCTTGTCCCCGGGATTGATACGTTCCGGTGAATAGCCGCAGAAAAAATCCTGATTGAATTTCAATCCGCTGAATTTTTCCAGCACCGGCACACAGTCCTCCTCCGTACACCCCGGATAAACCGTGCTTTCATACACCACCACCATGCCTTTATGAAGCACTTTCCCGGCAGTCTCGCTCGCCTTATAAAGCGGAGTGAGATCTGGATTATTGTACCGGTCAACCGGCGTTGGAACCGCCACAATCAGAATGTCCCGGTCCCGCAGATCATTCAAATCCCCGGAATACCGCAGAAAACGGGCGCTCTTCAGATCTTCCGGCGCAGTTTCCAGTGTAAGATCCTGGCCCGCACGCAGCATCTTCAGACGGGACTCTTTGATATCAAAACCAACCGTGTCGTACTTTTTCCCGAATTCAACCGCAAGTGGAAGCCCTACATATCCAAGACCGATCAGGCCGACCTTAACAGTTCCGTTCTTAATTGCATCGAGCATATTTCACAACACTTCCCCGGAAAAGCAAGCTCTTATTTTCCGTTTTTCAGTTCACGATGAACCTTGCGGACCAAATCTTCCAGTTCCTGCTGATGATCCAGCATTTCCTGAACCAGCTTGAACTGGTTTCTTGCTCGGTCAAGATTATGCTGGGGATAACGTATTTTAAAATATGTATCCCCCTGCAGATAGTCTGTCAGGAACCGTACTCCGTTCTCATAGGTAATCAAAATGGCCGCAAAAGTCAGATTGTCAATTTCTGTTTCCAACAATTCGCCTGCATATCCCTCAATGAAACCTTTTGCAGCAGCTTCAAAGATGTCTTTCCGGATGCATACTTTGGAAAGATCCGTCTCATCTTCCGCTGCTGGACTGATGCTGCTCCGGATCAAATCTCCAAAATCATACAGGGAAAGTCCGGGCATCACGGTATCCAGGTCAATCACGCAAATGCCGTCATTGGTAATATCATCCAGCATAACATTGTTCAGTTTTGTATCATTGTGCGTAATCCGTTCCGGAATCCTGCCGGTCGCTTCCAGATCCACAAGCCGTGAGGCCTGGGGACGAAGCTTGTTCACAAAATTAATCTCGTCCTGAATCCCACCCGCTCTGTGCCGGGCATCCTTTCTCAAAGCTTCGTCAAAAGCCCCCATTCGCATTGGAGTATTGTGAAAATTCGGGATGGTTTCGTGAAGTCTCGGCTCAGGAAGATCGCTTAACTGATGCTGGAACTCGGCAAAAGCTTTCGCGGCCTTGTACGCCTGCTCCGGCGTTTCCAGAATATCATAACAAAGTGCGCGCTCAATAAAAAGATAGCTTCTCCAGCATTTGCCTTCGGAATCTTTGAAATATCCCTTGCCGTTCTTCGTCGGCACAATGGTCAACGCTCTTCTGGATGAATCTCGCCGGTTGGAATATTTTTTCCGCAGATGATTGGTCACCCGGGAAATATTTTCCATCAGCTCATCCGGATTTTTAAAGACTTTGGTATTGATTCGCTGAAAAATGTATGTCAGACGATGTCCAGCCTGATTGTATATGCTGATAAACGTATCGTTAATATGGCCATTCCCAAAGGGTTCAGAGTGCAGGTAATCTCCAAAAATTAAAAAATTTTCAGATATTTTCTGGAATTTTGTCATAGCAGATTGAATCCTTCCTGAGTAAAAGGTCACTGAAACCATTCTTCTGATGCGGCACACAAGTCCGCGAACTGCCGCTGTCTCCCATCGAATCAGAAAAACGTCTGCAACCGCTGTGCTCCACCCGTTCTCTGAAAACGATATATTCATAAATTCAAATGGGGTCTGCTGCGTCTCCCGAGCTGTACAGGCTATCCATGCACTTTGTCATAAAGCAAGTCCTGTCCGGGAATCCACATTCTCCTCCGGCTCGGACAACAATCCTGAAGACAGCGGGAAAGAAATACAGGTTCCATTTTTAATAAACATCTGTAATAGTAAACCTTTTTCTAAGAAAATTCAAATCAAATTTCAAAAAAAGGTTCTTTTTATATCTTATATGAAGATTTTACATCGGATGGATTTAGAAGAAAAACATCCTGAACCGAAAAGTCGGTTTATCCTCCCCAAAATCAAAAATCCACGGCTTCAGGCTCCTCCATAGGAAAAGGATTCGATTCATTCAACCGGATAAGATCCAGGGATAGGGGGGTATGCAACTGTCCCAAGTTTTTATATACTCTGTGGGGATTCAGCCGCGAATAGGATGTTATATAACGAATATTCCGGATCCTTTCCCCAGGGAAAGGGAGCTCCATCTTTTTCCGTCTCTGTAGATTTGCAACTTTTTTCGGTGGGGGAGTTTTCTACAAAATCCTTTTATCTGGATAGCTCTCCCGCAGAAAAGATCAAGCACAAATCTTACAGGGGACACATTTTCATCGTGCACGACCATATTCTCTGGCCGCACTTCTTCCGTCCGGTCTTATGCTGAAGTCGAAAAAATGCACGATTTTTCTTGCCTGTCAAGAAAACCATTTCCGTTCCGCAGCATCATCCTTCTGATTCATACAACAGCATATCCCGTTCATATTCTCCGATGAAGCATGGACACCGATACATGGTTGTTTCAGGCTGCCTAACGGTGAGATCAATACACTCCGGCACAATTCTGAAAGACCGATGCATGGTTACTTCAGGCGGCTCCATGAACATACGTTTTCTGTACATCCGGGATCCCCTATGCCATTTTTTCACCAGGGATCCCGGTAGAAGCTGAAATCAATATCCTTTATATTCCGGCTCAGAACTAGGAGAATCTAATGGATATTCATCCTCCAGATCTGAGGCAGAAGTAATTTTTCCCGAACTGTATTCATCTTCGGAATCACGAGCGCTTTCATTTTCATCACGGGACTGACTTTTTTCCAGTTCCCGGGCCTTTTCGGTAGCCTCTGCTGATTTCCTTTCATATTTCTTCCGGAGATTTTCCAGGCGTCTCTAAATAATTTCATCCTCTGCAGAAATATTCAGCAGTGTATAAATAGCCGGCGTATTGCCGATAATAATTGTGACAGTCACTTTGGATCCGTATTTAATATCAAAGTTGTCCGTATCCAGATGCAGACGCACCGGATATTTCACTGCCCCAGAGGCATCCTTGATGGGAACTGCTGAAATTTTGACAACCTCGGCATCAAAGCTACCATACTGCAAATGCGTGTAAACCTCGCTCCGGACCAGTGCGGACTGCCCCACTTTCACTTTTCGGATAAAGGCCTCATCCACAAAAGCCCAGACCATGGTTTCCTGTCCATCCACCATCACGACGGCAGTCTCACCTTCTGTAACATACATGGAGTTCCGGCACGGGATTTTGACAATAACCCCATCTGCAGGAGCACGCAACGTACAGTCCTGAATTTTTCGTTCATACATTGGAATCAGGGATTTCTTACTCTCCAGATGAGCTGTTACAAGTTCCAGATCCTTCTGGGCTTTCAGGATATTGCGCTCAGCAAGACCGTTTTGAACGTGATCGTAATTCTCCTGGGCTCGCTATAAGGCGGCTTCCGCTTCAATATATTCCAGTTCAATATTTTCAAGATCCACCTTTGCCACGGCATTCTGTTCCAGCAACCGGGTGTAACGTTCCAGCTTGTCTTTGGCTTTGGCTTCTTTTTCCCGGCATTCCTGGAGATTGGTTTCTGCGTGCCACAGATCCTGTGGAAGAGGATCGGCTTTCTCGTTCGCCAGGGCAACCTGGGCTACAGACTGTTCCGCTTCAAGCTGACGGATTTCAGACTGCAACGTAATCAGACTGTTTTCAAACTCCGTGGAATCAATGACTGCCAGGACATCTCCTTTGGAGACTTTCTGTCCCGTGTGGACATTCAGGGACATCAGGCGGCCGCTCAAATGGGAAACGATCTCATATTCCTCCTCCGGACTTACTTCTCCCTCACAGATCACGGAATCCTCCACTTCAAACACAAACAGAAGAATCCCGGCCAGCGGAATCATCAGAAGCGCAATCACAATCAGCAGAATAAAAACTTTAAGACTGGATCTTAAACGATATCGGGCATGCTCATGCATATGACTCAATTCCTGTAGTATTTTTTGATCTTATTGACCTTGCTGCAATTTTTTCCGGCTCACCCTTTTGTTGAGGCAGCCGACCCATGCAGACCGGAGGATTCCCCTACCGAAAAAAGATCGCTTTTCACGTTATTGTGATCCCGCAACTGCATAGCATACAGTTCCCGGTACAGGCCGTCCTTCATCAGCAGTTCCGCATGAGAACCCTGCTCTTCCACAACACCGTCTTTCAAGACGCAGATCAAGTCGGAATTGCGGACCGTGGACAGACGATGAGCAATAATCACCGTTGTACGGTTTTCCATCAATTTATCAAGAGCCTCCTGCACAACCGCCTCCGACATGGTATCCAGCGCGGATGTAGCTTCGTCAAGCACCAGCACCGAAGGATTTTTCAGAATCGCACGTGCAATGGCCAGACGCTGTTTCTGGCCGCCGGAAAGCATGACACCGTTTTCTCCCACCTGGGAATAATACCCCTTTGGAGAATCCATAATGAAGTCATGGGCATTGGCCATCTTTGCTGCCGCCACGACCTCCTCATGTGTTGCCTCCTCCCGGCCGTACCGGATATTATCCTCAATGGTACCGCTGAAAAGGAACGACTCCTGAAGCACGATACCCACATTGTTTCGCAGAGAATTGAGACTCATTTCCTTGACATTGATTCCATCGATGCTGATGGCTCCCGAACTCACGTCAAAAAAGCGCATCAGCAGACTGGCTATTGTAGACTTTCCACTTCCGGAAGGTCCTACAAGAGCCACTTTTTTACCCGGGGGCACATCCAGAGTAAAGTCCTTCAGAACCAGCTTGTCTTTTTCATACCCGAAGGAAACGTGGTCAAAGCGCAAATGCCCCTTGGCATTCCGAAGTTCCTTGGGATTTTCCTATTCCCGAATCTCCGGAATGGCATTCAGCAGTTTGCTCAGACGCTCCACAGAAACCATGCCCTCACTGATTGTTGTTGTAAGGCTGCTCAGGGATGAAATGGGGCCCGTCAGCATGGAAAAATAGGTATAATATGCGACCAGTTCACCAATGTTCATCTGATGTCTGATTACCATGCTTCCGCCGACTCCCAGCACAATAACAATACAAATGATATTAATGGCTTCAGCAATCATCCACAAATATACGCTGTTCATGCATACCGTCATATTGACATCAAATACCGGACGCAGTTTTTCTACAAAAGACCGATTCTCAAACCTTTCTTTTCCGAAAGACTTCACCACTTTGATGCCGTTAATGGTTTCCGTAAGGCTTGCAGAAACTTCCGACATCATTTCACGTAAATGCTTCTAGTTTTTCTGAATTTTTCCTCTGAAGTAGGTGAAATTTACGAACTGAAACACAATCATCACAATGGAAAGCAATGAAAGTTTCGGGCTCATCATGAACAGCGCCACCAGAATGCATAGAATCGTAAATAAATGGATCACCAGGTTCACAAGAACAGATGAAATCAGCCCGTTGAGCATATTCACGTCTGTGAGGATATTGGAGATCAGCTTACCGGTTCTGTACTCCTGATAAAACCTCAGAGAAAGCGTCTGCAGATGCTTGAACAGTTTGATGCGAAGGCCAAACAGCGTCCTTGCTCCTGTATAGTACAGCAGATAATGACTTATATAAAAGAAAATTTCCCGGAGGCAGTAAGTCAGAAGGATTGCCAGCAGCATCAGGATCAAAAAACCCTGATTTCCTGACGGCAGACAGGTATCAATAATCACTTTCAGATACCACGGCGTCAGGATGCCGAAAAAGGTGAAGATCAAAAGCGCGACTCCGGATACCAGACACAATCCCAAGTACGGCTTTGCGAACTCATAAATTTTTCCCATAGTCTTTTTTTTAAAACTCCTATATGACTTCAGGGGGGAAATTTTTCCGGCAAACAGCTGCGAATACAACTTTTCACCGCCTGCCTAATATTATAGGCACCGAAACAGATAAAGCAATTGCCAAAATCCAGGAAATATGGAAAAAATCCCATAAAAATTTTCTGTATTTTCTTCTTTCCGGCCTTGAAAAGATTATTGTCCTGCAAATAACTTGAAGGCCCTCCTCCTTTTCTACAGGAATAATCGCAGGAACAAAAAACAATAGATAAATCTGGGAATATCCACGGAATCTACCTTATCCTATCCTGCAGGGATTTTTGTTTCGCCTGCATTTTTTGATTTCCCTGACCATATACACATTTGCAGAACTTTTCCGGTTGCCAACCGCATTTAGCATTTAGCATTCAGCATTCAGATGCGTTTCAACAATCGCTTTTCTGAGCCTGTCAACTCCATTCCATCGGCCTATAGGTTCCGTTCATACTCGATTCAGCCAGAGTCAATGCGCAGAATCACGAACTATTCCATCGGCCTATAGGTTCCGTTCATACTCCCGTCCGGCAAACAAACTGAAACACTTCTTCTGTGCAGATACCGGAGTATTATTCATGCGAAATCCGGAAATTGCATTCTATTTTTTCTCGATAAGAAATGCTTTTTCTGTACAGACGGCAATCCATCCAGTTCAGTCTTTCTCTTCATGCCACGGGCGTTTCGGGCATGGGAACTCTTTGAAGGATTTTTTCATCTGATAAAAAGTTGTATGTGACTTTGCAAGAATAAGGCATGGGGATTTTTCAAAAAACTTCTTTCCCTGAGAAATACTCTGATTCTACAGTTTTTTTTGCGCTGGCATGTGTCCATTCAGAGGGCTTCTTCTCCATTCCGAATGTTTCCCAGTATGGCTGCAATCTCCTTTTGCCTATATTTTTCGTCATGAGATCCGGCATAACCGGAAGCGACACAGACGGACGCAGTACCAGAAAACTTTTGTCTGATTGTCTTCAGGATCTCCTCATGCAGAAACCTTTTCCGTTTTCTGTATATGCCTCATCGATTCATTTCCATTCCCAGTTGTAAACTTGACTGTCTGTTCTCATCTGTTCTCATCGGCTCTCATTTCTCTCACACCATTCCTTTCGAATGCTGGCATAAAAAAAACCTTCCGGACTCATTCTCCGGAAGGTTAACAGTCTGACATACAGAAAAAAATTTTTTCTTTCCTCTTTTTTATTTTCTTACTCTGCTTTTTTTTCAAGTCCTGCAAAAGGATCCTCCTGCTCTGCGGAAACAGTTTTTTCCTTTTCTGTCGGCATCGTCTCTGGAGCAGAAGTCTGCCCGACAGAACCAGCCTTCTCCGCCAGGAATGCGCGATAATCCGCAGGAGAAACAAAATACCACAATCCATCTTTTCGGATAAAGTAGACCATATCGAAATCTTCATCCCGGGTCCGGGTAACCACCGCAGTATCGCCCTCGATTTTCTCCGTAAAAATGATTTCAGATGGATCATATTCCTTAAACCGCTTTCGAATTCCATCCCAGAAAACAATTTCCTGATTTGAGCGCAGAATCTGGTCTTCCATTTTTGCAGCATCTTCCGGGGATGTCCCGAATGCCACCAGGAAACCTTTTATATCCCCTTCATCAGCGGCCATTTTCATTGTTCTGAAGCGCCCAGCATTCTCCTGCATTGCAGTCAGGGCTGAACCGTACATGTAAGGAAGACTTACATCGATATCCATCTGGCTCAGGCCTTCCAGCCCCAGCTTTGCAATTTCAACAGGAGAAAGATCTCTGCGCTCTGGAATTTCCGCTTCGTTGCCGCCGGATGCGTTTCCGTCCTCAGATGAACAGCCTCCGCAGAACAGCAGTCCCGCAAACAAAAGGAAAAAACTTACCGCTGCATTCAACCTTGCAATGGTTCGATACTTTTTTCTTTGATTCATCATCATGCTCCTATTCAGCGGATTGGTCATGCAGACGGAGTATCATCCAGACCTGAAGTGCGGAAATCGGCAATCTGGAGCTGTCTGCGTTTTTCCCCGTAATATTCATTGATATGGGGCGCAGCAATGACATCCCATTTCGTATGAGGTGCAATTGTCATATTAAATGCAATAAAGTCGCAGGTATCCCCGCGGCTGTCCCGCAGAATTCCTTTGGTATGTCCTGACTTGATCGGGAATGTGCGGATCACCTCCACCTGATTCAACCGGTACATAGGCTGGGGATTGCCATGGCCGAAAGGTCCCAGTGCATCGTAGTAGTTGAAAAAGTCATCCCCCAGATCTGCGATATTCACGACACCATCATAACTGATGCTGTCCACCAGATCCGCAGGCCGGGTCTCTTCCCGAACACATTCCTCAAAAGCCTT
This sequence comes from uncultured bacterium, assembly GCA_949290385.1. Classification (GTDB taxonomy): domain Bacteria; phylum Verrucomicrobiota; class Lentisphaeria; order Victivallales; family UBA1829; genus CASERY01. The sequence goes on along the minus strand of CASERY010000063.1, from coordinate 37,758 downwards.
CTAAAAAGCAGGAATCTGACTTTTATGCAGACCCAGCCCTACCGCCATAGGGTGTCCCCCGTAGCGGGTCAGCAGATGAGAGCATTTGCTCAGAATTTTGATCAGGTTCACTCCCCCTGCACTGCGGCCGGACCCATGGGCCTCTTCCCCTTGAATCGTCAACACAATGGCCGGACGGTTATAATCCCGGGCAAAGCGTGAAGCTACAATGCCGATTACCCCCTGATGCCAGTCCTCACCTGCCGCAAGAATGGTCATGGATGAAGCAAATGCAGGATCAGATTCCACCTGATTCTTGGCTTCCTGAAAAATCTCCTGTTCCTTGGCCTGACGCTTCTGATTGAATTTTTCCAGCATATCTGCATAATGATATGCATCCACGATTTTGCTCGCGGTCATCAGCTGGAGTGCGCTTACGGCGTTGCCCAGACGGCCTGCGGCATTCAGCCGGGGAGCCAGTTTAAAGGTAATATCGGAAGGATTCATTCTGGAATTTACATGAGCCACCTCAATCAGGGCACGCACACCTGGACGCAGTTGTCTGCGTAGAATTTCCATACCGTACTTAACCAGAATTCTGTTCTCCCCCAGAATCGGCACAATATCTGCAATCGTTCCAAGGGCCACGTAGTCCAGCACATCCTGCAAATCCGTGGTATAGCCGCCTTCGTTATGCGTCCTTCCATAAAGAATAAACGCATGAGCCAACTTAAAGGCTACACCTACTCCTGAAAGATTTCTCAAATCTGAAACGCATTCATGAACTTTCGGATTCACAATGGCCAGTGCATCCGGAAGTTCATTGGCGGGCTCATGGTGATCGGTAATGATCACGTCAATTCCTCTGGCTCCCGCCTCGCTGACAGCTTCTGCGCTGTTGATGCCACAGTCCACGGTTACGAGCACCCCGCAGCTGCCTCCGGCGGCTTCGAGTGCTTTTGCGAGGGAATCCGGGGTAAAACCGTATCCATCGTCAAAACGATGCGGCAGAAAGGAGGATACTGTAGCTCCATTTTTTTCCAGCACCCATGCAAGAAGTGCAGTTGCAGTAATTCCGTCCGTATCATAATCTCCGTGGATCAGAATACGTTCACGGTTCCGGATTGCCTTCCATAAACGTTTGACGGCAGTTTCCATGCCTGGAAACCTGAACGGATCCGACAAGTCTGAGAAAGAGGCGTTAAAATAAGAATCCACTTCTTTCTGAGTAATTCCCCTGGCAGCCAGATAAAAAGCAACCGGGCGCGGAAGGAATTTATTCCGAATCAGTTCGTCAATGATATTTTCTTTTCCGTCAGACGCACATTTCCATATTTTTTTATCCATTCCTGACTTTCTTTATTTTATTTACTTTCACAAAGGAAATATACCAGAATAAATGCAAACATCAATCTTCTTTTGAAAAAACTTCATTTTTTTTGTTCTTTGTGCTTGACGGCAGGGTTTCAGGAAGTATATTAGCACTTCTATGAAGCGGCAGTCAATTCACTGCACTGCTTCGCAATGGATGCCGACGTGGCGGAACGGCAGACGCGCTGCGTTCAGGTCGCAGTCTCTTCACGGAGGTGTAGGTTCAAATCCTATCGTCGGCACCACTTTTTCATTTCGGACAGGTCCTCAAAGTGGATTGACAGCACAGGGGAACTGATATGTGAAAGAAAAAGGATGCTGTGGCGTTCATTGCAGATTTTTTGATTTTTTCGTTCAGAATGCCGACGTGGCGGAACGGCAGACGCGCTGCGTTCAGGTCGCAGTCTCTTCACGGAGGTGTAGGTTCAAATCCTATCGTCGGCACCACTTTTTTTCCTTCTTTTTTCCGGTATGGAAATTTCACGTTTTCTCTGTACTTTTATCCGAGTCTGCAGTGGAGGCAGTATTCTGATCTGAATCCGGGACTCGGGCCTGCAGCATGTATTTACCGGTGTATTTACTGGATATCAGACGATCAAACGTGTGGAGTATGATCTCAAACAACGTATTCTTCCGCTTACAGATAAGTTAAATATTCAAATATTGTTCACACCAACTGCTCAGATCAAGAAAAATCCATAAGGCAATAAAAACCTGCGTTGTTCATTTCAGAATAAGAAATTGCCTTCTGAAACCCATATTATGACGGCAATGCCAGAAGTAAGTTTTATTTCAGCATACAGTAAACTCGTTGAAACTTCCTTTTTTCTTTTCTGCATCCATTCAAAACAGGACATGCATACAACATACCGTAGACTCGTTGAAACTCTTTTCGGCGGCGGCATGCTTGCGGGCAGTCTTGGCATACAACATACCGTAGACCCAGTATTCAGACATCCCTCTGAAAGCCTTTACAGTGCAGTCTTGGCATACAACATACCGTAGACTCGTTGAAACTCGTCCTTTAAAGCAATATTCTGCAAAGAGGTTGTCCTCACGATCAGGATTGGCCCCTTCTTACCCCACGAATATAGAATCATGTTCGAGTATAGATTCATCCTGTTCAAGCCAAAGATTATCCGGATGACTTCGGCAAATCTTCTATCTGAATTTGGTTTCAGGTTTTTTGAAACATCCTGCTCTTCAGAAATTTCATCAGGGATTAATTGGCAAAGGCAGGGAAAAGATGACCATTCGGTATGTCCCTGCATGTGCGGGGAGTTCTTTGTTTCTTCATTCTTCCATGGCCGTTCATAACACCTCTTTCGATAAAAAATCCCCTCCATAATCATCGAAAAAGGACAGATTTCTAACATCCCATCTCTTTTTACAATCAAAATGAAACGATACAAAAAAAGACGTCTCCGGTTTCCCGGAAACGCCTCCAGTCCTGCCGGATCGGAAACACTCTTCGCACTTCCGCCGGCGGCAAAAAGAATCGGATTACTTGACGATGAGTCCGTCTCCATAGACAAGGCTTTCAATCGAAATTCCGTAGAAGGTGCTGTAATAGACTTTTTCGCTGTTTTCTCCGGAAGCAGGAGTCCGCAGAGATCCGCATCCGGTCAACATACATACCATTCCAGCAATGGCAACAAAGAGAAGAATCTTTTTCATGATTTGAGTCCTTTCCTCTAATTGAGATTTTCGAGCACCCCCACGGTACTCTTCCTGAAACTAGAATATAATCTGCTTCCAACAAAAATCAAACGCTGAATCTTTCAACAGCGATTACAAATGCAAAAGTTGAGGATCCAGCGCAATTCCACAGGGTCTTTTCCATCTCCATCCACCTTTTACAGCAAACAAAACTCAAATACAAAAAAGCTTCTTTTGCAGCACCCGGCAAGACTGCGCCTGTATTCCATATCCCGAATAATCCTTTATAAAAAATAAAAGGTAGGTCAATGAAGATAATTTTTTCTTTCAGTTTGCTCTTTTCTTGATTTGACGTGTGATACTGAAACCGTCAAAAAAACAGAAGGGCTTCATTATGATTATGATGGATCCATTCATCCGCACAAAAGTAAAAAACTGGCTGGATATCCTTTCGGAATAAAACCGTTTTTTCCCTGTTTGAAACAGGGAGAAAAAAAGATCCATCAAAGAGGCATTAAAAAGGACTTGCAAACCTTTTATTTTTTTCTTTCTATATATCTATATATATTGCAAGAAAGATTTTTAAATATTGAAATAAAAAAACAACTTGATTCAGTTATTTGCTCTTCTAAAAAAAGGATTCTTCTCCCGGGTTATGAGAAGAAAACAAAAAAATTTCACTGGATGCTTCTTTCCTTGTTGCAGTCACAGCTCTCCCCGAAAAAACTGTGGAAATGACATTTCCTTTTGAGTTGCGAAAACGAATTTTATTCATTCCACATGATTCTGACCGGCAATAATGTAAAAGAAGAGTCTCTATGCTTCTGAGAAGGAATCATTCTTCCATGATGTTCCGTGGCATTTCACTCGGGCCGGACAGAACAGATGTGTTCTTTGGGGATTCTTCAGCGAAATATAGTTGTAGCACGGATATAAGCCGCCAAACAAAGAATCTGAATGAAACGGATTCTTCAGCGGAATATAGTTGTAGTACGCTATAAGCTATACCCTTCTATTTTCCCCCCCCTGCTTCCGAATATAAAAAAAGCGTCCTTGAAAGACGCTTGAACTCAAAGAAATGGAGGCGTGAGTGGGAGTTGAACCCACCGGAACCGGTTTTGCAGACCGTTGCCTTAGCCGCTCGACCATCACGCCAGATTGTTATGGAAGGGTTTGGTGGGCGTAATAGAACTCGAATCTATGACCTCCACGATGTCAACGTGGCGCTCTAACCAACTGAGCTATACGCCCTTCATTTCTGTCCATGCCCTTACTATATCATCCGGCACAAACTTGTCAAATGCGTTTGATTAAAAAAAGCGAAAAAAATCAGACATTTCTCCGGTTTCTGCGCTCAAATTTATGCGAAACCGCAATAATCTCCCCCCTACTGCTACCGGCAAATGCAAAGATTGGACCACCGACGGCAGTGATAACACGACAGAAAAGCTTTTCCCCGGGAATCGTTTCTCTGTCTTTTTCGGACATGCGAATATAAACCATCTATAAGTTCATCAACGGATCCGGGGACGAGCAAATCTCACATTAACATTTCTTGAAGAAATCAGCCTACAGGTTCATAAACTGTCCCGGAGAGGCTTCATATCTCCACTTCCACACTTTTATTCATCATACATGCTCAGTACATGCTTACGGATTCATAAACTGACCCGGGAACGGGATATGCGCTCCAAACCATTTACCGGAAAGCTCTTTCAAGGCCTTTCTGCGGCTCGCCACAGAGGCTTCCGGATTCATATCATACCGGGCACAATAAGACGGATGCGCAATTTGCAGATCTGCGGCATGGACAATATCTCCAACGAAATAACAGTCATCCTTCATTTGAAAAACAGTATGTCCCGGTGTATGCCCGGCAAATTTAAGCGCCGTTAAACCGGACACCGCTTCCGTGCCGTATTCAAACAAATCCAGAGCTTCTTTTACTGGAAGACATTGGGCCAACGCTTTTCTGGAATCATCTTTTTCCCAGGCTTCATACTCCTCCCTGGCGATATGAATTTTCGCATTCGGAAAACTTTGCAACCCGCCGACATGATCGGGATGGATATGAGTAATAAGAATATCAGAAATGCTTTCCGGCAGAATATCTGCTTTTTTCATCTCGGTCAGCAATTTTCCCTTTCCCGGGCCGTAACCCGTATCAATCATAACCCGCTTTCCATCGTCTTTGAACTCCACAATAAACACATTGACCGAACCCGGATAACCTTTAGCAGTCTGCGTAAAACGCTCCTGTGGATCCGTACTGGAAAATAAAGATGCCGGAAAGCGATTCGACGCATCCTGGACAGCATAAATTTTATAATCCGGATAATCAAAAATTTGAACATCGGCATAGGCAGACAGGCCCCACAGCATCAACATAGCCCATAATACTTTCAGCATAACAATCACCTCACTGACTGCCGGCAGAAAAACATTCAGATATTTTCCGGAATGTCTCCGCTGCCTTTCATCTTTTATAGTTTTTATCGTTTATTTTTTATTTCAAAATCTCCGCGATCTTCCCAGGACTGCAGCCATTCATGGGCATCCATCCCTTGCAGGAAGACAGCACCCCCAACTTCCGGGCACGACTGAAAATACCCTTCTTACAATATAACCGGATTTTCAGGATTCTCAAAAACTTTTTTATTTTCACTTGATTTGTAAAGCATTCCGTATTTCTCAAAACAACCGCCATGCAGATTCTTTTCCGACTGTAAAGGACCCGTTTTCATGATTCTGAATCCGGCCGCCGGATAAAATCCGGGCAATCCTCCATCGGTCCCACTTCTTTTTCATGTTTCGTACAGAATATTTGAAAAGCCGTCATGACCCGGTATTTGCAGTCTCTGCAGAAACGGCATTCCTCCCGCTCCATCGTAGAAAATGCCGCCTGTTTCTCCTCTTCATCCTCTCCCAGAAAAGCCAGAAAGGCCTTCTTCGAATCTCCGGCCCCGTCCGGACAGGATTTCCCGGAGGCAGAAGACTCCACAACATTTTCAACAAAAGCGGAACAGGCCGCACAACGCAGGACTTCCCCTGTTTTCTTCCAACCGTCCATAACGGATTCCTTTTTCAGAAACGAACTTTTCCCGCAATAGGGACATTCCCATGAATCTCCGGCTTTCATGCCTGTCTCTCCTTGTTTTCCGCAATCTGATTCCATTTTCATTTCTGTACAGATCCGCGTTCTTTTCAGAAAAAAATCCAGTCCGCAGCCGCATCCTTTTCCCTGAACAATCCGTGCGGATTTTCTGCACAAAGACGATTCCCTGCTCCGAATGAACTTCATCCATTCATTCCCTGCAGGAATCAGGACAATATAACAGACGATTCAAGTTTCTGCAATCGCCCTCCTCTGGAAACTTCATCAGTCTGCCTGCCCTCCCAGCCCTGTTATAACATTCTTTAGTTACCAAACAATTCTGCACAGAAATCAATCGGAGCAGAAAAAAACCGGGGACTCTTCCCAAACAGCTTTTTTTCCTCACCCTGCATTGCTGAATTCATCCGATTCAGCCTGCAATACAGCAGAGCAGGAAATCACGCCTTTATCTCCCGGAAAAAGCAAGGAACTGCATCCCGGGAAAAAATTCATTGCAAAAATTTCAGAACATGGTATACTATCCTTCATGACAGCCTTATTGTGCCATCTGTATGCAGGATTCATCTCATTTATTCAGGAGCAGTGCAGCAATGAAATTTTTACCTTCTGTTTTTTTATAGGGCCTTCTGTTCTCCATTCTGAGCAGTCCTCTTTTCTCCGTCCGGGCTTTTGCAGAGGAACCATCTGAGAAAGCTGAATCCATCCAGCCGTGCGGGGAACAGACAGAGAACAGCCTGAGCACGTCCGCAAATCTCCCCTGTCCGGATGTCTTCAAAACGGAGACAAGAACTGATGCAAAAAACCGTTCCTACGAATATGTTCCAGGAGACCCATTCAAAACCAGAGTTTATCACCTGAAAAACGGTCTTACACTCTATTTATCCAAATGCGATACTGAGCCTAGAATCAAAGTTTTTACAGCGGTGCGCGCGGGCTCTGCCGATGAATCGGAAAAATCCACAGGTCTTGCCCATTACTTTGAACATATGATGTTCAAAGGCAATGACAAAATCGGATCTCTGAACTGGGAGAAGGAAAAACCCCTTCTGGACAGAATTGCCGATCTCTATGAACAGCACAGAGCTGAAAAGGATCCGGAAAAACGCAAGGAACTTTACGCTGAAATCGACCGTCTCTCCGCAGAGGCCTCCCAGTATTCCAATAACGAATACTGGACACTCAACAATATGATGGGCGGCTCCGGAACCAATGCCTGGACCTCTTTTGATGAAACCGTCTATATGACCGATATTCCATCCAACCAGCTGGAACGCTTTCTGACTCTGGAAGCTGAACGATTCAGTTCCATTGCGCTCCGCCGTTTCCACACGGAACTTGAGACCGTCTATGAGGAATTCAATCTCGGGCAGGATTCCGACTCCCGTTCAGCCTATTTCGCCCTGCTGAAACTTCTGTACGGCAGCCATCCCTACGGCCGTCCCGTCATCGGATACCCGGAACACCTGAAGGCGCCGTCCATGAAGGACATTCAGGCATTTTTCCGCGAATACTACAATCCCTGCAATATGGCGCTCATCCTCTGCGGGGACCTGGACTTTGAACAGACTGTAGATCTGGTGGAAAAAACTTTCGGCAAACTCCGGAATCAGGAAGGCGCTGTCTGCACAAAAAATACCTCCAGGCGTCCGCAGGCATCTGAAGGGATGCCTGTGCTCACGCAGATGGAAACTGCCGCAGAAATTTTCGGTCCGGAACCGGAATTTCTGTATATAGGATTCCGACTGGATCCAACCCCCCGGAACAAAGTTCTCATGCGCGTGCTTTCTGCCGTACTGCTTAACGGCAAATGCGGCATTCTTGATGAAGACCTCCTCCGACCGCAGAAAGTGCAGGATGCCGGATCATTTCCCCAGGTCCAGCGTGATTCCATTTACCATGTATTTTAGGTTTCCCCCAAAGAGGGCCAATCTCTTGAAGAGGCAAAGGATCTTCTTCTTGCAGAACTCCAGAAAGTAGCACAGGGCGATTTTGATCCGGACGGCATTCTTCTGGAAGCCGTCGGCAACAACATGAAAAAGGATATGGAGTTTTCTGCAGAAAACCGGGGCAATATCGTAGGCATGGTCAGCAATTTCATCGAGGGGATTTCCATTGCCGACGCCCTGAATCAGACGGAATGCGCCGGACACATTACCCGTGAAATGCTTTCAGATTTCGTCCGGGAAAACTATCAGAACTATGCCATTGTCTATAAGCGCAATGGGGAACCGAAACACAAGGTGAAAGCGGAAAAACCGCACATCACCCCTGTTTCCATTCCCTCCGAACTCTCTTCGTACGCAAAGGAAATTGCCGCGATGCCGGTTCTTCCGGATCCGGATCCAGTCTTTACGGACTTTTCCAAAGGGATTTCCGGAGAGCGTCTTTATGGGGATCGGGAAAAATCCGTTCTTGTGTATTCCTTCAAAAACACGCAGAACAACCGCTTCAAACTTTCCTTCTATTTCCCGTTCGGCACGCTGAATGAGAAAAAACTCGAACTGGCGCTAGGCTATCTGCGGTATCTCGGCACAGACTCTCTTTCGGCCAATGATCTGAGCCTTGCGGAATATGCCAAGGCACTCTCGTTTGACTTTTCTGTTTCTGAAAACAGCGTATGTCTGAGCATTTCCGGTCTTCAGCAGAACTTCAAGGACGCCCTGCCCCTTTTCTGTGGACTGATTCTTCATGCGCAAAATGATCCGGAAGCATACCGGGGATTTGCCGAAGCCTGCTGTAAAAATCTTTCCGATCAGAAAAAAGACCCATCCTCCATTCAGAATGCCGCCGTTGCCAGAGCGCTTTACGGATCTCCGGACAATTATTTCACCCACCGTCTCAGCCGGGATGAAATCCTGCAGACAAATCCGCAGGAACTCACAGATCTGATTCATGAACTGCCTTCCTATCTGCACGATATTGTCTACTACGGACCGGCAGAATCGGTTCTGTCTGATCTGCAGGAGGGACTTGCGCCGCTCTATGCAAATACCGATCCAGTCAAATCTTTCCCGGAAGCGGTTCACTATACCATTGTCCCCCCGAAAGAGAACCAGATTTATCTTGTAAATTATCCTTCCGCTTCCAATGCCACAGTCATGCTGCTGCGTCCGGATGAAATCTGCAATCCGCCGCTTCTGGCATTTTCAGCCCTTTACAATGCCTATGCGCAGCAGTCAGCCATGCGGGAACTCAGGGAAAAACAGGGATTGGGCTATGTAGCTTCGTAGGGCTATATTTGTCCGCATATTACGCTGGACAACTATTCCTTTGCCATGGGCTACATCAGCACCCAACCGGACAAACTCCGGACAGCACTCGACGGGCTCATTCAGCTCATGGACCGTCTTCCCATGGACGAATCCTTCTTCGATGCCGCCAAAGACAAAATTCTCCGTCAGTGCAGGACCAGCAAACTTAAAGAGGAAGACCGTTATTTTGTCTGGCGGACTCTCCAGCGTCTTGGACTGAACCGTGAAAGCCGCGAAATCATCTACGAGGAACTACCCTCCATTGACTCCGGAAAATTTCTGAATCTCTCTGCGGAACATACCGCAGGAAAACCCCAGATCATTCTGATTATTTAGGATCTCTCCACGATTCAGGAAAAAGATCTGGACGGTCTCGGAACCATTCATTATCTGGATCTTGATGAAATTTTCAAGGACAGTCCTTCATCCGCAAAGTCTGTCCCCTCCTCCGGCATTTCCCCCACCCCTGGTGAAACCGCCCGGGATGCACAAAATGCTCTCTACCGTTACGACGAAAACGCCATTGCCGAATTCTTTGATGAAGCCCTTGCCGCAGAACTCCTTGACAGCATCCGGAATATGCCTCCCAGTGTAAAAAAGGAAATGGCTAATACCTTCAGCCATTTTCAGGTGAAGCTGCTCTCCGAAACACTTTCGGAAAACGGAACAGAAGCGGAAGTCCGACTGGAAATCACCGACGAGGCCGGCCGTGTCAGTGTTCAAACGCTGCATCTGAAAAAAATCGATTCTCAGTGGAAAGTAGTCCAATAAAAAATGGCCTTTCATGAAAAATTTTGATTTTTTTGATTTTTTCATTGACAAATATCCACTTCCATGGTAATATATAGCCATTATGAAAACTCACGCATACACAAATATAATTCAGGAATTCTACTGGTGGCGTTGGCGCAGTATCGTCAAGGCCGGGGAATTTCTTTATGTTTCGTAATGCGGACATAGTGAAAAAGATTGCTTTGACGGATTGAAAAAAGTTTCCCTTTTTTTCAGTCCGTTTTTTTATTGCTGCATCCCGGCCGAATTGAGCAGGAATGCAGCTTTTTTTATTCACAGAATCAAAAAGAAAAAAACGTTCACAGATCAGCAAGGATACATTAAACATGCACTGCCACATTATCCAAGACAACAATTCCTTCCGATGGTGCGGAAAAATTGGAAACTGAAGCAGATCCGCTCCCAGCTCATTCAGAATGTCTGGAAGGATATGCTTCAAGCGGATTCAGTCCGTTTATTTTTCTGTTTATCCGTTGCTTATTGCTACAGTTTCATAACAAAAACGCTGTATCGGAAAAAACACTGTCACACGATACAGCCTGACTATCGCTCAGGAGACTCTTTATCATGTTGAAACCAGATTTCAAGGAATTTGAGAAACTCGCCCGGAATGCTGACCTGATCCCGGTCTACTCGGAAATGCTTGCCGATATGGAAACACCTGTTTCCATTCTCACGCGTTTTTCGGAAGATGAAAATGTTTTTCTGCTGGAAAGTGTGGAAGGAGGAGAACGTATCGGACGTTATTCTTTTCTTGGTGTGAATCCCTACGGCATTTTTGAAGTGCGCGGCCGCAAAGCCTTTTTCGGGCCGACAGCGGATCACATGCAGGAACTTCCATTTGAAGGAAACCCGGTAAACGCACTCCGGAAATTCATTCATAAAGGAAAAATTGCCCAGGTTCCCGGAGTACCTCCCCTTGCCGGAGGCGCAGCAGGATTCTTCTCCTATGAAACCGTCAATCTTTTTGAGGAACTTCCGGAACCGAAAACCCATCCTGAAAATCCGGTCTGCCGCTTCATGCTCACCGATGAAATGATCGCATTTGACAACCTGCGTCATACCATGAAAGTCATGGTCATGGTTCACCGGGATCAGATCAAAAACCCGGCACAAGCCTACGCGGAAGCAGAGCAGAAAATAGAAAAACTCAAACAGCGCATTTCCCGGCCTGTTTCCACAGAAATGCTCCCTCATGGGCAAAAGCATCCGTGTGAACTGAAAGCGGAGCTTACCTGCGACGAGTTCTGTTCCATGGTTGAAAAAGCCAAACAGCACATTATTGCAGGCGACGTTATCCAGATTGTACTTTCCCAGCGTTTTTCAGCGAAACTGCCCGCCTCGCCGCTGACCATCTACCGTGCACTCCGGCAAGTCAATCCATCCCCCTATACCTTCTATCTGAAGCTTGGTTCTGAATGTCTGGTCGGCTCCTCCCCCGAGACCATGGTCAAGCTGACGGACGGCATATCCTCTCTGCGCCCCATTGCCGGCACCCGCAGACGTGGAAAAACTCCCGAACAGGACGCCGTTCTGGAACAGGAACTGCTCAATGATGAAAAGGAACGCGCAGAACATCTGATGCTCGTAGACCTGGGCCGCAATGATCTGGGCCGCACAGCAGAGCCTGCAAGCGTTCAGGTAAAGGATTTTATGAAAGTGGAACGTTATTCCCACGTCATGCATCTTGTCAGCGAAATAGAGGCCCAGCTCAAAAAGGATCAGGATGCCCTGGACCTCCTGCGCACCACACTGCCTGCTGGAACCCTCTCCGGAGCCCCGAAGGTCCGTGCCATGGAACTCATTCATGACCTGGAAAAAAGCGCCCGCGGCGTCTACGGCGGCGCAGTCGGCTATTTCAGCTATGACGGCAACATGGATATGTAGATCACCATCCGGACCGTGGAAATCCGTCACGATACCCTTTTCATTCAGGCGGGCGCCGGCATTGTGTACGACTCCGTGCCGAAAAAAGAATACGAAGAAACACTGAACAAGGCCGCCGCCATGTTCCAGGCTATCCGGCTCGCGGCAGACAATCTGGATCTCTGACACAGTAAAAACGAAAGGCATTCCATCATGATTTTTGTACTTGACAATTACGATTCATTCACCTATAATCTTGTTCACCTTCTTTATTCTCTGGAGGTTGAAACGATTGTAAAACGCAACCGCGAAATCTCCGTCGATGAGGTTCTCTCCCTTCATCCCGACGGCATTCTTCTCTCTCCAGGCCCCGGAAGACCTGAAAACGCCGGAATCATGCCGGATCTTCTGAAAGCGGCAATCCGGGACCGGATTCCTGTGCTGGGTGTCTGTCTCGGTCATCAGGCAATCGGTCAGGCATTTGGCATGAAAGTGATTCCAGCCCGACAGATTGTCCATGGTAAACTTTCCAGAATCACCCATGACCGGAAGCGGATTTTCAGCGGTATTCGCAATCCATTCCAGGCAGTCCGCTACCATTCCCTTGTCCTGGACGAATCCACCCTTCCGGAAGAACTGGAAATCTCCGCCAGAACCGATGACGGCGAAATCATGGGAATCCGTCACAAGACCCTTCCGATTGAGGGTATTCAATATCATCCGGAATCCATTCTCACCACCAGCGGAGCCCAGCAGATTGCAAATTTCCTGGAAGAAATGGATGAATTCCAGCGCAAAGGAGTCCTCCCATGCTGAAACCTTATCTGACACGCCTTCTTCAGGGGCACGATCTCACCGCCGATGAAACCTGCACGCTGCTCGGACTTCTCACCCGCAGTGATATTTCCTGCTTTCAGGCAGGCGCTGTCCTTGCAGCCCTCCAGATGAAGGGCGAAACCGCCGCCGAACTTGTAGGCGGCGCCAGAATGCTCCGTCGGTACGGCATAAAAATTCACTGCCGGGATCCCCATGCCGTGGACATTGTCGGAACAGGCGGAGATGGCGGGATTTCCTTCAATGTCTCCACCACATCCGCCTTTATTGCCGCCGGAGCCGGATGCACCGTGGCCAAGCACGGGAACCGAGCCGTTTCCGGAAAAAGCGGAGCCGCGGATGTTCTGGCTGAATGTGGAGTCAACATACAAATGCCTCCGGAACAGGTGGAAGAATGTATCGACACCATCGGCATAGGCTTTCTGTTTGCCCAGAAACTTCATCCGATTATGGGCAAGGTCGCTGCCATGCGCAGGGAACTGGGCATTCAGACGATCTTCAATCTTCTGGGACCGCTGGCAAATCCGGCAGCAGTAAGTCACATTGTAGCCGGCGTCTATGATGCATCACTGACCGGGCTCTACGCCCGGGCCCTGATGGACCTGGGCACCAGACGGGCCATGGTCGTCCACGGCAATGACGGGCTCGATGAAATCTCCTGTTCCGGCCCGACCCGGGTCTCGGAAATCCGGTCCGGCACCATCACCACCTACGATATTTATCCGGAACTGCTGATTCATGAATCCTATCCTCTGGAAGAAATCCAGGGCGGCACTCCCCGGGAAAATGCCGTCATTCTCAAAGGGGTTCTTTCCGGAGAAATCCGGGGCGCTGCCCGGGCCATCTGCCTGCTGAATGCAGCAGCGGCCATTTATGTGGCCGGGGTTGCCAAGGATCTGCAGGAAGGTGTGCAGCGTGCAGAAGAATCCATTGACTCCGGCAAAGCACTGCAAAAACTTCAGCTTCAAATTCAGGCAGGCAGAAATGATTGATATTCTTCAGAAAATTGTGGATGCAAAAAAAATCCGTCTGAAACAGGAAAAACATCTTCTACCCCTTTCCGAACTTCGTGAACAGTGCAGAAGCATCCGGCAGAAACCCTCCTTGAAACAGGCCCTCCTGAAAGAAAACTCCTCAGGAATCATTGCCGAACTCAAGAAAGCCTCTCCATCCAGAGGGATCATCTAGTAGAACTTCCCGTATCTGGCATATGCGGAAGAACTCGAAGCAAACGGGGCTGCCGCGCTTTCCGTTCTCACTGAAGAACAGTTTTTTCTGGGAAAATTCGACTATCTCAGGGAAATTGCCCGGCACGTTTCCATCCCTGTTCTGCGCAAGGATTTCATCTTCGATCCGTATCAGATTTATCAGGCAAAAGTCGGCGGGGCATCGGCCATTCTTCTGATTGCCGCCATGCTGGAACCTGCCCAGATACGGGATCTGACAGAACTGGCTCACTCTCTGCAGCTGGAGGTTCTGGGAGAAAGCCATCACGAGAAAGAGCTGGAAGTGCTGCTGGAGACCAGCGTGGATCTTCTTGGCGTCAACGCCAGGGACCTCAGAGATTTCCACACCTCGCTGGATCTCTCCGAGTCTCTGATCCGCCTCGTTCCGAAAGACAGAATTGCCGTGGCTGAAAGCGCCATTGTCACTAAAGAAGACATCCTCCGTCTCCGTGCAGCTGGAGCAAAAGGATTTCTGATCGGCGAAACTCTCATGAAAAGCGGGTCCCCCGGGAAAGCACTGAGGTCTCTATGCTGAACAAACATCTGGAGTTGAAAATCTGCGGATTCACGCGTCGGGAGGATATTCTTTCCGCTGCAGAAAACGGCGCAGATTATGCAGGCGTTATACTGGTTTCCTCATCCCCCAGGGCGGTTTCTGTGGACAAGGCATGTGAACTCTTTGAAAACCTTCCGGGAAGCACCGGAAAGGTCTGTGTTGTCATGGATCCGTCGCAGGACCTTCTGGAGGAGATTCTCGAACGCATTCATCCGGATGTTATTCAGTTTCACGGCAGAGAGGATCCTTCCATGCTCTGTTCGTATGCAGAAAAGGTGCGTGTCTGGAAGGCTCTTCCCCTGCGCGTTCCGCAGGACCTCGCCTTCGCAGAACAGTACCGCTGCGAGCGTTTTCTTGCCGATGCGGAATCCGGAGGTTCCGGCAGGACATGCAACTGGTCTCTAGTCCGGCGCCTGGCGCAGATCAGACCGGTCATGCTTGCCGGAGGGATCCGTCTGGAAAATCTGGAAGAAGCCCTCCGCGTTCCCGGCATCTGCGGCATTGATGCTGGAAGCGGCACAGAAATTTCACCCGGCATCAAAAATCTTGCAGTCATAAAGAAAATGATTCATACAGTCAGGAGTATCCAATGAACACACACTACGGTATTTACGGCGGACAATATATTGCGGAAACGCTCATGCCCGCTCTTCAGGAACTTGAACTCGCTTACACTGAAGCCAAAAACGATCCGGCCTTTCTCGCTGAATTTGAGGATCTCCTCAAAAACTACGTCGGACGTGAAAGCCCCCTCTATGAAGCCAAACGTCTGACCCGTTACTGCTCCGGCGCCAGGATTCTGCTCAAACGCGAAGACCTGAACCACACTGGCGCCCATAAAATCAACAACGCTCTGGGACAGGCCCTTCTGGCACGTCGCATGGGCAAAAAACGCATTATTGCTGAAACCGGAGCCGGCCAGCACGGCGTAGCCTCAGCTACAGCGGCAGCCCTGCTGGGCCTCGAATGCGAAGTTTTCATGGGATCCGTGGACGTGGAGCGCCAGGCGCCCAACGTGGAACGCATGGAAATTCTCGGTGCAAAAGTCCGTTCCGTCAAGGAAGGATCCTGCACATTGAAAGACGCCATGAATGAAGCCATCCGGGAATGGACAGCCTGTTCCCGGGATACCTTCTACCTCATTGGCACGGCGGCCGGACCCTATCCCTATCCCATGATTGTAAAGGATTTTCAGTCTGTCATCGGCAAGGAAGCCAGACGCCAATGCCTGGAACAGTTCGGTAAACTTCCCCGGGAAGTCATTGCCTGCGTCGGAGGCGGCAGCAATGCCATCGGCATCTTTTCCGGTTTTGAAAATGACCCGTCCGTGCGCCTGGTCGGTGTAGAAGCCGGCGGGTGCGGCATTGCCTCCGGCAAACATGCAGCCAGCATCAACGGCGGAAAACCCGGCATCCTCCACGGAGCCAAAACCTATCTCCTGCAGGATCCCAATGGCCAGATCATGGAAACGCATTCCATTTCAGCTGGACTCGATTATCCGGGCGTCGGACCGGAACATGCCCTGCTGGCCGATACCGGCAGAGCGCATTACGACGTCATCTGTGATGACGAAGCCGTGGCCGCTTTTGAAATTCTGGCCCGTCAGGAAGGCATTATTCCGGCACTGGAAAGCTCCCATGCACTTGCCCAGGCCATGAAAAATGCCCGGAATTACGGACCGGAAGACCTGATTATTGTCAATCTCTCCGGACGCGGCGACAAAGATATGGACAGCATCAGAAATTACAAAAAAGGAATCAGATCATGAACCATCTTCAGGAAATTTTTCAACAGTGCAGACAGGAAAAACGTGCCGCCTGCATCTTTTTTGTCAGTCTTGGCTATCCCACCCTTGAAGACAGCAGAAAAGCAGTGGAAGCCGCCATTCAGAACGGAGCAGACATTATTGAACTGGGTGTTCCATTTTCCGATCCCATGGCCGACGGACCCGTCATCTGCAAAGCCTCCCAGACAGCCATTTAGAACGGCACTTGCCTGGCCGACATCTTAAAGCTGGCCGCAGAAATCCACCAGAAGTTCCCCCGTACCGGCCTTATCCTTTTCAGCTACATGAATGTTCTGTACGCTTACGGCGAACAACGCGTATGCAAGGATGCTTCCGACGCAGGCATCGACGGCATTCTTGCTGTGGATCTTCCCCTGGAGGAACAACCTGAAATGCTCACGCCCTGCCGGGAAAACGGCCTCTGCCTGATTCCTCTGATCACACCGGCAACTCCGGAAGAACGGGCTAAACGCATTCTGAAAAATGCAGACGGTTTTGTGTATTATGTTTCTGTCCGCGGCATCACCGGTGCCCGCCATGAACTTCCCCATGAACTCAAACAGCAAGTCTCTGACCTCAAGAAGCTCTCCAGCATCCCCATCGCAGTGGGATTCGGCATTGCCGACGGAAAAACAGCTCATTATGTGGGCAGTTTTGCAGATGGCGTGATCGTAGGATCCGCCTTTGTCAAACGTTGCGGCGACGGCAGTGAAGGAGCCTTTGTCAAAGAAATCCGGGAGAGTCTGAATGCTGCAGAATGATCAGAAAATCAACCTTCAGTCTGAAATGCTTCTTCCGTCCCCCGGGACAGTCTGCAGGGAGCTTCCGCTCTCTCCGGAGCTTCAGGAACAGATCAGGCTCCAGCGCAGAACCGTCAAGGACATTATCCATGGACGGGACAAACGTCTTCTGGTCATTGCCGGCCCCTGCTCGGTCCACAGTGAACAGGGCGCTCTGGAATATGCCTCCAGACTCAAGAAACTCGCGGATAAAATCCAGGATAAAGCCTATATCCTGATGCGTGTTTACTTTGAAAAACCCAGAACAGCCCTCGGCTGGAAAGGTCTCATCTATGATCCCATGCTGGACGGTTCCTGTCAGATTCCGGCTGGAATCCACCTCGCAAGAAAGATTCTTCTGGAAGTTCTTCAGGCAGGTCTTCCTGCAGCTGCTGAGATTCTGGATCCTGTAACATCCGCCTACCTTTCCGAAATGATCTGCTGGGGAGGCATCGGCGCACGCACGGTGGAATCCCCCGTGCACCGGCAGCTTGCCAGTGGACTGCCTATGGCTGTCGGGTTCAAAAACAGCACTTCAGGGGATCTCGAAAGCGCCATCAATGCCATGATTACAGTCCAGTCCTCCCACAGTTACATTGGAGTTCTCGAAAACGGCCATACGGGCATCTTCCGGACCAAAGGCAATCCTTCCGCCCATCTGGTTCTCCGCGGAGGTGCCAGCGGAGTCAACTATACAGAAGAAGCAGTGAAAGCCGCCGTCCTTGCGCTCCAGCAGCACCATTTGAACACGCATCTTGTGGTGGACTGCAGCCATGGCAATTCCCGGAAGGATTACCGGCAGCAGAGTACAGTATTCCATGAAGTCATGCGCCAACGCAAAAACGGCTGTCTGAATCTGTGCGGAATCATGCTGGAAAGCTATCTGAAGGAAGGCAACCAGAAACTGATTCCGGGACTGAGGCCTGCCTATGACTGTTCCATTACGGACGGCTGCATTTCCTGGGAGGAGACAGAACAGCTTCTTCTGAGCATTTAAAGATGAATTCGCAACAGAATTTAAAATTTTTTTTGTTTTTTTCTCAAAAAATGAGTTGACATTTTCCCTGTCACGGATTATCTTAAACGCAAATCAAAGGATTCAAGAATGAATTTGAACAGTTTCAGCTTTCGTTTTTACTTTTATTTCGACTTTGCTTTTTACTTTACAAAGCGGAGCCGAGCGATTGCTGCTGTTTCCCTTTTCTGAGAAAGAACAGAACTGATTCAAGTTATACAACAGGCAATTGCAAAGCTCCGCAGCGAAGAAAATCGTTTGCGGGGCTTTTTTTATTGCCTCGTTTTCCCAGAAGAAATTTTTAGCACACACAAATGATATAAGGCAGAAGAAAAAATGATTGTTATTCTCAAAGAAAATCCGGATGAAAAACAACTGAACAACCTGACCACATGGTTGAAAAATCAGGGAATCTCCCTGCACACTTCCAAAGGACTGCATCAGACAATCCTCGGTCTTGTGGGCGACACCTCAAAAATTGACATCGACCTCATCAAGCAGATGGAAATCGTTGAAGATGTCAAGCGAGTTCAGGAACCCTTCAAAAATGCGAACCGCAAATTCCACCCCCTGGACACCGTCATTCATGTGGGCAACGCCGTAATCGGCGGTGGAAGCATGACAGTTATCGCCGGTCCCTGCTCCGTGGAATCCGAAGAACAGATTATCACTGTAGCCAGGAGTGTAAAAAAATCCGGAGCCACTCTTCTCCGCGGCGGTGCCTTCAAACCCAGAACCTCCCCCTATGCCTTCCAGGGTCTCCGGGGCGACGGAATCAAACTGCTTCTGGAAGCAAAAAAAGAAACAGGTCTGCCCATCGTTACTGAAATTATGGACCTTTCCCAGCTGGACCTTTTCGATGAAGTGGATGTCATCCAGGTGGGTGCCCGCAACATGCAGAATTTTGAACTGCTCAAGCAGCTGGGTCGCACCCGTAAACCCATTCTGCTGAAACGGGGTCTTGCCAACACATACCAGGAACTGCTCATGAGTGCGGAATACATCATGGCATCCGGCAATGAACAGGTCATTCTCTGCGAGCGCGGAATCCGCACCTTTGAGACCTACACACGAAATACGCTGGATATCTCTGCAATTCCCGCGCTGAAAACACTTTCCCATCTGCCGATTATCATAGATCCGAGCCATGCGGCCGGCATTGCCCGGTTTGTGGCACCGCTGTCCATGGCCGCTGTAGCGGCGGGTGCAGACGGACTGATTATTGAAGTGCACAACGATCCGCCGCATGCACTCTGCGACGGTCTCCAGTCTCTGACTATGGAGGACTTCGACCATCTTATGAAAAAAATCCATGTGCTCAAGGAGGCATGTGATTCCTGTAAATAACTATTAAGGAGCCATATAATCCCTCCTGAAGGCCGTCCGTCATACAGATATATTCTGCCATGAACAACACATTCTCCTTCTTTCAGGAGGGAAGGATATAAAAAACAAATCCCAACCTGAATCTCAATCAACATCAAGGTATCAGCAAATGAACAACGAATTAAGCGAAGCCCGTAAAAATATTGATCAAATTGATGAGGAAATTCTTCAGCTCTTCATCAAGCGCATGGACGAATGCAGAAAAATCGGACAATTCAAACAGGCCAATGCCCTGCCCATCGAAAATCCGGAACGAGAGCGCGAAATCCTTCTGAAAGTCTGGCAATCCGCAGGCTCTGAACTGGGTAACTGTGCCAGTGTGCTCTTCTCCACCTTAATTGACTTGAGCAAAGCCTATCAGAGAAGAATGGACTCCAGCGACTCTCCGTTCCTCCGCAAAATCCGTGAATCCCTTGCCAAAACACCTGCCCTTTTCCCGAAAACCGCCAAAGTAGCCTGTTGTGGCATTCCGGGAGCCTATGCGCAGGTTGCGGCAGACAAACTCTTCCAGCTGGCGGATCTGACCTACTTCAACAATTTTTCCGGAGTTTTCCAGGCCGTTGAAAAACAGCTTTGCAACTATGGGGTGCTGCCCATTGAAAATTCCACTGCCGGAACCGTGGATGCCGTATATGATCTGATGAAAGACCATCATTTCTATATTGTCCGCAGTTTTCGTCTCCAGATCAAGCACTCCCTCCTGGTGAATCCGGGAACCGAGCTCAAAGACATCAAGGAAATCATCTCCCACGAACAGGCCATCAAACAGTGCAGCAAATTCCTCAGCACACTGCCCGGGGTAAAAATCACGACCTGCAGCTCCACGGCTCTGGCCGCACGGACGGCTGCCGAATCCGGAAGAAAGGATATTGCAGCCATTGCCTGTTCAGACTGCGCCGGCATCTACGGACTTGTCCAGCTCCGGAACGCCATTCAGAACAGCGATTTCAATTATACGCGCTTCATCTGTATTGCCAAGGAGCCGGAAATCTTTCCGGGATCCAACCGGATCAGCATCATGGCGTCTCTGCCACACAAACCCGGGGCCCTGTATCAGATGCTCTCACGCTTTTCCGTGCTTGGACTGAATCTGACCAAACTCGAAAGCAGACCCATACCCGGCAAGGATTTTGAATACATGTTCTACTTCGACTTTGAAGCCTCTGTCGCGGATCCGGAAGTGCTGAAACTTCTGGCGGAACTCGATCAGGATGACGGAGAATTCATTTTCCTCGGCAACTACATGGAAGAATAACGTCAGAAGACAACGGAATACAGGCAGTCCGGATCCGGACTTTTCCTCTTGCGGAAAGTCCTCAGTTCAAACAACCGGGTAAAGGCCCGTTTTTCCCATGCTGTGCATCCGAATCTGAAATGACCTCCGAAACTGAAGCAGCACTTCCGTTCCGGAAGACAAGCGGAGAATCTTTTTATGAATACATTGACTGTTCATCTTGCAGAAAAGTCCTATCCGATTTTTCTGGGACCTGTTGCAGAGTCCGGACCGTCTCTGGACCGTTTCTGCGCAGGAAGGAATGTGCTGTTTGCAGCTGATTCCAACACCCGGGCATGGCAAAGACCTGTTCTGGATCTCATTGAAAAAAGTGCCATGCATCTTGAATGCTTCACCTTCCCAGCAGGAGAGGCATCGAAAACCATTGACACGGTTCTGCGCATGATTGAGCAGGCCTCCCGTGCAAATTTCGGCCGGGATGCTCTTTTTATAGCGTTCGGCGGCGGGGTCTGCGGCGATATGACAGGTTTTGCTGCGGCAATCTACATGCGCGGCATTCCATTTATCCAGATTCCGACTTCCCTGCTGGCCATGGTGGATTCCTCCATCGGAGGGAAAACGGCTGTCGACACGGTCTTCGGCAAAAATCTCATTGGTGCATTTCATCAGCCCCTGGCTGTCTATATTGACACGGATTTTCTGAAGACCCTGCCGGAACGCCAGTTCCGCAACGGTATGGCGGAAATCATCAAGGCCGGCGTTCTCGGCGCACCTGAACTGTACAGAATGCTGAAACAGACGTCCATGGAAAAACTCCGCGCAGACAGAACACTTCTGGAAACAGCTGTTTTTCAGGCCTGTGATCTCAAGAGACGCATCGTGGAACAGGACGAATGTGAAACACACAGCTCCATCCGGGTTCGGCTGAACTACGGGCATACCTTCGGACATGCCGTGGAACTTCTCTCCGGCTTCTCTCTGAATCACGGGGAATCGGTAGCCATCGGCATGGACATGGCCGCCCAGTATGCCTTTGAGGAAGGACTCTGCAGCAGAGAGTTCCTGCTCTCCCAGAGGGGACTTCTCCAGCGTTATGGATTTGACTTGAATGCAGGCAACGGTCTTTCTCCGGAGGAAATTCTCCGGGCAATGTTCCATGACAAGAAAAACCGTCATGGAAAAATCCGTGTCATTCTTCCGGAATCGGTCGGCACTGTGCTGGTGCAGGAAATCCCGGACCCGAAAAAACTTGAAATGTTTCTCCGGAAATACCTTGCCGAGGTGAGATCATGAGAAAAACCGTCTGCATTGCAGGTCTTGGCCTTCTCGGCACATCCCTCTGCATGGCGCTGGATTCCCGCAAGTACAGAATCACAGCCTGGTGCCGCAATCCGGAAACAGCCCGATGGGTCCTGGATCAGGGCATTGCAGAACAGTGCTTCGAATCTCCGGAACAGGCTTTTGCAGAAAGCGATCTGCTGTGCCTCTGTCTTCCGATCCCGGTCATTACCGATTTTATTCTCCGCTACGGCCCTCTTCAGAAACCCGGTGCACTCTTAACCGACATCGGCAGTGTCAAAGGCGTCATCTGTCAGGCAGCTGAATCCGTACCGAATCTGCGCTTTATCGGAAGCCATCCCATGGCGGGGACCGAAAAGAGCGGCCCCTATGCGGCCTTCCCCGAACTCTTTGAAAATGCGGATGTATTCATGACCCCGCCCATTCATGCGGAGCAGCAGGACACAGACTTTTTAAAGGATTTCTGGGAATCCATCCATACCCATGTACGTTTCATTCTGCCGGAGGATCACGACAGTCTTGTGGCCAATACAAGCCACATGCTTCATATCATAGCCTCTGCCCTTTCCCAGAGCATTCTGGATGCCAAGGATTATCAGGCACAGCGGCGCCATTATGCCGGATGCGCCACCGGATTTAGAGACACTTCCCGCATTGCCTCCAGTTCGCCAGTCATGTGGAGACAGATCTGCAGCAGCAACGTTCCGGCCATTCTCCAGGCACTGGATGCCTTCGGCGAACGTCTGGAAGCCATGCGCAAAAGCCTGGAGGAATCCCGTTTTGATGACTTTGAAATCCTGTTCACCCGCGGCAAATATCTCAGGGATTCCTGGCTCTGCTATAAAGCCGCCAATCCTCTGCCCCGGAATATCACCCTCTGCGGAATCAAACATGCGGGAAAAACCTCTGCGGGAAAAGAACTCAGCCGGATCATGGCGCTGGATTTTGCAGATTCCGATGATGCAATTCAAAATCTGTATGAAAAGGAACACGGAGAAAAGCCATCTGTCCGGGAGATCTACAGAAAACTCGGGGAAACGGCATTCCGGCAGCTGGAGGCCCGTGCTGTGCGGGATCTCTGTTCCGACGGAAAAACCAGAGTTATTGCCCTGGGCGGAGGCGCTCTTTCCAATCCGTTCATCACAGAGCAGGACCGTGAAAAACTCGGGTTCATCTGCTGTCTTGATGTCCGTGATGACATTGCCTATCAGCGCATTCTGGAACACGGACTTCCACCTTTTCTCCAGCATGAGGAGGATCCTTTCAAAGCATTCTGCGAATCCAATCGAAAACGCATGGAAGTCTTCAAAAAAGAGGCCGACACAGTCATCCGGCCTGCTGATTTTGAAACCACCCCCAGAGATGTGGCACTCCACATTCTCTCAGCTTATAAGGATATGGTCTTATGAACAACACATTTGGAACCCTTTTCTGCATTACAACCTTTGGAGAATCCCATGGGAATGCCCTGGGAGTTGTTATTGACGGTCTTCCGGCCGGACTCGAAATTGACGAGGCATTCATCCAGTCGGAAATGGACCGGAGAAGACCCGGACAGTCCCGTGTAACCACTGCACGCAAGGAATCGGATACTATTGAAATTCTCTCCGGAGTCTTTGAAGGGAAGTCCACAGGAACTCCTCTGGCCATCATGCTGCGGAATACGAATCAGCGTTCCGGGGACTACAACAATCTGGCAGATGTTTTCCGTCCCGGCCATGCAGACTATACCTTCCAGCAGAAATACGGAATCCGCGACTACCGCGGCGGAGGACGGTCTTCCGGACGCGAAACTGCCGCCCGTGTAGCTGCCGGTGCTGTGGCAAAACTCCTTCTGAAGCACTTCGGCATCTCGGTTCGTGCCTGCACGGAACAAATCGGCTCCATCCGGGCCGAAAAAATCGATTGGTCTCAGATTGAACAGAATCCTGTCCGCTGCGGAGATCCCTCTGCTGCGGATGCCATGGCCTGTCTCATCCGCACCCAGGCGCAGAAAGGCGACAGCATTGGAGGCATTATCCGCGGAGAAATTCTGGGTGTTCCTCCGGGACTGGGCGAACCTGTCTTCGATAAATTCGATGCCCTTCTCGCCCATGCCATGCTTTCCATTGGTGGTGTCAAAGGCTTTGAAATCGGCAGCGGCTTCTCTGCCGCCGAATCCGCCGGTTCTCAAAACAATGATCCTATGACGGCTTCAGGATTCCTTACGAACCACGCAGGTGGTGTTCTGGGTGGCATATCCAGCGGCAATGTGGTTCAATTCAGAATTGCAGTGAAACCTACGTCTTCTATTTCAGTTCTTCAGCGGACTCTTGACCGGAATGGCAATGAAGTGGAAATCAGAGTGGGAGGACGTCATGATCCCTGCCTGGTTCCCCGCATTGTCCCTGTTGTGGAAGCCATGGCAGCGCTTGTCACGGCGGATCTCCTTCTGCGTGCACGCAGTTCAAAACTTTAAAAACATCGGGGAAAACAATCAGGTCTCCGGAGAGTGATCCGGGGAAATAAAATCGTTTCAACCGTCACCGGCAGCACGCCACAGAAATATGGCATTCCGGATTCAGGAAACGCAATAAATTCCTGTGCGTGTTCTGTCCATAAAAAAGAATCACAAGACTGTCCTCTCCGTTTTTCCGGGACTGGTACAGCCTTGTGATTTTTTGTCTTTCTACAGGATGGCGAATCGTTATTCTTCGGAAAAAATTCTGTTCTCTACAGGAAAACACCGTATGATGGTGCTTTCACCGTCCAAGGAACCGGTCGCGCAAATAATGGACCCTGCGGTCTGCAGCTTCATAACGGATATTCTGCCACAACGGGACATACTTCCGGTATATTTCATCGATTTCCGCAGATTCCTCCGTTTTTTCAAGCCTTTCTCCGGCTTCATCCAGCTCCTGAATCAGACTTTCCAGTTTTTCCTGGTAAAAGTCCGGATCTCCAATATCAGTATCCGATTCCCATATCTGAATCATTTCATATGGAGACGTAGAATATTTTTTATAAGCATAGTATGCTTTCAGCGCAGTATTCTTCTGAATAGCAATCAATGTCTCCGGAGAAAACTGAAAATCTATTTTCAGCGCACGGCTCAGTTCATGGACATTTCCATTAAGCGTCATGCCATTGCCCATGCATCCCAGAGTCCACTGGCGGTCCGGAGAAGGCAGTTTTCCCGCATACATCTCCCACGGGATCAAGACATGAAAAGCATAGCCGGTTTCGGTGAAACAGCCGTCTTTTCTTAAATAGTCATAAGTCATTTTGTGATCTCTGCCCGGAGAACTCCACTCCACAGTGCCACCTGTATCCGGACACTCGGGCACATCCGACAAATAAAACCAATTGTAAACCGAATCCGGTCCAGGTCGAATAAACATCTCAAACTCCCGGGACTTCTTTTTTCCCAGCCGTGCGTCTGCCACATCCGGATCCTCCGCCCGAATGTAAATATGGACTCCTTCCAGATCATAAACAATAGAAAGGCCCGTCTTATATGCGTCATTGGCTTTCTGTACGGGAACATCTTTAAGCAGGGCCTCATCCCGCGCAGCACTCTGGAAATACTGATTCACAGGATACATTCTGGTCTCCATGCTGTTCCAGTCGGAATAGGCTGGAGTCATGACCCAGGCCGCGGCGGACTGAGGGGCATCTGCCTGATAAGTTACCATATAATGCATATCTGTTCCGGGAGATTTCAGGAAATCACGCATAATTTCCTTTTCGATCTCCCGGCTGACCGGATAATGGCGCGTCATTACCGCAAAACGACTGATTTTTCTACGCAGGGCAAAACGCTCTTTCAGGGAAACATTTCGGAAGTCCGCTCCATAGAGTTTCTCATCCAACTTATCCGCCTGATTTCTCAGATACAGCAGAAGTCCCTGCCAGGCGAGGTATTCAAGAGAATCCGCCTTCTAAGAATGAAATGTGGATCCCTGCAGAATCTTGTCTGCATCCTCAAGATCGTTCTTCCATACGGCATGGATCAAAGCCATGCGCTGAACTTCAGGATCCTCTGACATCTCCCTGCGCAGTTCCGGCAGGAGCTTCTCCAGCATGGTATAATCTCCGAAACGCCATGCAGCATCCATAAGATTCTTCCGGTAGACGGCAATGGAATCGGTCATCTCCGGATTCTCAGCGGCAATCTGAAAGATTCTTTCCGAAGCCGCTTTGTAGGTTTCATAAAGACCGCTTTCATCCTCCAGGCCGAATCCGAGCTCCCCGGGTAGAACAGGCCGGAGAGAAGCCCACAGTTCAATTCTCTGTTCCGCAGGATATTCCTTTTCCCGCTCCAGCAGTTCATGCAGAATTTTTTCCCGGAGAAGCGGCGTTTTGGTTAGCGGACCGTTGACAAGACGAATCATCTCAGGAATTTTTTCAGGATCATGGCTCTGGGAAATTTTTTCAAGAACAGAATCCAAAGCCTTTCTGTTTTCCCCTTTCACGGCGCCGGAAGCCAGAGACTGCAAGGTTTCCAGCGGCTGTCCGGCAAAAACAGGATCGCGGGCAAGTTCCTCCGCCAAAGAAAAATCTTTAGATGCAACCACTTCAAGAGTCTTCTGAAGTTCTGCCGCTTTCTGTGTCTCCAGCTAGGCTGCGCTTTCCGGATCACTGTTTTCCGGCGGGGTCATATCATGAAGAAGAGCATAATACTTTTTAAAAAGCTCCGGTTCGTTCTTCATTACAGAAGTACGGGCAAGAACTGAAACCAGGCCCGGCAGACGAACAACATCCCATTCTTCTGAAGTGGCTGCATAGATCCGGTCCTACTGTTCCAGTGCATATTCAGATGCCTTCTGGATAAATTCTCCTCCCAGGAACGCACGATTCTCAGCAGACAGATTTAAAACAGCATCACCTATCTGATTCAAAGCAGCCGTATTCTTTTTTTCAACGGCACCATTCAGCGTCTCGTTCAGGATTGAAATCTGTTGCGTATTATCCAAATCCGGATTCGCTGCAAGTTCCAAAGCAGCACGGACATAAGCGTCCATGGATCCATTCCGGCGCAGTTCGCGTATGGCAGCAAGTCTTTTCTGGAAATCCTCGGGAGAAAGCTTTTCGGTCTTTTCATCCGATGCGGATGCAGCCGTTCCGGAGGCATCTTTTTCCTGAACGGACATCTCTGCAGCAGACAACCCATAATGTCCTTCTGAAAAACAACACGGTCCGCAGCTGAGTAAAGCCAGGGCCATCTATCCAAACAGAACAGTGTTTCTTTTATTCTGCATCATTTTGTTTTGTCTCCTTTCAGCGCTTCATCCAGTTTGAGAATCCAGTCAATACATTCCATGCGGAACAGATCTGCGCTGTCTCTGTACGGATCGAAATAAGCAATGAAATTCAAGGCCTCGCGCCCGGTGAAGTACACCTCAGAAGACGGACTCTTCAGTGCCTCCATGGCCTTTTCCTTGAGCAGTGTGGCATAACGCACGTCATCCAGTCCCTCCCGGATTCCCTCCCAGGCGAGCGTATCCAGGACGGAATCCCGTGTGGCATACACGCAGAGCAGACCTCTCAGAAAAGGCTCATAGGGTCCCGCCCAGTCGTTCCAGTCCGCACGGTACAGACAGTAATTGGCACTCCCGTCGTAATTGAACAAGTAGGCATAAATCCCATGGGTTCTTCGCATATAATCCGGGTTTTCCGGACCTGTATGCGGTGTAGCATACCAGCATGCGATTCCATCCGGATTCGAACTGTGGAACCGGGCGATTTCCCGGGCACGGATTTCATCCGGTGCACATGGCATATTCATAAAATCCAGCGCAAAAAGATAGCGGGGTTTTGATGTTGTCGATGCCATGACTTTCTATCCGCCCTTGTGCGCGGTCATCCATGTGGGGCGTTCCGCCTTGACAATCGAAAGTCCACCCTCGTCAATGGCATAGTTGTAAATATCGGAGTGTCCATAGATTTCCATTGACACATCCGCCTATTTTCGAACACGCGCCTCATAGTCTTCCAGATCTTTTTCGATCCCGGCTCCCGGGCCTGCGGCAAAAGCCGGTTTTAAAGGAAGCCCCGCCTTGCGTCCGGCATCGGCATATTGCTGCATTCTGTCCGGATTCAGCGGATCTATCAGGGGAAACCACAGGGGCTGACGCATGTTATGCGCGGCAAGGTTCTTCAAAACCTTGGGATTGCCTGTGCCTGCTCCATAAAAAGTCAGATAGAATTCCTTGTCCAGATCGTAATTGGTTTTCGGTACCGGCAGAGAAAAGGGAAGAACCCGGACAAGAACAGGAATTTCTCCTGCCGGAATACCATCTGCCTGAATCCGGATAGTCCCATGGTAAAGTCCTTCACCAGCATCCTGCGGGACATGAAGAGTGCACATGAACTGTTTCCATTCATTCCTGTTCAGCACAACGCTTTGCAGCTGCGGCGCATCCTGAACCATGGCGGTGCAGACCTGTGCATCTCTCTTGTAATCTGTAAGCATGAAACTGGCGCTGTTCCAGACATAAGACTCGGATCCGTCCGCATTGCTGTAGCGCACATAATTATCCCGGGTTTCCGGGTCCACATAAATGAGATTTTCATCATTGACCAGAAGTTCCGGACAGAGCACCCGTCCGAAATTGTCCCCGAAATAGGAATACCAGGCGGTTCCCTGCTGATACCAGATCTTGACAAGCTTCAAATCTAGACAGTCAGCCGGGATTTTCTCTGCGCTTTTTTCGTGCACCAGATCAGACACCGTAAATGTCAGCCGATCCACATCCTGCTGCGGATACAGCACAAAAGATGCCGGTTCATATTCGCCTCTGGCTGCAATAAAGGTCAAATCTCCCAGAACTTCCCCATCCTCTGGATAAGCATCCGGAAGACGCTTAATACTGCTTAATGCAGGAATAATATACCAGACTGCCGGCATATGCTGATCCTTCTCCGGGATATTCTTCAGATCTCCGGCCACAAGCTCCGCATTGATCCGGACTTTTCCTGCATCCAAGGGGTACACCTGACGTCTTCCCGATTCTGCCGGATCTGCACCGTGAAGCGTGCTCAGTCCGGTAAAACTCAAGGAAAGCATCACCTATAATTCCAACCATCGGCATTTTTTCATACAATTTTTCTCCGGTAATTCTATCAAACCAAGGACTGGAAGGATTTCCTGCGGCAAAAAGCCGGCAAAAAAACAGCCCTGCATTTGCTCCAATATAACGAATTTCATTCTGATTGCAAGCCGAAGGATTTTTCTACTGTCCCGAGCTGGAAACAAGGTTTCCAAACAGTTCTGAAAATAAAGCGGTCCTTTATTCTGTCCGCACGGGGAAAAAGCTTTGTTAATAGGATCAAGCTCTGCCATGCCACTCTGTCATACCACGATTCCTGTCCGGCAAAAAGGTCTGAATATCCGTTAAAAAATGGTCTATTTTTCCCCCACCCTGATGCTCTTTCAATCTTTCATGGGATTTCTCTTTCCTATTCCGGAGCCAGGTTAACTTCCTATTCTATAGGACTTTCAATCTCTCATGGGATTCCTCTTTTCAGGCACGCTGGTACTCTCCCTAAAAGAAATTCTGATTTGTTGCACAACAGCATAGCGTAGAACTGCCAGCACTGGAAATAAGTTTGATTTGCAATTAAAAAGATTATGACTGCATGTTATTGGCCTCAACAACAGCATATGCATAGAACTGCCAGCATTTTGGTGTTCTAACTGGAAGAAACGCTTTTCTTCATAAAGCCGGCACAAATCTGTCCCCTTTTCCGATCAGGAATCAGAACA
This sequence comes from uncultured bacterium, assembly GCA_949290385.1. GTDB lineage: Bacteria > Verrucomicrobiota > Lentisphaeria > Victivallales > UBA1829 > CASERY01. The sequence goes on along the minus strand of CASERY010000063.1, from coordinate 7,863 downwards.
GTTCCGGACATATTGAAACCATTTTCAGAAGTCCTATTTCCTTCTGCCGGGAAAACATTGCTCCGGATTCCATTTACGGCTAAGCTGCTGCAAAAAAGAATCTTTCTTCCTTCTTCTGCCCAATCTTCTCTTCCGGGTGGATGACTTCTCTGCCCCCCTGCAAATGGTTCTCCTGAATACTGCTGGCCTTCCCTCCTTCTCTTTCATGTGAATGACTTCTCTGCCCGGCAAAAATCCGGCATCCACTCAACAGGATTCCTTCCGAAGAGGACGCTCCACATCCTCCGGATGTTTTTCCAGGAATTCCCAGTAACGCGGAGAAGGCCCGCGACGCACTTCCTCCATCAGACGACTGAAGTCATCGAATCCGGACAGGAAAGAGACGGAAGCCCGCAGAGAACCAGCAAAACCTCGTCCTCTCAGATATTCCAGAATTGTTTTGCGTGCGATTTTAAATCCCTGCTCCATTCCGTAGAAATCAATCATTTCATGGACATGCCGATCCAGCTCATCCGCGAATTCAGATACAGACGGAGGATATTTCCCGACTCCCTTCACCGCTTCAAAAATCCATGGATTTCCCAAAGCACCTCTTGCAATCATGCCGCAACTGCAGCCTGTCCGCTCCAGCAGTTCCCGGTAAGAACGCTCTGTAAGGGCTCCGCCGTTGGCAATCACCTGAATTTTCAAAGATTCTCGTACGGAACGAATGTGTTCATAAAAAACCGGTCCGGAATAAAAAACTTTCATCACCCGCCCATGGAGTGTCAAGGCGGAAATACCCGTACCTTCCAGCCGTCGGCAAAAACGCACGGTCTCTTCCGGGTCCGTCTCGCTCTGGATCCGAGTTTTCACAGTCACAGGAATTCTCGAACAAGCAACCAGGGTCTCAGCACATCGGACTGCAAGATCTGGATTTTTCAGTGCAAGTGCAATACCTTCGACCTTTTTGGCAACTTTCGGAGCAGGACAGCCTAAATTAAAGTCCAGCACGTCAAAATCCATGTCATTGATGATTTCGACAGCCTTCCTCAGGATATCCGGATCAGATCCGACCAACTGAATTCCAAGAAATTTTTCATGATTTCCACGAATCACCAGCCGGCCCGTTTTTTTTACAGAATAAACCAGAGACCCCGCATCCACCATCTCCGTAAAGGCAAAAGCACAGCCATGCCGTGCCGATGCTGCACGCATCGGCACATCCGTATGACCCGCTATGGGAGCCATAATCACAGCATGTTCAGGATAAACAGCTCTCTCGTTCTGAGAAAAAGTTTCTGTCACTCAGATTCTCACTCATGCTTCGTATTTGGAAATCACAATGCTCGCGTTGGTTCCCCCGAACCCGAAACTGTTGCTCAATGCGTGACTGATCGGGAAATTTTCACGGGTTTCCCGCACCAGATCAGCCCAGGCAAACTCATCTTCCGGATCTGTCAGGTTGACTGTTCCGCTTACAAAAGAGTGCTCCACCATCAGGTTGGTGTAAATGGCTTCCACTGCACCAGTGGCTCCAATCATATGGCCTGTCTGAGACTTCGTGCTGTTCACCGCCAGAACCGGATTCCCGGAAAAGACATCATAGATAGCCTCCATTTCAATAGGATCCCCCACCGGCGTGCTGGTGCCATGGGTATTGATATACCGGATGTCCTCCGGCTTCAGACCTGCATGTTTCACAGCCATGCGCATCACATCCGCGCTGGATGCCCGGTCTGGAGCAACCATATCCGTGGCATTGCTGTTACATGCAAAACCGGAAATCACTCCATGAATTTTTGCGCCTCGTTCTCTGGCATGTTCTTCGCTCTCAAGGATCATCATGCCGGCACCTTCTGCCATGACAAAGCCATCCCGCCCCTTGTCAAACGGACGGCTGGCCTGTTCCGGATGATCGTTTCTGCTCCGGCTGATAGCCCTCATTGCATTGAAACCCAGGGCCTGCTGCCAGGAAAGCTCTTCAGAACCTCCGGCCAGAACAATATCGTATTCACCGGAAAGGATCAGACGTGCAGCTGCAATCAAAGTCATGGCTCCGCTTGTACATGCGCAGCTGATGTCATAGCTCTCCCCCGTAATCCCGAAAATCAGAGACATGCTCGCAACAGCAGATGACGGCATTGTACGCGGCACAGCAAAAGGAGAAATTTTCCGCAGATTTCTTGTTGCCTCAAAAATACTGACCGATGTACACACTTCCTTGTAAGCACTTCCTGCACAACCGTTCAGCACAGCCATTTCCGATCTGGGCAAAGTTTCAGGCGTATAACCGGCATCCAGAATTGCCTCATAAGCCGCGGCCACAGCCATTTTTGCATTTTCCGGCATAAAACGGAGTTTTTTCCGGTCAAACATGGGACAGTCATATTCATAAGAAACCTTGCCGCCCACATTGCATTCCAAGCCGGCTTCTTTCCATTCAGGAAGATAGACGATACCGCTTTTTCCACTCTTCAGGGCGTCTATATTTTCCTGAAGTCCGAAACCGATCGGAGTGACCAGACCGCGTCCGGTAATTACCACCTTTTTAGCTGCCATATTTGTTCACTTTCTCTCAAAGATTATCGGCTCTGTTGTACAAACTTATACTATAATATAACAGTCCAACAGTTCTTGTCAATTCGCTTTCAGGATCAAAATACAGTCCGAAAAGGCCCCTTTCCCGGGCCGTTTCCAACAACATTGCTGATCCCTCCTTATAACTTCTGTTTTTCCATATGCTAACAGAAAACTAACACTTTATTTTCTAAAAATACCTTGTCCCATCCCTTTCCATTCTATCTCAATCTTATAACTCTGCCCATGCTCCCATGATTATTCTGGAGTACCACTGGCGAGATCCAGAAAATACCTCTCTCTGCCCTGCTGTGCCCGACTCTCCGGATACACATTGACATCCTTCGGAAAAACCGCAGAAGGTGCCCTCACGTCATACTTATATTCTGCAGAAGCAGCAGAATATAAAAGAGCAAAAATATGCATTCTCAACCCTCTCGCACTTCCCCCGCAAAAAACCTCTGCCGGGGAAAAGATCCTGCCTGGCCCCCGTTCCCGATTCAAAGCGCCCCTTGCATCTAAAGAAGAGATTTATTCTTAGAAGGTTGCTAACAATCCCATCCCGATTCAAAGCGCCCTTTGCATCCGTACATACAGATGTTCCTGAAAAGCGATCATTTCTGCATATTCCGGAAAAGGTCTGTCAGCATCCATTCAGATCCAGTCCCGCCTTTTCCTCTGGACTCCACCGGGAAAAAGGATGTTTCCGCAGGTTTGAATTATAGTAACGCCCAAGATGAGTTACTTCCTTTCCAATCCAAGGAGGAATCTCAAATGCCGTATCCTCCGAAGGCAGTTCTATCTCCGCCAGAATCAGACCCTGATTTTCTCCGAAAAATTCATCAATCTCCCATGTGAATCCTTGAAATACAACAATATATCTATATTTCTCAATCAATGGCTTTTCACAGAAACTTTCCAGAATCTGTTCTGCGTCTTCCACTGGAATTCTGTATTCAAACTCATCCCGGGAAATACCGTGTGCATGGCTTTTCAGGGTCAGGAATCCCTGACCGTCTGAGATTCTCGCCCGCACAGTATGACCGTTCACAGTGGCAATATAGCCCTGCTTCAGGCTGGAACGAGAAGAGACAGATTGTCTCCAGGAATCATCAGAAGGAATGAATTTTCGTTCAATTTCAACACCCATTGTTCAGCGGGCCCCTTCCTCATGATGCTTATGATTTTCCACATTCAAATGATTTTCAAGAATTTGCTCCATTTCAGGAGTTTTCTCCACATCCGTCTTCTGCAGCATTTCCTTGAGCCGTGCAGTGCGCTGGGTTTCTGAAAGTTCCAGATCCTTTTCCTTCCGGAGCTTTCCGCCCGACTCGTTCCGAGCCATCTGAACAGCATCTGCAAGATCGTAAGCGTTGTGTCTGCAGTGATACGCAAAATTACGAAGCGTATAAATCTGTCCGTCTTTCATTTTCACCTGCACAGAAGCAAAGAACATGTACGCATAATGAAACCAGCAGTAGGCAGCGCAGCAGAGCGCAATTCCCACAAAGCCATTGATGAAAAATCCCAGGAACGAAAGAGGCAGACAAATCTATGCTCCGTAAAAGCTCTTCCTGGATGTTTTAACTTCCACAGATTCCACCTGAGGAAGTTGCAATATGAATTTTCCATCCTTTGTAATCAACTGATCCGTGACCCGGGTTTTAGCATCCAGATAAAAATTTCTTTCCACGATCATGCTCCGCATTTCAATCTGAAAACTTCTTCTTTTCAGATTTCCATTCTTTACTATGCCTTCCGGACGGCAGGACCTTTTTCTTCTCTTAAAATCAAAAACTCTCCCGCGCATCACGCCCTGCAGCATTCCGGAATTCAGGATCTTCTGTCGCCTGAATTCTGCGACATTTTCGGGATTCAAGGCCTTCTATACCACCGAAGCTGCCGTCCTTCCCTCCATTGTACCGACATCCGGCCGGGACTGCAACGTTTTTCAGCTGCGGATTCCCGTCAGATCCAGACTACCGATTTTCAGCATGGGCTGCCGTTCCCGGAATGTGAATTTTTCCAGCTTTCCAGTCAGGATATCCGCTGCGCCTTCTCCCTGCTCTTTGGAACAGATCCACATGCCCGGATTCCGAACAGGGCCTTCCGCACAGTCGCCTGCGGCATAAACGTCCGGACATGAAGTCTCCAGTCTTTCATTGACCAGAATGCCGTTTTTGCAGGCAATACCGCTTTTTTCCGCAAGACTTTTCCGGGGAGCCATTCCAGCAGAAATCAGAAGAAAATCTCCCTTGCAGACTCTTCCGTCTTTAGCATGCAGAGAAAGCCCGGACTGATTTTCCCCGCATGATATATTCTCGGACACATAGTTCAGTTCCACAGACACCCCGGCTTCCTCCAGACGCTGTTTCAGGAGTGCAGATCCCTCCGCGGTGCACTGACGCGGCAGGAGGCGTTCCAAGCATTCCAGCACAACAACCTGAAGTCCCCGCTGTCTCAAATGCCAGGCAATTTCAAGGCCCAGCACGCCGCCGCCCAGCACGATGGCCTTTCCGGCAGTCTCAGCGGCCTTGATAATGGTGTCCGCATCTTTCAGCGAGCGCAGGGTAAAAATCCGGTCTTCCGCCTTGTCCATTCCCGGCAGCTCAATTCTGCGAGCATCAGCACCAGTACAGAACAGAAGCTTGTCAAAGCGTCTTGCAACGCCTGAGACAAACCGGGCCTGTTTCTCCGCCAGATCAATTTCCGCAACAGCATCTGCCAGATATTCCACATCCCAGCTCTGAATGACATCGGGGGAATAAAGAGTCAGTTTATCCTTTGTCAGAGAACCTCCCGCGTACTCCGGAAGGCGGATTCTTGCATAAAGCCCCATTCCTTCAGCATCGCACAAACACACTTTTGAAGACGGATCATTCTTGAGGATTCTCTGAGCCGCCGAAACGCCGGCAACGCCGGATCCCACAACCAGAACATTCATGATTTTGCCTCCCTCTCACCAATGGGCAAGTTTCAGTTTCACAGAGTTTCTACGGAACCGGATATTCAGATCTTCCGTCACGCAGAAAAACTGCAGTCTAAGGCCTTTCACTGCAATATAACGGGGAGGCATGAAAAAATCCACAAGGGAATTCTGAAAAAATAAAAAAACATCTTTTTTTGAAAATATTCTAAGATCCGCTCAATCCTGACGGATAAAAAACTTGAAAAATCTCATTTCATCCTTTATTATTTCCCCGTATTGCTTCTTTCAGTTTTCAGTTGGTCCATCGGCCACCCGGAGAACTCCGTCCGCAGCAGACCACTGGATTTCTGAATTTCGTCAACCCCTATTCAGCAAGCAGATCGGATTTAATCCATGAACCTTTTCAGTAAACTCGGCAGCAATCTGATTGCCGAAAGAATTAAAAATGAAGTCCAGAAAATCCTGGATGAAAAAGTCTCCTCCGCTGTAATCAACAGTCTTTTCCCGGTCTGTGATCCCGCAAAGGCTTCTGCTCGGGCAGAGATTACAAGCCATCTTTCCCTGGAAATCAAAAGTCTTGTCATTACCTACACGGAGCACACCGGATCAGACAAAGATGCAAGTATCGCAATTCCTTCTCAAACCAGGGTACTGGATCTGGCCTGTTCTGTTCCGGTCCGCCGGCCGAAAGCGATGGAAAAATCCCACGGCATCCAGGCAGACCAGGTAGCACTGGACTTTTCCGGAACGCTCCGCGGTTTTGAGTTTGAACAGATGATGATGGGCATGGGAGCAACCATTCATGCCGTACAGTTTCATCTTTTGGTATCGGGAACAGTCAGCAGTGTGTGGATCCTTTCCACGCCTCAGGATGTTGTTCCTGAAGTTTGCAGCAGCCAGCAGGACAGCTGATTTAGAAAAACGTCAGCCCCGGAATCAATTCTGAAGATGTGCTTAGGAAAAGGTGTCCATCCTGCCGAAGAATGCCGCTTTCTTCTGTATGAATCGCAAAATGAAGCCCTTGTTTCCGGGAAGTACTCCGAACACCAGGAGGGGAGAGAGAAAAAGAGGATAACACAGGAAAATCATCCGAAAAATTCTATCGGAATACAGTTGAATATAGCTGAATACATCTGTTTTTGCCATCTAAATTTCTAACCATGCACAGGGGCTTTTATTTTACAGCCATGAATCTTATTCCGCAGACAGTATCCTCAGATTTTCAGGGAAATTACTGGGCTCCTCTGCCGGCAGTGCCGTTTCCCGGGAATTCCTGCACGCCGCGGGATCAATGTCCGGTGGATCCTTTCACAAGAGCTCTTCACCTTTCAGAAAAGGAATTGTTTTCTGAAAACGGGCTGTACAATCCTGTGCTTCAGGAATTCCGTGAAAGTCTGACCGTTCTGCTGGAAGACGTCTGGGATCTGCCGAATGCAGGGGGAAAAACTTCTTCAGCGGCACCGCTGGATCTGTGCTGCTTCCCATCTTTTCATGTCCCCGGATACCCGGAAGAAAGCATGAAAAAGCTGATTCAGAAAATCAAAGATTCTGGCTTCCAGGGCCTTGGATTGGAAATTCATCCACCCCCCCTGGAAAACTTTTGCACGGACCACAAAACATTTTCCTTGAAAGCCTTTGAAAAATACTGGACAGAAAAAGCAATCCGTTCTGCCCGGGCCGGCATTCTCTTCTGGAAAATTCTCTGGGCTCCGTTTTCAGATCAGGCAGAGTACAGGAACCTTACCACAAGGCTTCTGCGCCGGTATGCCCCCCAGACCCGAATTCTTCATACGCTTCCCAGGAAACCATGGAATCCTCCGGCTCCGGATCAGAGTCCGGAAGAAGAACATCGACAGCTGCAAATCATCCGTCAGTGCGTACCGCTTTGCGACTTCTTTCTGCTTTCTGAAACTCCTCATGAACTTTCACGCTGTACCCTTTTCCAGCGAACAGGGGAAGTTCTGCGGGAACCCTTTGAACCGGCATACAGCGAAGTTCAGGGATTTCTGCTTTCAGAAACGGATCCGGTTCCAGCTGCAGTTCTTGGCTGCGCAGTCGGGATCCGCAACGAAATGAATCCGGCAAACCCGAATGCCCTTTCTGATCCCGGAATCAAACAGGCACTTCTCTGGCAAAGAATAGCCCAGCCGTTTCCAGTGTTCGGACATCATGCGCATGTTTCTGAATGGGATACTGTCTGTGCCGGAAGAGCTCCTTTCCCAACAGAAGAATCTTGTTTTCATAGAATTCCGGAACAGACAGCACCCGCTGTCATTGCCAGGGACTGTCCTCTTCCGGAAATTACAGCTCCCGCAAACGACGCATCCGATCCCATTCCACTTCTTGCTTCATCCTGTTTCAATCAGGGAAGAGCT
>CASERY010000062.1 GCA_949290385.1 uncultured bacterium | reverse complement strand
TATTCTGCACAATTCTACCGCAGATGCCTTTCGTGATTCGGAATACACTGAGTTCAGGAAGACTTTCAGGACCATCTTCCGCAGGACCGGCGGTCCTGGCGCTTGGAAACAATCCGGAAGCGCCTGCCGGGTATCTGGTGTATCCGGAGACTTATACACGATGGTTTGAACTTGAGGATAAGCAGAGTGTTATTCAGGATATTGTGGAATGGGCAAAGAATGAGCCGGGGGCTTTCCTGGAAATTCAGTTCAGAAAATTTCTGTTGTTCTGGGATGCCCGGGAAATTCCGAATAATATTTCTTTGGAAGCGAACGGGAAACTTGCATCCTTCCTCAAAGTGGCTGGTTTCATCCCGACTTCAGTGCTTTTGTTTCTATCCATTTCCGCATTTCTGCTGATGTTGAAAGAATGTTTGCGGCATAAAGGGATTCTCCTGCTGATGCTGTTTATTCTGTTTTATGCTGGTGCGGCATCTGTGTTTTATATCCTGGCGAGGTTCCGTGTGCCGGCTTTGGGACTTTTCTGTATTCTGGGGGCCTTTACTCCGGATTTGATCTGGCGGTGCATCATGCAGCCTTGGAAAAGGAAAGGCCGCTCGGATATTCCAGAGAATAGCGGGTGGAAACGCTGGATCCGTGTGTGCTGTGCATGTGCTGTCAGCGGCTGGATCGTTTTTGGAGCGTACGATTTTTACAGAAGTTATTATGAAGCGCCTGTGATGAGGTTGCTCCGGCCCGGAGGCGTTCAGGTGGAATTCCCGGCAGGGGCCGGACTTCTGGCTCTGGACAACGGTCCGCAGGCTCTTGGCGGATGGCAGCTGGTTCCGTGGAAAAACGGTGGGGAACTTGTCAAGTATTTTGAACTGAAAAAAGAGAACTGGAAGAAAGATGGAAAACTGGAACTGGAGTTGGAACTTTACTGTCCCGTTCCGGGGACAGCAGCATTCCTTGTGAACGGCAAGCGGTATATTCTTGAACTTGTTCCGCAGGAAAAATCCGGCTTGTGCAAGGCGGTTTTCTCTGATCTGGTTTTTCCGGAAGATCAGGAATTTCATATGACTCTGATTCAAAGCCGCATTCCGGAAATGTCTTTTATCGTTGATCTTCAACGTCATTATTCGAGGACATCCTGGGAGGGGGAAGTTCTGCCGGGAGAAGCTGTGTGTCGTTTGAGACTCCTTCCGGAAAATTCGGAGTCTTAAACCGGGATCGGAGAAAACGTTGGCCTTTCCTTTGAAAGGCTGTCCCTATTATTTCCAATTTTTTGAAGTGAAGATATTTTTTAATCCTGTGCCGGATGAAGAATTTTCCTGAAGTTTGTACCATTGAAGAAACGGATGAAAAAGAACGAAGAGTTTTTTTTTGTCTGCTCATAAAAGCAGAAAAGGGACTGGAACACAAGCCTCCAGCAGCAGAAGAGAAACAGTGTGAAATTTAATCCCGAAAAATAAGAGGAACTGTTTGGCTTTCCTTTAGATTCCGCTTGAAAAAAAAGGGGGGAGCTGTATGTTAAAACAAACGAATTTTTATTCCAGTTCAATTTATTAAAGACAAACAGTTCGGGGACAATGGACGAAGAATCTTTCTGTATGTACATAGGTCGCTTATTCAGCCGCCGTCCAGATGTCTATGAAGGCATTGGGGATGATGCGGCGGTCCTGGATTTGCATCTCCCCGGGGATTGTCTGTTTCTGGCGGCCGCGGATCAGGTTCTAAGCAACGTACACTATACGGAGGATACAGCGCCCGAACTCGTGGCAGCGAAACTTTTAAAGCGGAATATCAGTGATATTGCAGCGATGGGCGGGACGCCGTCTCATGCCATGGTAACTTTGGCTTTAAACCCTATGCCGGAAGACTGGATGAAGCGTTTCCATGAGGGCCTTGAAGCGTGTGCCTCGGAATGGGGTGTGTCCGTGATTGGCGGAGACATTGCCAGACTTCCGCAGAAAGGTCAGGTCTGTTCCCTTTCAATTCTTGGGACTGTTCAGAAGAAGAAGCTCTGCCTCCGGAGGAATGCCAAACCTTTTGACTGGCTCTATGCTACAGGTTGTTTTGGAAATTCTTTCGCGTCAGGCTGGCATTTGAATTTTGAACCGCGGGTGAAGGCATAGGATTTCCTGGCAGGAACTTACACGCACGCAATGATGGATGTCAGTGACGGACTGCTGAAAGATGTATGCCGCATGGCTGAAGCTTCATCCTGTGCTGTGCGTCTGCTGGATCCGGAACGGGGACTGCCACTGCGCGGGGGAGCTTCATGGAAACAGGCTCTTTCCGACGGGGAAGACTATGAACTGATTTTTGCCGTTCCAAAGAATCTCTCCGAAAAAATGGAACAATTGTGGCCTTTTCAGGATCTCCCGCTGACACGGATTGGAGAGTTTCTGCCGGGCAGGCCGGGTTGTCTGGAAAACAGCGAATTAAAAGATTTCAAAATAGGATACGATCATTTTCATGAAAACTGAACCACTTGTTTTTGAATCAAACAGCACAGAGGAAACTGAAAAATGGGCAGGTGAGCTTGCTTCAAAGCTTCCTTCCGGTTCTGTCCTTGCCCTGCATGGAAACCTGGGGGCGGGAAAAACGGTTTTTGCCCGGGGATTTGCCAGAGGACTTGGAATTACAGAGCCGATCAGCAGTCCAACGTTTACCATTGTGCAGGAATATCCATACAGCAAGGGGATGTTTTATCATCTGGATCTCTACCGGATTGATCATTCGGATTCAGCGTATGCTTTCGGTATTGATGAATTCCTGTATGACCCCGATGCCATGACGCTGATTGAATGGCCGGAACGCATTGCAGACATCCTTCCGGAAACAGTCATTCATGTAACCCTTGAAGCTTTGAATGAAATGGAGGATAAACGCAGAATAACTGTGGAATTCCCGGAAAAGAAGAGCTGATTCTGTAGGGAAAAAGGAAAAGGACTGGATTTGTTGAGGGGAAAAGGTGGGAAGGAGATGTTTTCCGGTTCGGGAAATATTCTAAGAGGATATACAAAAGCAAGAACAGCGAATCAAGAAAATCGAATGAAAAAGGTTCTTGCTGACAAGTCCCTCGCAGTCATTTTGAGTTATTCCCGAAAAGCTGCTGAGATCATGAGAAATGAACAGTCTGTTGATTGAGAAATATATCGACCATATTTATAAATATGCGTTGAGTAAAACTTTTTCAGAGGATGAAGCCGAATGTCTGGCTTCGGAGATCCTTTTTCATGCAGTGGCATCACTTCCAAAACTGCGGGATGAGACTCGGTTTGAACCATGGCTGTGGTCTTTAGCTGCCAATACGGCGCGGGCTTTCCGCCGAACCCAAAGTAAAGAGAGAACCTTTTTTCTCTGTAATGTGCCGGATCATCTGCTGGAGAATCAGAAGGCAGATGTATTGGATACGGATGGAGAAGAGGTTTTTGCTGTTTTGCGGGAAAAGATCGCGATGATGTCAAAAATTTATCGCGAGATTATTATTCTTTATTATTATGATGGTCTGTCCATTAAAGAAATATCCGGACAGTTGAATCTTTCTCCTGGTACAGTTGCCTGGAGGCTTTCAATAGCCAGAAACAAACTGAAAAAGGAATTTTCTTCCATGGAAGAGTCTGCCCTGCATCCCGTAAAAATACATATTGAGATTTATGGTTCGGCGAATTATAATAAAAGAGCGAACCATGGGAAATATTTTTCATGGCCGGGAGAAAAAATTTGTGATGCACTGTCCCAGAATATTCTGTTTTATTGTTACAAAACACCTAAAACAGCGGAAGAACTTGCCAAACTGACCGGAGTTCCGGCCTATTATGTGGAAGATAAACTTGATTCTCTGGAAAAATATGCGGCGCTGATCCAGCCGTCCAAAGGACGGTACCAGACAGATTTCATTATCATAACAGAGGCGTATTGGAAATTCTGCATGGGTTTTGCAAAGGAAAATTTTCGGTCTATCGCAGATCAGATGTGTTCTGCATTGGAAAAACTTTTTGAAGAGGCTGAAAAAATTAATTTTTACCGGGGTGGGAAGTCCTCTGAAGAGCTGAAGTATCTGTATGGAATCCTGGCTTTCTGGTATTTGAATTCAAAATACAACACAATCCCTGAACCAGAAATTCCTGTCAATTATGACGGATATAAATGGCGTTTTTTGGGAGCTACAAATGAAGAATATTCTAAAATAGCTGCAGGTATGCAATTATGTGTTTTTGAATCCCGTTTCAGTCATAGAGTTTATTTCCTGGAAGGCTTTAAATACAGACCATCCATGAGTTATGACGATTTTAAAATCTGTAGGGAGATCTATACAGAGGGAAAGACTTGTGCAGATAAAAGCACCGTTGCGGAGTTAATCCAGGTTGGATTTATATCGCGGCGCAGAAATGGGGAACTATTTCTTTCTGTTCCAGTATTCTCTTTTGAATAGAAAGAAAAGCTGAGTGAACTTACGGAACGCATCATGGCCCCTCTGATGCCGCAATATGTACAGATTATGGAATCTTTTGTAGAGAAGTATTTAAAGATTCTTCCGGACCATTTGAGAAACGACGGGATAAGAATAGCTCATAACTATTTTCCTGG
>CASERY010000061.1 GCA_949290385.1 uncultured bacterium | reverse complement strand
CGCAAGATATTTCAGGAACATTTCACTTCGAAGAGTTTCAAAACGGTGGGGATTTGAAAATGGAAGCCATGAGTAATGTTCATTGGCAATATGGGCTCCCCAGAGTGGCGTTTCATACTGCCGGTGCAGTCCTCGGGATAGTGCCGACATGAAATTCAATTCCATACAGCAGTCTTCATATAAAGTGATATCCGTCCCAGCAGCCACCTCGTAATCCATGTAAAAATTACTGCTGGTAGCCATGATATTGCCCCATCCGGAAGCGCGGCGCGCCTCCACATGAGCTTTAACTTCAGCACAGAAGCGTTCCGCCAGACGATCCAGTGTTACAACGCCTTTTCCCGCTGCAAATTTCTCATCGAAACGGAAAGTAAAACGTTCGCCAAAGTCATAGCCAAGATAATATTTCCCAGCGCTTTGAAACTGTTTTGAATATTCCGGCTTTGCCTCACAGTAAAGAAGCATAGCCCAGATTCCATTTTCAGCACAGTGGCGGATTGCTTTCAAAACACCGGCTCCAGCCCGGTCCTCATAACGTGCAAGTTCCGGACAATCCTTTACCGTTAAATAACGCTGATTCTTCCAATCCGGCTCAGGAACGCTGACACCAATATCCTCTAACGCCAAATAACGAGCTCTTGTCTTTGGAGCATTCCCACCGTTCCCCCACCAGAACTGAATCAGATTTCCCTGATTTTCCTGTACCGTCAAATCTATAATTTCTAAAGGAGAAATACTGTCCGGCGCCCACGTTGTGTATGCGACTCCCGATCCGACAAGATATCCTGCATATGTATTGTATACTGCATTTCCTATGAATATTCCGCAGGGAGGGAGTTCTATTGTTTTTCTCTTCATGAAGCAATCCTCTATTTTTACAAAAATTTCATTTCTGTATTAAAAACAAAAAAGCGGCAAGCCACGCCTGCCGTTGGAATGAAATAAGGATATCTTTCTTCCGGTATCTTCGAAGACAGAAAACCTTCTTTTTTTTATAAATAATATCATCTTGAAAAAATACAAAATATAAAAATAAAAAAGGCGAAAAAAACAACGTGTCATTTCTGTTTTCTACAATTTTGTCAAAAAAAATAAGGGAAGTCTTCATCCATATATTCTTCAAGGGAAAAAAAGACCGCATGAAAAAATTGATATATTTTTATGTTTTTAAATATTCATTTTTAGATGGATCCTTCATATTTCCACAGTCTTTCAAGCCCCTGATTACGCATCAATCCGAATTAAAAGAATTGACCGAGTCTGAGATCGAGAACAAATATCAGGTTGTTTCTCCGAATCAGGTTCAACAGGTGAAAAAGAAACTTCTGGAAGGCACTTTCGAGATTTTCCAGTCCAAGACAACAGAGCTGGAAGAAAGGAAGAGTCGTATACTAAAGACGATCTGATGAGGAAATCGGATGTTTGAAATCAAGAATAAGATTTTATGAAATAAGTCTCCTGACTAGTGCGACTTAAATGTGGGAAAGGTCAAATAATCAATCGGAATACCGGATGAAGTGTGAATTATCAGTCAAAAGTACTTCAGGTTCCTCATTCAAACTTTTATCACAAAAGCCGGCAGGAGTCTCTTTCCGGACAGCTTCCGAACGGTGAACACCTATAGGAACCCGGAGATTTTCAATTCGGATCAAGAAAGCAAATTCACCCGCTTGGCGTTTGTAGCGTAACTCCGTTCTTACGGCATTCTGATCAGCATGGACGGATGGGGACGATGTTTGGATAATGCAAAAATGAAACGTTTCTGGTGTGCCTTGAAATATGAGGACATTAAAATCAAGGAGTATGTCAGCTTGCCACAGTTCCGCTTCGGAGTGCAGCATTATGTGAATTTTTATAACTCCAGTCGGATTCATTCGG
>CASERY010000060.1 GCA_949290385.1 uncultured bacterium | reverse complement strand
TTTTTCCGGTGTCCATAGCGGGCTTGCAACTCACGTTCCCATCCCGAACACGATCGATAAGGGGCCCAGCGGCGATGGTACTGCATATTTGACTGCGGGAGAGTAGTTCGATGCCGGATTTCTTTTTTAAAGACTCTGCTGATTTTCAGCAGGGTCTTTTTTTTGTCTTTTTTTTAAAGGGAAAAGACTTGATTACTCTGTGCGAGAAAGAAAAAGGAAAGGGTAAAAGGATTAATTATTCTATGCGAGAAAGAAAAACCTTTTGAGGAAAGGTTATTTCCTTCTCGCGCTCTTCTTTTTCCAAACCTTTTTGGATCATCTTTTCCCTCCACGGGAAAAGATTGGTGATGGGAGCTTTTAGAGGATTGTTGTGGGTAGAGTGTATTGGTACGGTGAGCGCGTAATAATTTACTATACCTACATTCTTTAAAAGATGACATCCATAGAAGCTAATTTAAAAAGAATTTTTTATTGTCTCAAATCCATTTATGTCGCTTGGCTTGCTATTCAATACCATCTTCCATACTGATAAAGGAATATATAAGTGGAGAAATAAGAGAGGATAATACTCGTTATTTTTTCCCCTACAGAACCTGATTCGGATGCATGTGATATATTCCCGGAATTTTGAAAGCCGTGGTCAGTTCTTGTACCGTATTCCAAGACATTCGTTTTTTTACTTTGAGTCATATGCCTTTTTATAAAAGCATCCTTCCTTTACATATTGATTTAACGAACATTTTATTCCAAATCAAGTTATCCTGTTTTCGCTTTTCTTGTACCTGAAAGTTTTTAAAATTCATCCTTATTAAAATTATTTCAATTGTTTCAGATGATTCCTTTTACAGATCTTGGAAATTCCTCTTTGACGCAGTCTTCTGATAAAGAGTCTGCAGAAATATTTAATTCTTTCTCATAAGGAGGATTTCCATGAATAATATGTTAGTTCAGCGTCTGACTGGTGATGTTCGTATGGTTTATGCATTTAATGCTTCGGGAAAAGGCATCGTTTTTTCTTCACTGAGACCTCGGGAATACAAATTTTTTACAGGAAACGAATCCAATGCGTTTCTTAGATATACGGAGGCTCTGCAGAGCTTGGACAGAGCACATGCTTTTTCTTTCAATTTAGAATTTTGTTTGAACAATTTGTTCTCAAATTCATCCATAGTGAATATTTTTGTACATGCTCAGACAGAGGCTGTTTTTCCTTTTTCTGTTACGCTTGAAAAAAAGGAAGGGGGAGAGGGTTAGCTGATCCTTCATAGTAGGGCAGCAGGTTCTGCTGATCAATCACTTGAAGTTTATACGACAAATTCAGAAGGTGTTTTTACAGGCTGGCATTGTCTTCATATAGAATTTTCAGGCGCAGTTTTAAAGGCTTCTTTAGATACGGAAGAGGAAAAATCAATGGTTATAACCCCTGATACTGAAGCAGGGATATTTTATGATCCTGTGCCTGTGCTGTGTGGATAGGGTGTTTCCATTCGTTCGTGTGTTTTACGTGACGAAACAACAGAAGAGGAATTGTTTTCTGCTTCAGATGCAGAACTTTTAAATGTTCCGGAAATCGTTCCGGAACAGGCAGGAACCTCCTGGAATGATCTTAAAAGCCCGTCAGAAAATTTAGGCCTTTTTACGAATAATCAGTACAGCTTTATATGTGGAGAGGCTGTTCTGCCATCCGATACACGCAATGCTTCTATACAGACTCCTTTAAAATTACAGACAATTAAAACAGCATTCACTCTTTTCCTTTCCGCCTGGATGGATCCGAATCTAAAGCATGTGCTGGTGAAACAAAAAATGGGGAACTCCGGTACAGGAGATCCGCTTTTTGCTTTTTCCAGAGAGTATTCGGAGGAAGACGGAGACTATTTTAATGTGTCCGTTATGGATCGAAATTAGAAGCTCCTGAGGATCAGTGTGTCTGAATAGAATCATCATCTACAGCTTTCAGGATATCAGGCACTGGCTGTTCGGCTGAAGGATGGGCAGCTTGATCTGTTCCTGAATGGACAGATTCTTGAGTCTGCTGTTTCAGATCCTTTTGACGAACTTTTTATGGCTGAGTCAGATCTTTCTGACCATTTCCTCCAAATTGGGGATTCTTCCAATGGGGAATCTGTTTCCTTCAACACATTTTTTATTTTTAACCAGGCTCTTCCGGATTCGGAAATTGCTTCTATCTGTTCAATAATGGCTCAATCGTTTCCTGTTCATACACCTACAATCGAACCGGAACCTGAGGTTATTGAAAAAACTATTTTTGATTTCCTGAATAATCCTGACAGCGTTTCGGATGGAGCAACCGTAAAGATCATTCCGGATGGAAGCGGACAAATGTTCTACCGGCAGGTTTCCTTTGGCAGCAAGGTGATTACTGTGGATTTCAGCAATTATGAAAAGGTTACCATCAACTGCTCAGGCTTTACAAAGATTTCAGATAAAATTTATTCCGTCACTGGAACTTTTTACCCTTGGATTACCGGTAATTCCGAGACTAAAACATCGATCTCTATTATGGAAGACTAAGCGGAAGACATTCATGCAAAAATCCCATTCATTAAAAATTGAAATTCATCCTTCCGACTCCGAGGGTAACATCATTACGCTTCTGGAGACACTGGAAGAAGATTTTGAAAATTATCCACCCCTGATAATTCCGGCAGGATTTCAGTCGGATGGATGCTCTATTCCGGAATTTCTGTGGTCGACGATCAGCCCTGCTATTGATCCGCGTACACTGCGTGCCGGGTTATGCCACGATTTTTTATACAGAGTGCAGCCCTCCGGTTGGTCCCGTAGAAATGCAGACAGATTGTTTTATCATTTCTGTCGAGAAGATGGCTTAAGTTTGATCCGCAGTCTTAAAGCTTACTGGGGAATTCGTCTTTTTGGATGGAGGGCGTGGCGAACAAACCGCAAAAAAATTCCTTGAATATTTGTTTTTATAGGGATTTCAATTTTTGCAGGAAAAATAAGCCTTAATTTGTTAAAATTCTGAATAAGAAATGCTTGAATAAAATGATAGAAATGAAGGAGCGCAATCTCGGAAAAATGATTTTAAATTTAGACATAAAATCCAAGTTTCAGGATTTCGGAATGCTGTTGTATCATGAAATTTTTGCAGGAATTTTTTAAAAAGTTACATCTGCAGTGTATTATAAATTGCAGACTTTTTCCTTCAATTCCTAGAGACAATATGGATTTTCAAAAATACACCAGCATTCCTATCCATATAAAAAAGGGATTTTTTGATTCTTTTTTTCTTCTTCTTCTTCTATGATTCCTTCTTTGAATCTTTGTCCTCTTTCTG
The DNA here is from genome assembly GCA_949290385.1 of uncultured bacterium. Classification (GTDB taxonomy): domain Bacteria; phylum Verrucomicrobiota; class Lentisphaeria; order Victivallales; family UBA1829; genus CASERY01. The sequence goes on along the minus strand of CASERY010000060.1, from coordinate 7,982 downwards.
ATGAATCAGAGACTCTTTTGCCTGTGTCGGCATTTGTTCCCTTTCTGGACCCAAGGAAAGTCCAGGAGGGAATTAGTATTCTGCCGGGATTCCTGCCCAGTCTTCATCAGCCATCAGAACGGCTTCATTGAGCCGGAGAGACTCCGGCACATTCAAGATCCTTTGATTGCTGCTGCCACGAAAACGCAGAAGTATGTCCCGCTGGGCAAGAATGAACTTCCCATCCACCAGCACATCTATGTGATGCAGAAGCTTTTGAATTCCGGGGTCAAGACTGTCTTTCAGATATTCAAAAGTGAATCCTGTATAAACCGCAATTTCATAGCCATCCTTCTTTAATTTTACTGCCAGTTCCGCCAGAGGCGCCGCCTGACAGAATGGCTCCCCGCCACTGAAAGTTACACCGGTTTCCAGAGGATTGGCGGTGATTTTACGATATAATTCATCCACCGTAAAATCCCGCCCTGTGCCAAATGGATGTGTCTGCGGATTGTGGCAACCGGGACAGTGATGAGGACATCCCTGAGTGAAAATCACATATCTTAAACCCGGGCCATTGGTAATGGAATCCTCATCAAGTCCGGCAATATTAACAACATTCGCCATGTTTCACGCGGTCATGTTCTTCTGCTCGTTTTGCATCATTGAAACGGTCCAGAGTTCCTACCAGATATCCAGTGATGCGGCGGATACGTTCAAATCTGGGTTCATGATCGGACTCATGGCGTCCACATTTCGGGCATACATCACCGATAATCCCGTTGTATCCGCAGACTGGATCCCGGTCGACCGGATGATTGATGGAGCCATAGCCAATTCCGGCATCATGCATGGCACGCACAACAGCCTCAAAGGCTTTCAAATTCAGTGCGGTGTCCCCATCCAGCTCAACATAGGAAATATGACCTGCATTGGTCAGAGCATGATAGGGGGCTTCCTTTTTGATCTTATCAAATGCCGAAATGTGGTACCGGACAGGAATATGGAAACTATTGGTATAGTAATCTTTGTCGGTAACGCCCGGAATGATGCCGTATTTTTTCTTATCCATGCGGACAAAGCGTCCGGACAATCCTTCCGCCGGAGTCGCCAGAAGAGTGTAGTTCATATGAGTTTTCTCTGAGAGATCATCCACAAATTTTCTCATATGACCGATAATGGCAAGACCCTTCTGCTGCATCTCATCACTTTCTCCGTGATGATGCCCGTAAAGTGCCACCAGTGTTTCCGCAAGTCCGATAAAACCAATGGAGAGCGTTCCATGTTTCAGTACTTCGCGTACTTCATCATGGGGCTTGAGTTTTTCCGAATCAATCCAGACTCCCTGGCCCATCAGGAACGGGAAGTTGATCACATGTTTTTTCGCCTGAATTTCAAACCGGTCTGAAAGCTGTTTTGCCACAAGCTGCATCATAGCATCCAGTTTCTTGTAGAAAAGTTGTTCGTCACCCTTGGCTTCAATGGCGATCCTTGGAAGATTGATGGATGTGAAACTCAGATTTCCACGTCCGTTGGTAATCTGTCTGGAGGGATCATACACATTACCGATTACCCGGGTTCTGCAGCCCATATAGGCAATTTCTGTTTCCGGATGGCCCGGTTTATAGTACTGCTTGTTGAATGGAGCATCAATAAACGAGAAGTTCGGGAACAGACGTTTTGCACTGACGCGGCATGCCAGTTTGAACAAATCATAATTCGGTTCTCCCGGATTATAATTAACCCCTTCCTTGATGCGGAAGATCTGAATCGGGAAAATGGGCGTTTCACCATGACCAAGACCGGCTTCTGTAGCCAGCATGACATTGCGCATAACCATTCTGCCTTCAGGGGAGGTATCCATTCCGTAATTGACCGAGGAGAATGGCGTCTGAGCGCCTGCACGGCTGTGCATGGTGTTTAAATTATGAATCAGGGCTTCCATTGCCTGATACGTGGCACGGTCGGTTTCCTTTTCTGTGTTCTATATAGCAAAGTCCTGAGCACGTTTAGCGGCTTCGTGTCCAACCATGGAGGTCAGGGCTGCCAGTTCAGCTTCTTCGTATACGGAATTTCTGCCTAACTGCGGACGCCGATATGTTTTTGCTTCAATATCGGCCATCATTTTCTTGAGGTCGTCGTTTGTAATATGGGCATCCGGGGCAAGCAGTTCCAATGCTTTTTCAAGGTTGGTTCTGTAGAGTTTTACGTACGTTTTAGCCACACCGGGAGCCAGTCCGTAATCGAAGTTTACAATGGACTGTCCACCATGCTGGTCATTCTGGTTGGACTGAATGGCAATGCAGGCAAGGGCAGAATAACTCTGAATGTCATTGGGTTCGCGCAGAAAACCGTGGCCTGTGGAAAAGCCACCCTTGAAGAGTTTTAGAAGGTCGATTTGACAGCAGGTCGTTGTAAGAGCATAGAAGTCAAAATCATGAATATGAATGTCTCCGTTGCGGTATGCTTCAGACTGTTCAGGCGTCAGAAGATATTTTTCATAATAATCTTTAGCACCTTCACTGCCGTACTTGAGCATGGTTCCCATGGCGGTGTCGCCGTCGATATTGGCGTTATCTCGTTTCATATCGCTTTTTGCGGCGTCTGCGTTGGTGAGCTCGTCATAAATTTTCATCAGCCGAGTTTTCATTTCACGTGTACGTGTACGCGAAGCCCGGTAGATAATGTAGTTCTTGGCGACATCTTCAAACCCGTTGTGCATCAGAGTCAGCTCAACTACATCCTGGATATCTTCAACTCGAGGAGTTGCAGAACCGAATTTCTGTTCAAGAGTTGCTTCCACAGCATCTGCAACACGAACGGCGTCTTCGCGGGTTCCGTGTGAAGACGCGTCCATTGCTTTGAATATAGCATCTGTAATTTTAGACTCATCATAAGACACGATTCTGCCATCGCGCTTAATTATATTTGTGGGCATCTTCCGTCTCCAAAGTTGAAAAGGTCATTATTTTTATGGTTTCCGTGATTTTCAATACTGAAATATACAATACTATATACAGTACTGCAACCGCGGTTATAAAAATTATTTGTTTTTTTATCATAAATAAATATATTATATTTATTTATATATATTTATGTAGATATATATTGATCTTTTTAGAATCTCTTTCTCTTAAAGATACCACAATATATAGTGGTATGCTTTTTTTCGTTCCTGCAAGGAAATCAATCACATATTTCATTTTTTCATGGACCTGATGCTGCAGCATTCCTGACTTTGGACAGCATGAAAAAACGGTAGGGAAAACAGAATTTTTTAAGGGACACTGCCTTTAAAAGCCTTTCAGCATGGTTATGCACACCTTTGCCTTTACCTTTTTAGGGGAAGGGCGAATTATAGAATATGTTTTTCTGTATTATGTGAAGGGAAAGCGTCAAATAAAAGGAGGGGAAAATGGGCGTAGTTGCTGTCTTGATTGGGCGTTTACGATTGTTGCATAGAGCTGTCAACCAAAAAAAGAAAGGAAAATAGGGGATATATGATGTTTTTGATTTCACGGGGTACATAAGCATTCCATGGACGTGTTAGATTATACAATGAGTTGAACTTGAAAGGGTTTCCTGCGAGGGGTGAACAAGCATTTCATGGACATGTTAGTCTATGCCCAGTATCAGCCGGCGCTGCTCTCCACCGGATAGACTGGGCATTTCATGGACATGTTAGTCTGTGCCTCCGGTTCATACTGAAAGAGATACGGAGATCCGTAAAGTTTGAATCGGAAGTGATAGAAAGAGTTGGGGAAAAGGGGGGCGTGATGATATCTTTGATCCTGCTGAGATATTGCAATATAAGCACAAAGATAGAGAAAAATAGAATCTGCTGGAACCGGTTGATTTTTGAGAAGGGAAGAGATAGAGTACTTACCGGAGAGTCTTTGTTATCAATGCGAGCTTTTCACTGGAGTTTGAGAACAACAGCGGGAAAATTTTTTCGGGGGAAAAAGGAAAAGACGGTTTTGTTTTAGTGAGGAGTTGGATAGAATGTTATTGCCTTTGAGTAAAGTATTTCAATTTTTTTGCTGCATGACAGTCTGCGGTCTGTGTGCCTGTTCCTCTATTGTGGATTCCAATACACAGAAAAAAGAAATGATGCAGGCTTTTATAAACGGGCAGAATGATGTAGTTGCTCAGGAAATTGAGGAGAAACTGAAATCTCCTGCATGGTATAACAGTTCCAGAGTCAATTCCGGGGATGAACTGATGTGGCGTCTGGAATCCGGCAGTTTTGCGTTCCATGAAGGACGCTTTGAAGACAGCATAGAAGCTTTTCAGAAGGCGGAGTCCCTGATTGAAAACTTTGATGAGCGTGCTGACATCAGTGTCCGGGACAGTGCTGCGGAAGCGGGGATGCTGGCGACAAATTTGAATGCTCTGCCTTATCGTGGTTTTTAGCGTGACCGTGTACTTCTTTCGTTTTATAAGTCGCTGGCTTATCTGGGAGCAGGGCGGGAGGATGCCTTCAGAGCTCAGCTGAAACGCCTGCGGAACAACCGGAAGCAGGTTGAACAGGATTTTGCAGAGGAAATAGCTGAAGAGATGGAAGAGATAAAAAAACTCAGGAAGGAAGATCTTTCCACTGAAGTTTCATCCTTTTCCTTTTCCAAGGATGATATTGGCCGGAATGCTGAATTCGCGAACCAATATGCTGTAATGCAGGAATATGCCGGAAAGAACCATGCAGGATTTGTGAATCCGGCCGTTCATTTTCTTTCTGCACTGAGTTTTTTGCGGGATGGAAATGCTGAAAATGCGTTAGCGGAATTCCGGATTCTTTATCAAATTATGCCGAATGATCCACTGGTCCGTCGTTATTATGCCACACTTCTTTCTATCTGCCGCCGGGAGTTTCCGGCGGGCCTGACAGCGGCAGACGGCTTTGATTTTCCTTTGGATGAAAATTGCGTCTATGTACTTTCTGCTGTAGGCCGCAGTCCGTCTCTGAAACAGGTGGCGGTGTATTTCCCGCTGATGACAGCCTGGCCGGTGTGTGAATTTTATCCACAGCCGTTTTCCGGGGTGACTGTTCTTGCAGGAGGCCGGACATATTCATCCTGGCTTCTGGCAGATATGAACAGTATTTTTGCATGGGAATACGAACAGCGCCTGCCGGGAATTATCACGCGTATTGTGTTGAGTACCGCAGTGAAGGAAGGCGCTTATTATGGCAGCATGGCGGCCGTTGGCGCTTCAGATATGAATTCAGAATAGAAGACTGCTGTCATTGCGGGGATTGCCATTGGCGGAGCTGTGTACCGGAGTTTAATGAATACTGCAGATACCCGGAGCTGGGAGATTCTGCCGGGAGCGTTTCTTTTGACACAGTTTCCCATGCCGGAGAATCGCCAATTGAATGTGCAGATGAGGCTGTCTGATTCGATGCGTAAGATTGATTGGCCGCTTAAGATCCCGGATGGTTGTGATTCTGCGCTTGTCTTCATCAGTGCTCCCGCCAGAGATAATATTCGTTTTCATATTTTTCCATTTTTCAAATGACGGGTCAAAAAAGATCGATCGAGAAAGGAGTTTGAGGTGATGAAATTCAAAAAAATCAAGTTGGGCGCTGTTCTGTGTTAGACGGCATTTATGGCTGTAGGTTTTTGCACGGGGTGTTCCCATGCTGTCACACGGCTTGAGATGGAGAATTCTGATGTGGTTGCAGGAAGCAGGAATGTCCTGATAGAGGGGCCACTGGAGGATCAGCTGGAACTGCGTGATGTCGTTTATTCTGAGACCCCGGACGGACTGCTTCAGGTCCAGGTAACGCTTGTCAATACCGATACACTGTCGAAGGATCCATGTCGTCTTCGCTACCGATTCACGTGGTTGGGGGAGGATGGACTGACTGTGGATAGCATTCTTTCCGACTGGCAGGATGCGTCTGTGCTGTCCGGCGATATTCTCTATTTGAAATCTGTTGCGCCGAATGCTGAATGTCGTGATTTCCGTCTGAGCATGATAGAAGATGACTGACAGGAATATGACCTGAATGAAAAAGCAATCTGTATGTAAAAATAAAAGAGAAAGGAATGAATGCTGAAATGATGAGATAGTCTCTGATTGACAAACTTTGCCTGCTGTCCTGTATGGCTGCCGGAGCGGCTCTGCTGACAGCCTGTGGCGGTACTCAAACGACGATTTTTGATCCTGCTTCGGAAAAACATGAACTGCGTCAAATCGGGAGTGTATCCAGTGAGGAGATGCGGGAGGTGACCCGGGATGCTGTTCAGAATGCCATGACCAATGCAAAGTTCCGCACTTTTCTGGAACAGTATAAAAAGGAAATGGGTGATCCGAATGCAATTCCGGTATTGAAACTGGATCCGGTCATCAATGATACGGATGATCCTGACCTGAATGTATCGGAACTGACGGATATGCTGAATGAAGCTCTGCTGAATGCGGGCAAAGTGAACGTAAGTATGGCGGAAGGTATGGACCGCAGTAAATCGATTGCAGATTCAAGGAATTTGTCGAAAGATGAGAATTTTGACCAGAGCACAGTAGCGCAGAAGGGGACTCTTCAGGCGGCGCGTCTGTTAATGCGTCCGAAGGTAACATCCAATCTGGTGCAGTCTGACGGAAAGAAAGCCGTTGTAAGGACATTCGTTGTGGAAATTGCCGATATCAAGACCGGTCTGATCATGTGGAGATATACCAAACAGCTTGGCTTTATAAAAGAAAAAAGTACCTTTGGCTGGTAATAAAAAATCCATTGCTTATTCTTTTTTCCCGGGGATCTGTTTTCTCTGTATTTGCAAAGAAGACAGATTTCCTGATGATTTTATCAAATTCATGTTCAGGCAAAAGTTGTGTTTTCGGCCTGATGACGGAAGTGCCTTAATGGTTTTATGAAGTTCAGCTCCAGACAAAAGCCGAGAGTCTGTTGTTTTTTTTCATAAATAGGAATGAAAGGGATAAAGCTTCAATCAACATGCATGTCAAGAAGGAGGGAAAGATCATGGGAATAATCTAAAAAGAAACAAGAGGAAAAATAGATAGAATTTACAGTCGTTTTTCTGTTTTATAAAATAAAATTAAAAAAATAAGATAAAATATTCTGATTTGATTTGTTTTTCTGTTTTAATGACATTATCTTCCTTTTAGAAGCCTGTTGCCTGAACAATATTGGGGAGAGAGACATAGGAATAATAAGTCCTGTGCAGAGTAAAGATGCGGGTGTAAAAAGAAACAGGTCAAATGTTTTTGAGGCAATTCTTTTTTATTTTGCTTTTGTTAAAGATTCCTTATAACAGGGATACATGATTTATTACGCACGATCCATCTAAAATGATAAACAACTATAGGAGGATTTCGAATGAAGAGGCAAGTTATTTTAGGGATTTTTTCCTGCCTGCTTTGTGGGGCATGTATTTCATCGCATCCGCAGTTTGAAATATGTGATTCACCTGGAAAGCTTTGTGCGAACAGCTATATGGCATCTCCCCGTTATAATCCGGAAGAGTTATTTGTGTTCTTTCTGTCCATGACTACACTTGGAGATCGTGTGGATATATCGGTTGCATGGATTGGAAATGACGATATCTATGACATGGAAATTATGGGGAAAAAAGTTGAATTTGAACAAACTGTCAAACTGGAAATACCCGAAATAAGCTGGCAGAAATATGGGTGGATCAATTTAAATGATGATGAAATCCGAAAAATAACGGAGGGTTTTACAACACAATTAACGCTATCTGTGCGGATAAATGATAAAAGCATTCTTTTATCTCCGTATCAAATGTGTATATATGATAAACCCTTTCCATACCTGCAGGCATATTTTTATCCCGGTGTGCCTTTTTATTTCATTTATGAAAAACAGTTGCCGGAGCATATGCTAAAGAATGTTGAAAAACAAAGAGAATTGAATGCTGAAAAATTTGGGACTTTACCTGCAACAAGGAAAAATGATAGCATTCTTGAGAACTAAAGTTCTAAGAACAGGAAGCTGTTCAGAGAATAACAATTATTATGGAGAT
>CASERY010000059.1 GCA_949290385.1 uncultured bacterium | reverse complement strand
CTCATATTTAATCAAATAAAAAAGAATTTAACCGGGGTCGTTTTTTTTAGTTGATTTTTTATGAGTCCACGGTTATTTTAATGCAGCGTCTTCAGAAATAAGTATTTCTATCTTGAAAAGAAACAGCTTGAATGCCGGCCCTGTTTCAGAAAAAAATATTTACAAAAAGGAGTTTCCACTTTATGAATTCCTTCTGCTGTGTCATTCCCGTTTACAATAATGCGGGTACCATTCACGATGTCATCCGGCGGACACTGCTGCAGACACAGCATGTACTCGTTATTGACGATGGTTCCACGGACGTAAATCTAGAAGAATACTACCGGGGATCCAAGGAAGTGGAAGTCATTCGCCACCCTGTCAATCAGGGAAAAGGTGCGGCGCTCATGACAGCACTCCATGTTCTCCAGGAACGCGGAACCCTCTATATGCTCACACTCGATGGTGATGGACAGCATTATCCGGAAGACATTCCGCTGTTCTTTCCCATGATTGAGAAAAATGATTTCACTCTGGCTGTCGGTTGCAGAGATTTCAATGATCCGAATGTTCCTCAGAAAAGCCGTTAGGGGCGTGCCATTTCCAATTTCTGGATGAAAATTGAAACAGGAATCAATGTGGACGACTGCCAAAGCGGATTCCGCCTGTATCCGGTACAGTATATTTCAAAACTGCATTTCCGCTCCAGCCACTACAATTTTGAGACGGAAATTCTGACACGGGCAGCCTGGGCCGGTCTTCCGATTGTCAATGTTCCGATTCATTCCTATTATCCAAAACCGGAAGACCGTATTTCTCATTTTCATCCAATCCGGGACAACATCCTTATATCCTTCATTCATCTGCATCTGCTGGGAATTCGTCTGCTGCCCTTCCCCCGGGAAAGACTCCTCCCTTGTTCAAAAATAAATTTTTCAAAATTCCATCCCCGCAGTATTGGCAGGCTGCTGTTTTCAGAAAACACCTCTCCCGGTCAACTGGCTATTGCCGCTTTTATCGGGACTTTGATTGCCATGCTTCCGCTCTGGTGGGGAATCCGGATCGTCCTGATTCTGTATGCAGCAACAAGGCTTCATGTCAATAAAATGACAGCCTTTCTGATTCAATGGATCTTTGCACTTGTCTTTTTTCCTGTGCTCTGCATTCAGACAGGATCTCTCATCATTCATGGGAATCTGATCAAAGCTCTTTCGTGGAATGCATCCATTGAAAGCTGTCAGGCCTTTCTGAAGTTCTGGTGGGCAGGAAGCATCGTCCTTTGTATTCCGACAGCCCTGCTGTCTGCTGGAGTCTTTTACATGGCGGCCCATTTTTTCCAGAGTCGGGAAAAATGCTGTCAGCGCAGCCTGTAATCATTCTTCAGAGAGACTTTTCTCACCTGCCATTCTTTTGCCTTTTTCAGAGGAGTGAAAGAATCTGCATAGCAGAATGTGGAATAGGGATAGGAATTAGTCTCAGACTCATTTCAAGCAGAAATTCTCAGAAATTAAATGCTGTACACAAATAAAGGCAAAACGACCTGCTTGCTTACAGACAGGAATATATCAGCTCTGCAATATAGAAAATCTGAAAAATCTCTGGAGTCTCCCTTGCTTTTTTCACGGGGAGACAGGATATTTCCTCAAAGAATGAATTCTACCTGTTGATTCTCTAAAAAAGGAAGCATTTACAATCATGAGATCGGAAAGAAGTATAGAATTAGCTTATCATATTGCCAAGGAAAGATATGCTGAGGCCGGAGTCGATACAGATCTGTGTTTGAAACTCCTGGATTCCATCCCCATCTCCCTTCACTGCTGGCAGGGAGATGATGTAACCGGATTTGAAAAGAATGCCTCAGGTGCCTCAGGCGGCATTCTGTCCACAGGAAATTACCCGGGCCGCGCAAGAAATATGGAAGAGCTTCTCCAGGACCTCAGTACAGCGCTTAAGCTCATTCCGGGCAACTCCATGAAAGTCAATGTCCATGCGATTTATCTGGATTCACCCAAACCAGTTGAGCGCAATGAAATCGGACCGGAACACTTTCAGACATGGATTGACTGGGCCAGAGAAAAAAAACTGGGACTGGATTTCAATCCGACTTGTTTTTCTCATCCCATGGCCGCTGACGGTCTTACGCTTTCCCATCCGAAAGAGGAAGTGCGCAAATTCTGGATTGAGCATATCATCCAATGTCGTAAAATCGCTGAAGAATTCGGGAAACAGCTGGGCAAACGCTGTTTTATGAATATTTGGATTCCAGACGGCTTCAAGGATATTCCCGTTGACCGCACTGCAGCCAGAGCCAGACTCAGAGAATCTCTGGACCAAATTCTGGAATATCCAGTAAACCTGAAATACATGAGGGATTCGGTGGAAAGCAAGCTTTTCGGGATTGGGGTGGAAAGCTGTACAGTTGGATCTCATGAATTTTATCTGGCTTATGCGCTGCAGAATCAGCTGATGCTCACGCTGGATTCCGGACATTTCCATCCAACAGAAGTAATCAGTGATAAAATCAGTTCTGTCCTTCTCTTTCTGGATGAGATACTTCTTCATGTCAGCCGGCCTGTCCGCTGGGACAGCGATCACGTGGTTCTTTTTGACGACGAACTTCAGCAGATTGCCGCAGAAACCGTCCGAAATGGCATTGATCGTGTCCACATTGGACTCGATTATTTTGACGCCACCATCAACCGCATTGCAGCCTGGGTCGTCGGTACACGCAATATGCAGAAAGCGCTTTGCAAAGCCCTGCTGGAACCACGTGAAACCCTGAAACAAATGGAAAAAGAAGGCAACTACACTGGACGTCTTGTGCTGACAGAAGAACTGAAAGCCATGCCTTTCCAGTCCGTCTATGATTATTTCTGTCTGCAGCACGGAACCCCTGCAGGGTATGACGTCATGGAAAACATTCTGGATTACGAAAGAAATATTCAGGATAAACGCTGACAAATCGTTCTTCCTGGAAAGGAATTCATTTCAAAATGGCTGCTATTCATTGTTTGGCATTTGATCTCGGAGCCTCCAGCGGACGTGCCGTCCTTGGAACGCTGGATAACAACAAAATACTGAATCTGAAAGAAGTTCACCGTTTTAAAAATTATCCCTATGAAAAAGGCCACCACTGGTTCTGGGATTTTGAACATCTTTTCCAGGAAATCAAAACAGGTATTGCAAAAGCCTTTGCAGAAGAAGCCGACATTGCTTCCATCTCCATCGATACGTGGGGGGTTGACTACGTCTTTTTCCGCAATGGAAAACCTGTCCGGGATCCATTCAGCTATCGCGACTCCCGTGCTGAAGAGGATGTTGAAAAACTTCGGAAGATCCTTCCCGACAAGGAGCTTTACGCTTTAAACGGCACTCAAATCTTTTCCATTGATACCCTTTATCAGCTTCTGGCTCATCAAAGAGAATTTCCGGAAGATTTTGAGAACAGTATATGTCTGCTGATTCCGGATGCCCTGATCTATATGCTTACAGGAGAAATTTCTTCTGAATACACCATCGCCTCCACTACCGGGCTGTTGGATCCCCGCAGAAGAGACTGGAATCTGGAACTGTTTCGCAAAGCAGGACTTCCTCCCTCCATATTTCCGTCTATAGTCATGCCGGGAACACCAGCAGGATGTCTCCGTCCAGAAATCTGCAAGGAACTTCATGTCCCGGCAGTCAAGGTGGTCAAAACGGCTTCTCACGATACAGCAAGCGCTGTGGTAGCCTGTCCGGTGCATCCTCTGGCAGAAAAAAACAGCTGGGCCTATCTGAGTTCCGGAACCTGGGCCCTTCTCGGGATGGAACTGGATGCTCCCGATACCTCTGAAAAAGCTCTGCAATACAAATATACCAACGAAGGTGGACTGAATGGAACGATCCGTTTTCTGGTCAATATTGTCGGAACCTGGCTCCTTCAGGAAACCAGACGTGTCTGGAATGAAGAAGGCTGCAGTCTGTCTTTTGCAGAGATGGAAAAGATGGCAGCTGAAATTCAAAACTCTCCCTTCAGGATAGATCCCAACAGCCATGAATTTATTGCTCCTGGAAACATGCCTGAAAAAATCCAGCACTACTGCCGTGTTCACGGACAGGGTGAAATTCCGTCCAAAGCAGCTCTTGTCCGCTGTATCTACGATTCACTTGCAGAATGTTTCCGTGATAATCTGAAACGGCTTCAGCAAATACGCGGCGTTCAGCTCCAGACACTTCATATTCTAGGAGGCGCCACCAAGGACAATCTGCTGATGCAACTTACCGCCAATGCCACTGACATTGAAATCGCTGCAGGACCCGTTGAAGCGACTGCCATTGGAAATCTTATGGTTCAGCTGATTGCCGCAGGAGCCGTCCAGAATCTTCAGGAAGCAAGAATTCTTTCAGGAAAATCCTTCCCGGTCAAACGTTATCGGCCAATAGCAGGATTATAACGAACAAAAATTCTGTTTCCGGCAGAAGACAGCAGGAATTTTGATTTTCTATTTTTTTCTTTTCTGTTTTCTCCATTCACTATTCCCTCCGGGACTTGTAAATAGCAGGTCCCGGGAGAAAAAACAAGAATAGGTAAAAGAAGGAACTGCTATATTTTCATCCCCCGCCCTTCTCCCGCAGTCCACTCTTCTGGGAAGACGATTTCCACAAGTCAAAGAAGGCAGGATATATAATCATTTCTTTTATGGCAATGCCTAAACTCCTCGCCCATTTTCGTGCCGAATTATATGTTGGATTATACTTTAGATAAGCTAGGCAAAACGGCCGCTTTCCAGCAGTTCAGCTTTTCCGTATAAGAATAAACAGCGGCAGCCGGACTGGTGGACGGCAGAATTTCAACTGGTACTTTCAAATTGGGAAAGTATTTTAAAAGGTATTTTCCG
>CASERY010000058.1 GCA_949290385.1 uncultured bacterium | reverse complement strand
TTTTCCAAGTTACTTTACGGGCATTTTACACCAAGTCAAGTTGTCCAGTTTTCGGGGCCAACCGCTGTATTCTTGAATCGTCAAGCCGCTGTCCCAATATTCGGACAATTGCTCCTCCCAATAATCTCGTCCTTCGCGTCCCATGCCGTCCTCCCATTATTCCGGTTTGTGGAAGAACATACCACGCTGTCTGACTCAAATCCAGATGGGGCTGGCTGGGCACTTACCATGTCCGGGAACGCCTGGAACGTGAAACCCGGAAACTCAAAGAAACTATTGGGATACTGACCGTCGAGTTAAAAAGGATTGGTAAAGCTGCACGGCGTGAAGAGTTCAGCGAACCTGGCATTATTGGAACAAATCCAGTCACTGTGATGCCGCCCTTGAAAAACGGGGCATTATATACTTGTTTTTACAAATTTTTCAAAGCATTTTCCCGCAGCTTAGCAGATTGCTTTGTTCTGCCGATGCGGAGAACAGTGGAACGATAGGGGGGTAAATCTTTTGTGTTATGGAAATTTTCATGTTTTTTTTACAGAAACTGACGGCTGTGCGACTGGTTTCTTTTGAGGTCTTGTCTGGATCGGAGTGATTTGTTTCTGAGTCGGGAGATAGCGGTAGAGACGAAGCAGTTTTTTCTTGCGGCGGTTTTGATACTGTTGAGAAAGCAATTTCCACTGATCGGAAGCCACTCCCAGAGCCGCCGGACTCAACGGGACGGAAGAGCTGGATTCATCCAGAAAGAAATATAATACATCACACTGTTTGGAGTAGTGCTTCAGAAGGGGGCGGATCACCGTGGGATCCGGGATATTTTTGGGAAAATCCAGTGCGGGGGTTCCAATCGTCTTTATCCCGGAATAGTAACGCAGGCGCCGGACTTCATCTTGGGACGTGATGGCAAGCGGAGTGCTGAAAGCGGCTGCATCTTTCCTCGCCGCGGAACAATTGTGCCGGATATAGTTTTCATAAGGATTATAATGCAAGGCTTTCACAAAACTCGCAACAGAAAGTCCGATCAGAAACATCCAAGGCAGCAGTTTGGTGACTTTCCCGGGAATTTTAGGAATGATCTTAGTGAGATTTTCCAGCTGAAGGCAGAAATATGCCGTGGCAATTACTCCGGGGTAGAGCAGAATGGAAGCATAACGCGATGAGACAATCTGGATTGCCATGCGCCATCCAATCATGAAAAGAACTGCTATGATAATAATCCAGTAAAGCGGAGTATGCTTTTTCCAGAAGACAAACAATGCGGTCAGAAGACCGAGCGCAGCTCCGACGGCAATCGGCTCAAACAGAATTGTTGGTATGGATTCAAAGAAGATTTCAATCATTTTTTACTCCGATCCGTCAGAACGATCTGTTCAAAGCGGATCCATTTACTATGAAAATATTTCTGATAACTTTTTACGATATGCTCCTGAACCCCCATGATATATATGCACAGGGAAAGGACAACGATTGCACTGAATGAGAAACACGATAAATCAAGAAGACAGTTTTTCCATTTTTTGCAGTCATCCCAAAGCAGAAGGAGGAATGCCGCTGCAATCAGAGGCACAAATTCAAGGGTTTCATAGCGGGTCAGGAAGGACATTCCGAATGCAAATCCTCCCATGCACCAGAAATACCATTTCCGCCTGCGGATTCCGCAAAGCAGAAAATAGATCAGCAGTCCGCAGAAAAAGAGATAAATCATATCCCGCTGCGGTTCAATAGACAATTCAATTCTAGTTGGATTCACTGCCATCAGGAGGGCGGAATAAAAAGCAATTCTGCGATCTTCGCAGAGTTCTGCAGCAATTCCATAAACAATCAGGGGAAGCATACTTCCGAGAAGCAGATTCAGACCGACACCCGCCGCTTCTGCGGAGAGGCCGCAATACATCAAAAGTGTCATCAGATATAATGGGAGCGGGGGAATCCAGTACTGCGGCCAATAATCCAGAATGTCCTGAAAATCACAATTTTTATGCCAGATTTGAATTAGTTCCAGATAAAGAACCCCATCGCGTGAAACTGTCGGTTCCAGGCTCCAGCAGAGAAGAGAAATAATGACGGACAGAACTGTGATGCCAATGAATATCACAAAGTCTTTATAATGTTTCATAAAAATATTCATCTTTTTCATCCTGATTCATTGATTTGTAAGCTTTTCCAGAATCGTGATTGTCATGTGCGGGAATAAATGGTTCTGTTTTTCAGTAAAAAACAGGTGACACTTTTCTCCATGTTAATAAATTGACAGTCAATATGATGCAACAATGCATCATATTGACTGTCAATAAGAGTAAGATAGCATGGAAAATTCTGATTGCAAATCAGAATTTCTGAATCATAAATCAAATTGACCGACGCTGTAGGATCGGCTTTCAAGGAAAGGCGATCCGGAAGCGCCGGAACCGTCCGGAGGACGGAGTGAACGCGGGAATAAGCCTCCGATTAATGCAATTCGCTGCCGTCACGAAAAAGTCTGATGTATTCTTTGCTTTCCAGATAAC
>CASERY010000057.1 GCA_949290385.1 uncultured bacterium | reverse complement strand
CTCCATGCAAACAATTCAAAAAATACTCATTCCTGTCTCTGTTGAGGGTTATAGTAATTCCTGCATAAGTAAAAGCCATGCCTCTCAAAAATATCTCTAAAACATAAAGAGAAGAACACATACGTTATTCAAATTTTCTGTAAAATCCCTCTGTATTTGTCTGCTACCTGTACAAAAGAAAATCTCATGTACAAATCCAAAATCTCCGAAGAAATTTTTATACCTTCAGCAAGTTGAAAAAAGAATTCAGGACAGAAAATAATACAGGAATTTTTCATAGATTCATTTCTCATTTTAAATCTGAATCTATTCATATTCAACTGCAATCTCCTGATATAGAAATAATTTTTGACATTGAACAGATAAAAAAACCCGTTCCCCTTTCAGAGGAACGGGCATCGATTCAATGACTGAATAATTATTTCAACGAATAACAGGAATACCGCGAGCTTCATTTTCACGAAGCGGAGTACCATCCGGATTTACCAATGTATTCGTTACAAAGATCAGCATATTGACTTTCTGGTCTCTACGACCCTTGCTCTGGAATAAACGTCCAACAAGCGGCAGATCGCCTAAAATAGGATACTGGTCATCTACTTCGACGATATCATCTTTGACAATTCCGCCGAGAACAACGGTCTGACCATCATAAGTTGTTACAACAGTTTCCAGACCTTTCACCTCCATAATCTTCTGAATCAAAGTATTCTCGAAGTAAATAACGTCATTTCCTGCAACCAGTGGGATAGAATAAGAATAATCAGTCCATCCAAGGAAGGTTTTCAGCACAGGATTAATAGCCATTGTAATATAGAAATTTTCATCAACAAAAGGTCTGATGGTAAAAATCATACCTTCCGTAGAAACATCATCATATTCAGGCGTTGAAGCCGTAAAAACCAGCCATGACTCATTATCCTGAGTGAGAATCTCCACTTCAGGATCGCTCCAATCATCCGGATAGTACTTTTCTGTCACCATGCGAATAGTCGCCTGCTGTCCGTTCATTGTTGTCACTCGCGGCGTAGAAAGGACCTCTGTGGAATCAGCCATATCCAATGCATGGAGTTTGGCATTGTATTCATATCCTCTCTTTGGATCCGTATGGCCCCATTCCACCATGACATCATTCTCTGCAGAAGTCAGTCCGAAATCAGAATAGTTATACTCAATATTTCTAACGAGCTGAGAGTTCGGACCAAATGTTACAGATGATCCAGAACCTTCCGTTCCTCCTGTCTGTCTGGAAAACGTATATTCAAAACCTAATTCCTAAAGATCACTTGCATCGACCTCAACGAATCTCACGTTCACAAGAACCGATGGATCCATAACGTTCATTTCATTAATGATCTCGGCAATCTTATCCAGATTCTAGGGAGTATTTGTAACAATCAGACGGCTGATTGCAGGATCATAAACGCATTTAGCTCCTTCAGGGAAAGGAATTCCCCTATCCATGAAATAGGTCTCAATGGATTCTTTTGAATAATCTCCATCAAGCATACCCAGCATTTCTTCTTCAATCGGATAAATAACGGTATCAAAATCATCCATAGGAACATCTGGAGCAGCGATTACTACTGCATTTTCTTCAATGCGGTACTGAAGATTTGCAGAACGACAAATGCTGTCAATAGCATCCCCCAGACTGATATTGTCCAAATCCACTGTAATCAGGAAATCTTCCTATGGATTTACTTCCATATCCTCTCCAGTGAATCCACCCGGCATCCCACCCGGCATCCCACCATTATTACGAAAACGAGCCATGGGATCTGCAGGATTAGGTCTTCCGCCACCCCCATGACTAGCATCATAAATAGCATCCGGATCTGTAGATCTTCGTGCAGGAGCAGATGGAGTTGACGGTCGGGCGGCAGGCTGACGGAAGCGAGCCATGGGATCTGCAGGATTGACCCCGCCACCACCATGAGTAGCATTGTAAATGGCATCCGGATCTGTTGGTCTCATAGGTCCGCCTTGTCCGCGTCCGGTAACTGCAGGATCAGGCACAACACCATACATACCCTGATAATCCGGAGTGCTGAACCGAAGGACGAAGTTGACTCCTTGATGATCCTGTGTATCATTATCACGGCTGATTCTTCTCAACGTACTAATGACACTGTCAATCGGCTCCTGGCTGAACGAAAGATGATCCAGCTGGATATCCGTAAGTTTTTTCTGAATATCTTTAGTAGAGTCGATCTTTGTGATCATAACAGTAATATCATCACCACCTTCACCTTCTGCAAGAGAAATTGGACGAACTCCAACCCATGCAATTTCAGCCAACCGCTCAAAAGAAGCAGTTTCTCTGCGCATTTCTCCAAGATCTTTCAGTTTCAAATAAATTTTACGCTGAAAATCAATTGCAGTCTGGTTGTAAGGATCATAAGAAAGCACTTCTACGAATTTATCAAGTGCTCGGTCATAGCGTCCGCTCTTGTACAGGACTCGTCCCTGCTCAAGCAGAATGCTGGTTCTGTATGCACGGCCTTCAGCATCCGGATCAATTCGGCTGTACGAAGTTTCAGTTCTGAATGCTGCCGCCTCTTTCATTTTTGTATAACGATCAATGGCTTCTTCCATCTGAGGCTTGGAAGGCGGATAAATTTCCATGGCCTTCTGGCATTTATCAATAGCATCATCGTAAGAACCAATATTAGCAGATTTTTCTGCCTGAAGGAAAAGAGACTGACTCCAGCAGTAGTAGACATTGGCCAAATTCTTTTTTGCCAGTTCAATCTGAGACGCTACGTAATCCGGAGCCACCACTGCAGGATCAGCATCTGACAGTGTATTAATGGCTTCCAGGTACTTCGCAGCAGACTTCTAAAACTCTCCCTGTGCAAAGTAGTCCGCAGCTGCAATAGCCGCATCTTTGGCAATATCCTGAGCACTCTGACGGGCAATAGCCTGACGGCTCGCAGCTTCCACAACAGAGTCTTCCACAGGAGACTCCGTCTGAATCTGCCTTGTAGTAACATTGTCAGTCTGATCCTGAGCAATGGCATCTCCATATGCCGCACCCAGAATCAGGAATGACATCAAAGCTGTCTGTAAAAAGTTTTGGCGGGGGAGATTATGCATTGCTGCCTCCATAATATCTGTAATTTTACTGTTTTTCATAGAAAACCTCCCGCAACCTTATCTGCGGAATTCCGGCAAACCATTCAGTGCATTTCCACGCACTGGAAGTCCATCACCGGAAACAAGTCGGGGTGTTACGGAAATCAGCAGATTTTCCTGCTCTGCGCTATTCTCTGTGAATTTGAACAGCCTTCCAATGAGAGGAAGATCGCCAAAGAATGGGATCTGATTTTCAGACACAATTTTTGTCTCGCTAAGAAGACCGCCAACAAGAACATTCTGCCCATCGTAAACTTTGACTTTTGCTTCAATCTCACGGCGCGACAATTCAGGCATTTTCATATTATATCTGTAAAGAGTTCCGCTGTTAATTAAATTATCAAGCGCACTGGTATCATCCATTCTGACAATAATCATTTCATACGGGAAATTACTCCAGCCTGTCAGCTCGGTAATGCTCGGATAAAGATCCAGTTTAATGGTATAGTTATTCGGACTGACACTCGGTGTCACGTTCAAAATAATACCAACATTAGTCTCTTCATCAAAATTCGGATAAGGAGGTGTAATGCTCAAACCGCCATCGTCTGTTTCCACTTCCGGCTCATCCCAGTCATCCGGGAAATATTCTGCACGCACAATTTGAATGGTAGCATTCATTCCGCTGGGAGCAATCACTCGTGGAGCAGCAAGAATCTCATTACGGCCAATCTGATCAATTGCAGACAGGCTGAAAGATAAATTCCATGCTCCATCCTATCCGAAATTCGGAAGGATATTCATATTATTAATAAGGGAGTCCGCACTTGAACCAAGTGTCGTATTCAAGTTGAATGTCCAATTATTATTAACATTTTGATGTGTTAACGCCCAGTCAAAACCGAAAGATTCCAGATCCTCCACACCTACTTCCATCATCTTACATTCAACAAGGACCTGCGGATTTTCGAGATCCAGTTCACGAATCAAAGTTTCAAGTTTGCGAAGATTTTCAGTGGTATTGGTCACTGTGAGCTTGCCGGATCTTGAATCATAAGCAATAGCTGCGCCCTCGGCACTGAAGGAAACTCCGCGATCTTCGAAATATGTTCTCAACATTTCAGGAGTTACAGTCATAATATCCCTTATTTCCATCTCGTCAAAGATATCTTCAAGGTCAAGATCTCCAAAAGCATCTTCCACGGAGAAATCATCGCCTCCTCCGCTGTCATCTTGATCTCCAATGATGCCACGACGGCGATTATTTCTGTTACCAGAAGATCTGGAGCTTCCACCATCAGGATCTGTTGAGCGCATACCAGGAGCTCCGCCACCACCCTCTTCATCGCCACCTTCAGACACAGCAATTCTTGCAATCAGATAAGAACGCACTTTAATAAAGCGTGTTTCAATATCATCCAGGTCATGGGTTCCGATGAGAACAGTCTTGTCTGCAATACGATACTGCAAACCGGTTGTTTTGCAAAGATAATGGAGAATTTCAGAAAGAGGACAGTTTGTCAGATTCAGCGTTACTGAAATGGATTCCTGAGCTTCATTCGGAATCTTTACAACAAAATTCACACCTTCCTTATTCGGATCAAGCTCAGAACTTTTAGCCTTCAAATAGTTTACGACAGAGCTGATATCTGAATCTTCAAAATCAACATCCATGTAGATTTTTTCAAGTTTCTCGTGCAAACTTGCATTCTCACTGTCGGAAATCACATTAACCCGTGTAGGAACAATACGCTGATCCTACTAGCCCGGAGTCACATAGGCCCACTCATTTTCAAGATCAAGCCTCAGCAGATCATTAAAGGTTCTCTGCTCGCCAACAAAATCCATTTTCATGTATACACGGTTCAGCCAGGCGTTCACCTCCAGATTCAAGGGATCCTGAATGACAACCTGTTCAAAAGTATCACGGGCCTTTCCGTAATCACCATGCCGATAGTACTGGATTCCCTTAGCTAGAAGCACGTTCACGGATTTCTGACGGTCATGCCGGCCAGGATCTACTGCATCAAGCGTGGTCTGGGACTGGAAATCTGCAGCCTTAAGAATATTGTTCAACTCTGTCTGATACTGTACAACGGTATCATAAAAAGCGGAATCCTTAGCAACTTCCTAGTCCAGATCCATCTGATTCACATATTCACCAGGAACAATACCAAGATAATACACGCCCAGAACTTCATACAGCTTATTCATCATGTCATTTGCAAGATCTACAGACTCCTGTGGAATACCGTTGGTAGTGCTCTTGCGAATCTTTTTCAAATGCGTTTCAAGCAAATTGTCAAGGATCTGAGTAGCATAATTTCTCTAGCAGACCTTCTTCGCAGACTGAATACGCGCCATCAGCTGTCTGGTATAGCTTGTAGAGGGCTGTTTATCCAGTTCTGAAATTGCTTCCATATAAAGTTTCAAGGCTTCCGCATAATTCATTTCAGAAGAACGTTGGGCCGCAAGCGCGGCTTTGTTCATAACCGCCTCGCATTCTTTTGTGCGCATGGCTTCAACTTCTTTTCCCAGTTGTTCCGCAGGGGATAATGTTTTAGGGGTTTCCTCCGGAACAGCGTCCACCGGCACTCCGGATTCTGCGCCAGATACAGCATCTACTGACTGAGTATTCGCCTGATTCGGAGCGGAATCCGTTCCAGTGCCATCCTGGGCTGCCATATCCGCACTGACGGAAAGACATACCGCAGTAACCACCGGCATCAATGCCTGGAACGACTGCTGAAGAAAATGTGTGAAATTACTCTTCATTGTTTCTTCCTTATGACTATGTTGAAAAATTTATGTTCCTATTAACTTTATGTACATGCTATTATCTTAGATGAGGCGGGATTCCATTGGAAGTTCCTCTGTAATTTCCTCCCATAGGATATCCGCCATATCCACCGCCATACCCATTGTCTTCTTCCTGAATAGAAGACTTCTGAATAACAAAAGTTTTATTGTCGCCCATGCTGGGAGCATCAACGCCCTCCACGGTGGCTGTAGATTCAACTGGATCCACAGCGATGATTCTGAAGGTTTCTCTACCCATTGTATTGTTACCGATTTCAAATTCGGAACCATTCAGATGGGATTCAAAGTAGTTGGTAATGGAATTATAAAATATGACCGTTTCCTTCGGATCATCAATCGGCTTGTCAACCTGCGCACTCAGAAGATTGTCGTAGTCGTCATTTCTGCAAATTGTAACCACTGCTTCATTCTGAAGAACATCATAATTCTTAGAATTCGGTTTCTTCACAGAAATCACTTTGTACGTATTCTCGTCTTTATCATTCAGTTTGAATGTTTCATTTATCTTTACAAACTGTGTTCTGGTCCTGTTTTCATAAACACATCTGAAGGAGAATTCATAATCATTCTGATTCTAGGCAGTCTCGCTGGGATAGTTAATCCGTTTCAGCAAGAGACCATTCACCTTGGTCTTGGCTACCTGGTAAACACTCAGCTTGGCAGCCAGCGGAGGATGGCTTTCGGCATCATCCCATTTAGTTCCAGCCAGGAACTCCTCACGGAATGTAAATCCATCACCGTCTGTATCCGTCTCAACAGCGTAAGGATCATTCAGGTCAAAGCCCATCTGAAGTTCGGTAATATCAGGAATTCCATTTGCGTTGCGGTCGTCCGGATCGACATCATCGTATCTTTTCGGAACAAGTTCCTTTCCGCACATAGGGCACTTCCCATTCTCGGTCATCCCTTTTTTTGGATAAGAAGCAGCTGGAATTAGTTTGTTGCAGTAAACACAGCGGGCAAGCTAATAGCCAACCAGCAGATCTGTTCTCAGAGAATCCAGGCTGTCAGACTTCTCATGACGCTGCCAAGCCAGATCTTTTGAGAAGATGGCATTCAAATCAAATTCAGCGCTGTTGAAGTCATATGGACTTCGATAATTGGATCCTCCATCCTTGCGGTTAACAATTTTATCAACTCGCTTGTTTTGAGCCTCCTGTGTTACAGATACCTGCCAGACCAGAAGGATTGCGAAAATAATCAAAAGAAAAACCAAAATGATTTTTTCATAATGATTCTTGCTAAATTTCCCAAGAGACATTCTTTTTCAACCCTTCCTTAACGTTTTTTTCCTTTAATTTCATCGCCAATGAAAATCAGATATTCAATCGTGATTCTCACAGAAACAACTTCGCTCAACCCAACCTCGGCCTGACCGTAATTGGGATCCAATGAATAATCAATTTCCTCTTCGGGCATCCCTGGATACCCGCTATTGTTCTGGTAGTTCCTAGTCATTCCAGGAAGTTTCGGCATACCGGGTGTACTAGTTCTGCCCCCCCGCATGATTGCATCAGGATCGTTGCTACCTCCGGGCAAATTCGGACCTCCGCGAACAGAACCTCTTCTTCCAGCTGCGGAAGAACCGCCGAAATCAACGCCTTTGACTTCTCCAGAGTCCACACGGGTAAATTCCATCTCAGACACAATGTAAACACGGTTGTCTTCAAAGGCCGTCTGCAGTTCATTCAGCAGATTTCGAACCTGATCAAGCTTGGCTTCCACAGTAATTGTGAATTTATACTTCAAATACTGACCGCCGGAAAGAGTTTCTCCATTCAGTCCGGATTCCGTATAATCCACATCTGTCAAGGAAATAATACCTGCATGATTCAGCCGCATAAACAAATCTTCCATCATCTGGAAGCGACGGAAAATTGATTTGATATCTTCCGGCGGAGGTGGCTGTCCCATCGGATCATAGGTAAATGCTTTTACCTTATCTTTCGCGGAATAGGCATTCGCTCCGGGAATGGTATTGTTGCTGGCCATATTGTCAAACATCTTTGTCATATAAACCAGACAGTCCCGGGGAACCATAGTCCGAGGCAGTCCCATAGCCTGCATCAGAATAGCTTCTGCAGCGGCATCTGTCATTGGTTCCAAAGTCAACGGACGCACCGCCTGGCGGAACTCTGCAAATGCGGTATCAAATTTTACAGCGGCATTCTTTTCATAGGTCTAAGCTTTTTCTTCATCTTTAGCAATGGCTTTCGGCGCACTGATAACGGCTTTTCTGAATTCCGCAAAAATTTCCCGTGATGCAGCTTCTTCAAGAAGATCTTCTGCAGCAGCACTGCTTTCAGTTCTCCGACCACGGGATTCCTTCGGCGCATTCTTTTTTGCCTCTGCCTGATACTTCTTATAGATACTCTGAAATTCGTCCGTCAGCTCTTCCGGTGTAAAATGAAGCTGGGGATTTGCCACACTGATTTGATCTGCTTTTTTACGGGATCCCTTTTTCCCCTCATTTTCAGCTGCAAATGCTGCGTTTTCCGCATCCACTTCAGGACCTGTAAGCTGCATTTCGTTCATTTTTTTCACGAAATCAACAAACATCTTATTATAGAGTTTGCCGAAAGTCTTCTGAAGGTCTCCGGCTTTTTCATGAATTTCAGCAGCATCCTTTAAAATCAGTTCTGCACTTTCATCTACCGGATTCGGATAGGTTTTATCAATTCTATTTTTTACCAGCTCATTGTTGTCATTGATATTCTGTATGGACTCCTGCACTTTGAAATGAGTGGACAGAGTCAAAACAATCAAAACTACCGCAGCAATGAAAGTAACTGCCAGTACAATCACAAGTACAAGGTTTTTCTTGATAAAGTCAGCCATTTTTCAATCCGCTCATCTCTTTCTTCTAGATACTACGTTAATCGGAGAATTCATCTCCAGCGATAATTCAAAACTGGTGATGGTCGTATCCGGATCCGTTGATTCATACAGGCGCTGCAGCGGATTGTTCCGCTGAGACAGAACAAAGATGGAACCCGGACGAATCAATTTATCCAGCATTCCCTCTATGGCGGCAAGACATACTTCTGAATTATTTTTACCCGGAGTGTTGTTCACCACATGTCCACGGATATTCAGCCATACCTTCTCCTGAACCAGCGCATCATCCTGGCGAAGTGCAGAACGCGGACCGCTGGATGTACGGCCTCCGCCTAGCATCATTCTGTCAGGATCGTTTGCTCCGCCGCCCATCATTCCGAAAAGCATACCGCCCATCGAGGATCCCGCAGCAGATTCAGACTGAGACTATTGCACAGAAGGTGCCACTGAAACGGATAAACTGGAAAACCACATATTGGAAGGAAGAGCATCCTGAAGCACGTTCAAAAGATTAATCCAGTTGTTGCGCACTCCCAGGAGTCCTGTAGCGGTTTTCATTTTCTTTTCTTCGGAATTCAGCTCAGACTGTGCGTCTTCCACCGTTTTTACGACTGCCTGCTTCTTATCCACATATTTCTGGAAAACATCCCGCTTCTCATTGATCTCGGTCAGCTGTGTATTGAATGCCCAGAAGCTCAGTCCGAGATAGATCAGCAGGGAAGCTGCTGCAGCATAAAAATATGGATACTTTGCCGTAAATGCCATCTGCTTTTTGACATACTCGGGCACCAGCGTAATTTCAATGGGGCATGTTCCGATTTTGCGCAATGCCAGGCCGATATCTTCGGGGAACAGATGAGCAATGGCAGTCAGCTTATCCTGATCCACCTCCGGGCCAATTGCAACCACCTGGAATGCGTTAAAATATTCTACCGGAATTTTCATCTTTTCCGCAAAGAAGCTCGGCGTATAAGGAATAATCGAACTGCCGCCGGCCAGATACATCTTCTGTGGAATATTTCCGTTCTGGGTCGAACGATAAACATTGATGGAACGGACAATTTCTCCATACAGACGGGACATAATATTGCGGACAATTTTTGCAATCGTCTCAGGAGCTCCGCTTTCAGGACTTTCAGCTCCCATAGGCACATAGGCATAGCGGCGCTTCATTTCTTCAGCCTCTTCAAACCCTACGCCGAATTCCTTCATAATCTGCTGTGTAATCGTACTGCCCGCGATGGGAATGGCACGCACATAAAAACGGTTTCCATCCAGGAAAATCAGAGTGGAACTTTTTCCGCCTATATTCAGAATCATTTCACACTGAGTTTCTCCGACTCCGTTGGCTTTTGCAGCATTGAAACAGGCAGTCGGTGCCACTTCAACGATTTTGACGGTTTTACCCAGTCTGACAAGTGGAGCAGTAATCCGGGCAATTTCCTCATTTTTCACGCTGACAAGCAGTGCATCCACTTCCGGTCCGGGAGTTTCGCTTTCCAACAACTGATAATCCCAGGAAACCTCATCCATGGGATAGGGAATTCTCTGCTGAGCCTCGAAGGCGACCAGGCTGGCAATTTTGTCCTTGTTTTTTGTCATGGCCGGGACTTTAATAAACGGAATGAATGCATTCTGCCCGGAAATGGAAACATGAACATTTTTCTATTGGAAGTTTTCAGTTTTGATCATATTGATCAAAGCGGTGACCATTGCGTCTGCGGCTTCATTTTTGGCTTTGTTTGCCGCGAACTCCACATAGGCGAATTTCTCGAGAACTGGTGTATTTTCAGGCGGAAATGAAAATTCCGCAGCTTTGATACTGTCGCCTCCAATATCAAGACAAAGAACTAAATCTTGAGATGCCATTTTTCTTCTTATTTGCTCCCACATTCGACGTTTTCGTGATTCAGAATCTGCTTTCACTTCAGCATTTTCCGCGGTGGAACGCGAAAAAACACAGATCTGCCGCTTATCAGGATCAAGCCTTCCGGCTCTGCCGGCGCGTTTCTGCTCCCATCCTCCATAGAAACAGAAAAAGGACTTCTGAACATTTCATTCAGAAGCTATTTTTTTCTTTCCGGCGTTATCACCCGCATGAAAATCAGCAGATTTCAAATTCGGAAATCACTTTTCACTCATATCAGATGAATGACACTATGGGGACCACAATACAATCTTTCATCTGCACTTTCAAGCAGTATTTTCAAGAAAAAAGAGTAAAATACAGATTTTTTTGAAAATTTCTTTTCTTTTTACCGAAAGTCTATCCCCAAAACCCCTAAAAAATAGAATTTTATTTCCGTCAAAAAAAAGACAGATCTGAACTGGTTCAGATCTGTCTCATTTCCACAAAAGTCAAATCAGTCTTAATTGGTGCCCGACGCCGGTGCAGGAGCTTCTGCATTTTCAGCTGGAGCTGCAGGCACTTCTGATACTTCTGTCACAGAAGCTTCAACATCCATGCTTTCTGCCATTTCTGCAATTTTATTCACGGCGGTCTAGTCGTTGCTCTTCAGGTGGGAACCAATGATTGCCAGAACAAGCGTCAGAACAAAAAATGCTGCAATCAGGACAACTGTCATCTTTGAAAGATGGCTCATAACCTGTGCGCCGAAGACACTTTCGCCCATGCCGCCGAATGCAGAGCCTAGGCCTCCTCCTTTTGAGGGCTGCATCAAAATCAGGACAATCAGGACAATGGCTACAAGAATAACAACTGCTACGAGAAATCCATTCAAAATGTTCATTTCTTCTCCGTTTTTTTAAACTGCATGGATCATGCAGGGACTGATTTCAACATTTCATTTGTTTATTCTTTTATATATAGCACTGAATTTCATGGTTTTCAAGTATCAGGAAATGACTTATTTCAAATATTTCTGCCGCTTCTGTCCAGAAAGAATTTCTTTCAAAGGCCTTCTTTGCAGTCTCGGAAGACCTTCCCCGCCGTGCAGTTATAAAGCTTATTCATTCCATTGCTATGGATTCTTCCTCCGAATTAACATATCCTGCCCAGGTTCAGAAATTCTCCCGACAGACTTCAAATCTTAACAACCTAGTCTCTTCTCAAGCATAAGGATCTCTTCCCTTCCAGGGCTGTATGGTAGTAACACTATGATTCTTTCTGGATCTTCTTTTTGATGCAGAAAAAAACGGGTCTGGAACAACGAGTGCTCCAGACCCGGTCGATATCACAGCAACTACTGATGTCACGCATTGAACACTACAATCATGCAGGTCCTTCAGGGAAGGATTATTTTTCTCCGCGAACTTCCTTCACGAATTCCTCCATGCGGTCCATAGCAGTACGGATTCCTTCCAGAGATGTGGCATAGGAACAGCGCACATATCCTTCTCCGCAGGTACCGAAAGCTGATCCAGGAACCACAGCTACTTTCTTGCGGTTCAGCAAATTCACTGCAAAATCCTTGGAACTCATTCCGGTGGAAGTAATATTCGGAAATACATAGAAGGATCCTTCCGGCTTCAGACAGGGAAGTCCCATGCCATTCAGACGGCTTACAATGACATTCCTACGATTGGCATATTCATTTTTCATGGCAAGCATGGCATTTTCACCATTCCGGAGAGCTTCTTCTGCAGCATCCTGTGCTGTAATAGAAGCACAGAGCATTGAATACTGATGTACTTTCATCATGGCATCAATCACATCCGCAGGCCCGCATGCGTATCCGATACGGAATCCGGTCATGGCAAACGCCTTGGAAAATCCATGCAGAAAAATGGTTCGTTCCTTCATGCCCGGAAGACTGGCAATAGATGGAGTTTTCTCTCCATAGGTAAGTTCTGAATAAATATGATCTGCCAGGACCAGCAAATCATGTTTCCGGGCAATCTCTGCAATGCGCTCGGTCTGTTCCATGGTCAGAGTCGCCCCTGTTGGGTTGCATGGGAAATTCAGAATAATCGCCTTGGTTTTCGGAGTAACAGCCCGCTCAAGATCTTCAGGATCCAGTGCAAAATGATTTTTCTCGTAAGTACTCACCGGTACAGGGACGCCATGAGACATCCGGATCTCTGCCGCATACGACACATAACAGGGTTCATGGTAGATAATTTCATCTCCGGGACTGGTAATGGCTCGTATTGCCAGATCAAATGCTTCACTGACACCTACACATACAATGCATTCGTTTTTCGGACAATAAGATATATGATATTCCCGGTTCACATAATCACAGATTGCCTTGCGCAATGACATGGTCCCCAGATTCGACGTATACGAAGTCCGGCCCTTCTCAATCGAATAAATAGCCGCTTCCCGGATTGTCCATGGGGTTACAAAATCCGGTTCGCCAATTCCCAGGGAAATCACATCATCCATGGTATTGACCAGTTCAAAAAAATCGCGAATCCCGCTCTTGGGCAGTTCAGCAATATGGGGAGCAATATGTTTACGGAGTGACTTGGAGTCGTTCATGAGGTTCTTCCTCCTGCAGCAGTTTTCCTGCTTCTTTATATTTTTTCAGCAAAAAATGGGTGGCAGTGGAAAGGACTCCGTCGATGGTTGCAAGTTTGCTGGAAACAAACATGGCCACCTCATTCAGATTACGTCCTTTTACTTCCACCATCAGGTCAAATCCTCCGGACATCAGGTATAGAGATGAAACCTGCGGGAAACGGCTCAGTCTGCGGGCTATTTTGTCAAAGCCGCCATCTCGCTCCGGACGGATTTTTACTTCAATAATAGCTTTTACGGCATTTTCAGGCAGTTCTGTTTCATCAAACATGGCACAGTATCCGAAAATAACTTTGTCCCGTTCAAGCTGTTCGATCATATCCGCAATTGTTTTTTCGTCTGAGTCCAGCCTTTCGGCCATATCGCGAGCTGACATTCTGCCGTCTTCGGCAAGAAGCCGCAGGATCTGTTTCTTCAGTTCCATCTGCTCTTATCCTTTCTCTTATTTATTTCATTTTTCCCGCTTGAAGTTACGCACGGCAGGCTGTTTCGGCCAGTGCAGACGACTGAATTGCAACCCAGCCTTCCCTGCCCGGAATTTCGCCTTTGCAGATAGTATCATCCGGCAGGCTCTGCAAATCTCCGGGCAGCAAGTCTCCCGGAGCCACAAAGCGGATTCCCTGAGATTCAGCCATATTCAGAAAATCCTCAAACATTTCCGCGCATTTACCACCTTCCACCTCTGCATGAATTGTCAGGACATTCATACACCCGGGATTCATATTTTTCAACAGCATTTCATTGTAATTTTCGCGGGTAACGCCATTTCTTCCCAGCAGTTCATCATAAGTCGGCAGATTCAATGGAATCTGAGGAGTATGCAGTCTGGATCCGTTCACCACCGGCATAAAAATAGAACGTCCACGGCAGTCGCTGTTATAGCGGAACGACGGGAAACGCTCTTTGACCAGCAAAGTCGACTCCACACATTTCCATCCAGGAACCGCCGAACAAACCGGAGCTTTTCCCGTAATCCTTTCAATTTCCTGAAATGCTTTCAGAATATGCAGGTAGATTTCTTCCGGAGTCATGCGGTCCACATGGGATTGCCAGTATTGATGGTCCCACGCATGAACTCCGATTTCATGTCCGTCTGCTGCAGTATCCCGGAACACCTGTTCATTTCTTTTCCCGATGCCCGGTCCCGGCCACATTGTGCCCATCAGCAGAATATCGAGGCCATACAGGCCCACGGCATCCGTCCGCAGCATTTTCCAGAGAAACGCCGGCTTTAAAAGACGCCATAAATGACGCCCCATATTATCCGGTCCTGCAGAAAAGAAAAAGGCCGCCTTAATGCCATGCTTTTTCAGGATGCGCAGAAGACGCGGAACACCATAACGGGTTCCGCGAAAAGTATCCACATCCACACGCAAGCCTACATTCATGAAAATACTCCTTTGCCTTTTTTCCTCTGGCTTCAACAATCCAATATCCAAAGACGGACTGGAAGAGAAAGACAGAAACCTTTCCCTTCCGACAGTCTTTTTCCTCCCGGTTATTTTAAATCAAAATCTCCGGACTCAATCGCCTGATGCAGGAAAAAGTCCAATGTTTTTTCAATGGATTCTTCCAGGCCCACCACAGGTTTCCAATGGCAGTATTTCCAGGCATTCTTAATACTGGGCTTGCGATGCTGGCAGTCCTGATAACCTTCGCCGTAAAAGGCACCGCTTTCTACTTCCTTGTATCCGGCGAATGGCGGGAACTTGGAACGGAGCGGATGTTTGTTGAATTTATCCACCAGAATGTGCGCAAGCTCCTTAATGCTTGCTTCATTGTCCGGACAACCGATATTGATGATTTTTCCGTCGCACAAATTGTCCTTGTTTTCAATGATTCTGAAAAGACACTCAATGCCGTCTGTTACATGAGTAAAGCATCTCTTCTGGTTGCCTCCGTCAATAAGCTGAATAGGATTCCCCTCCACCAGGTTCAGAATCAGCTGCGTAATAGCACGGGAACTGCCGATTCGTGCAGAATTCAGAGTGTCAAGTTTCGGGCCCATCCAGTTAAACGGGCGGAACAGTGTAAACTGAAGGCCTTTGGTTCCATAGGCCCAGATCACACGGTCCAGCATCTGCTTGGAACAGGAATAAATCCAGCGCTGCATGCGGATGGGGCCCAGAATCAGACGGGAGTTGTCTTCATCGAAGTTCTCGTCATCACACATAGCATAAACCTCAGACGTAGACGGGAAAATAATGCGTTTATTGTATTTGAAACAGTAACGCACAATTTTCAGGTTTTCCTCAAAATCCAGTTCAAATACGCGCAGAGGATTCCGTGTATACTCAATCGGCGTGGCAATGGCCACCAGCGGCAGGACAATATCACATTTGCGCACATGATACTCAATCCATTCGTGATTGATCTGAACATCGCCCTCAAAGAAATGAAAATCCGGATGTTCCAGAAGATTTTCGATATAGCTGCTCCGCAAATCCATGCCGTACACCTCGTAGTGTCCGTCGGCAAGAAGTCTTTCGCTGATTGCACTTCCAATAAACCCGTTCACGCCCAGGATCAGCACGCTTTTCTTGCGGCGGACAGCATTTCCGCGTTCAAAACAGGTAAACTGCATTTTTTCGACGAAACGGCAATCCTTTGCAAGCTGCTCGCCGGAACAGAACAGACCGCCCTCCTGCTGAGCAGTGTTCACTTTCACGGCCCCTTTTCCGCAGGCAATCACCAGCGGACATGTTCCAAGGATCTGTCCGGGCTTTGCGTTTTCCGGCACGGGATCCGTGCTGACAGACACATCCCAGAAAATATACTTCCTGGAGGCAAGATAACTAAACGCTCCCGGATAAGGTTTTGTAACACCGCGAACCAGATTGCGCACCTGTTCAGCTGTCTGCTCCCAATGAATCAAACCATCCTCCGGCTTTCTTCCATGGTAATAAGTTGCTTTGGACTCATCCTGAGGGATCCGTGGAGCTTTTCCTTCTGCGATCAGCGGCAGCATTTTCCGGAGCAGACTGCGGGCATGTTCTGCGGCTTTCAAATGGACGGTCTTCGCAGTATCCGAATCTGTTATTTCAAAGGCTTCCTGACCGATAATATCTCCGGCATCCGCTTTACGGGTCATGTAATGGAGGGTAACTCCGGTTTTCTTTTCGCCGTTAATCACAGCCCAGTTCAGCGGAACCCGTCCGCGATACTCCGGAAGAAGCGATCCATGAAGGTTTATACAGCCGTGCGCAGGAATGGAAAGGATCTCTTCGGAAATCATGTTGCGGTAATAAAAAGAAAACAGAATATCTGGAGCCATGGCTTTAAGTTTGGAGACCCAGAGCGGATGATTGATATCCTCCGGAGAAAAGACTGGAATTGCCTTTTCTGCCGCCAATTCCGCCACCGAACGGAACCAGATATTTTCATTGGGATTGTCCTTATGAGTAAAAACCTATTGAATCTCAAAACCTGCATTCAAAAGTTCCTCTATACCGACACAACCGATATTATGGTAAGCCAGAACCACAGCCTTCATAAAAAGAGTCCTTTCGTTGATAATTTAATTTCCCATTTATTTCCTGGATTTTTCAGGATCCGGTACACGTCCCGCGATTTTTTCGATAAAATACTGAGGTCTTCCCCGAGCATTCAAATGTATTTTTCCAATGTATTCGCCCAGAAGTCCCATTCCTGCGAATTGTCCGCCCATCAGGATAATCACGATGGCGAACAGTGCAAAAACACCTTCAGCCCCCCAATCCTTATCCACCTGGGACAGGATGAAAATCACAATGCCGAAAAGAATTCCGAACAAGGCAATCACGAATCCTAAAAAGGTCAGCATCCGCAGCGGGAATGTGGATGTTCCTGTAAGCAGATCATACTGGAGCGCTATCAGTTTCCAGCAATTGTACTTGGATGTACCTGCACTGCGTTCCGCATGTTTTACAGGGATTTCCGTAACACGCCGTCCATAGGACATCGCCAGCATCGGAATAAATTTTCCCTGCTCCTTGCACTGGAGCACAGCGTTTACAACAGGCCGTGCATACCCGCGAAGCATACATCCGTAATCAGACATTGTTCTTCCCCGGCAGAGCTTCCTGACCATGAAATTAACCATTCTGGAAGCTGTTTTTCTGAAAAACGTATCCTGTCGGTTCTCGCGGATCGTTCCGACCACATCGTATCCTTCCTCCAGCTTTTCCACCAGTTTCGGGATTTCCTCCGGCGGATTCTGCAGATCAGCATCCATTGTTACGACATATTTCCCCTGGGAAACTTCCAGTCCGGCCGTTACAGCAGCGTGCTGGCCGAAATTCGTAGACAGAATAACTCCAACAATCTCTCCAGGATGTTCTTCCGCCGCCGCAAGAATCATTTCCATGGAAGAGTCCTCGCTTCCGTCATCCACCAGGATGATTTCGCAGGACGGTTTCATCTGATGGCATACGGCCAAAGTCCTGCGGAGCAATTCCGGCAGATTTGCCTCTTCATTGTACACGGGAATTACAATGGAAACTTCAGGCTGTTTCATTAATCCGTCCGACCTTCCTTGAATCACAACGATTCACTTTTTGCTTTCTTTCATTAATATACTGTCTTCCGAAGATTTTTCTCCGGGCCAAAAGATTTTCACCAGAACTTTTTCATCCAGTTTTTTCCGCATCCTGAGCAAGCGTTCCTCCTGCTCCCGGTCTGTACTGACATTCTCATGCCCGCCTGCAGGAACGGACTACAACTTTTTCATACAGGCTTCTTCCAGCAAAGTCAGCGGCTCCAGATAAAGACCTTCAACTCCATTTACATGTTCCGGCCGGTAATCTGTAAGGCTGTTAAAATGCTTCTGATACCCTTGAGGCGCAAAATATCTCTGCAGATCCTCCGGCAGTCTGCCTAACACAGAATAGCGCATAATTACAACGCCCCCTTTTTCCTTTGCGCCCTTCAAAAAGGCCCGAAATGCATTCATCTCTGCAAGGCCTCCATTCAGGTTGCCTCCCGGGGTGAGTTCTCCGGATAGGCCTTTCCTTTCCTGTACAGGAACTTCATACACATTCACGGGTGGCAGATCCAGGAAAAAGGAAGCCTCCTCCACGCACGCTCCTGCAAAAACAAAACGGTCTGCCGGAACAGGCCATCCGGACTTGGCCGTCCCCTCCTGAATGGAACGCAAAAAAGGTTCCAAGGTACGGAACCGCGCATCTGAATTCATTGCAGGAAGCACCATCTAAAATACGATCAGAAGCACGCAGAAATAACCTGGAATCAAAACATCCAGCTGAGGATATTTTTCTGCGAACTGCGCCGTTCTACCCTTCCGCATTTTCCTGTACCAGACAACCGTTCCGCCAATAAAGCACAATGCATAAAGCGGAATTCCGAAATAAAACCATCCAATCACGTACAGAGGAAGCTCCACCACATCTCCGAACCAGTCTGCTGCGAAGAAGCGGAATACAAAAGGAACCGCCAGACAAAGCAGCATTCCAAACAGTACTGCCCCCAGTAAAATTCTGAAAAACCATCTCAGAACCTACGTACATTTTTCCTTTTCCGGACGTTCCGGAATATTCACAAGAAAATATCCGCAGTACACCGCCATAAACGGCACAGCAGGCAGGATATTTCCTTCTCCGAATCCACAGGCTGGAAACAGGATCCAAAGGAACAGTACGCTGAAAAAGATCCATTTTTCATCCGGCGGCACAGCTTTCCAGTGTGAAAACATTCTGCAGACACCTCCTGCCGCGCCAATGCAAAAAACCACCATCCACGGGAGGGAAGACTGCCAGACATTTTTCAGATAAATCCCCCAGGTATGATCTCTGTTGACTGCAGTTCGCACGGCGCTCAAAATCTGCTCCAGAAATAATGATAAATCCGTCCCAGCATTCCACGCCGTTATTATTCTCAAAACGAAAGGAAGCCCATACACCAGAATCCCCAGAAACGTTCCTGCGACAAAACGCCATTCCAGGAGACTCCTCAGTTTGCTGTTCAGCAGCAGATCCATAAAAACCAGACATGGAGGTACAATCAGTACAGAAAAACCACCGGTCTGGGCACCAACAGAGCAAATTGCCCAGAACAGAAAATAATCCAGCAACGTTCTTCGATTTCTGCAGTAAACATACCAGGCCACTGCAGCCGCAGTAAACGCCATATTTTCCATTTCAGGCCCGGCGGTGCGTCCCAGCATGCAGAAAGGATAAAACGTCATCAGGATCCAGCCGCTTAAAAATGCCGTCTTCTCCCCGAAAAGATTCCTGGCAATACCAGTCGTACATCCCAGGAGCAGCAAGGCCGCCAATGCGCTGGGCATTCTTGCTGTGAACAGATTGATTTCCCCTGCAAACAGCGAGATCAGTGCAATAAACCAGCTGCAGATCATAGGACTGCCCGACACGACTTCTCCGTTCACAGTCGGCTGAAACCAGTCCCCGGAGCGGATGATTTCCTGAGCCATGACCAGCCATTGGCTTTCGACTCCGGAAATAATACTGCCTGTTCCAAGATTCAAAAAGAGCATAAGCACAGCACAAGCCCAGAAAAAGAACCACTTCTTGGGTCCGCGGACAGCATTATAAATCATACGGTTGCATTCGTTGACCCGCAGAATGTTAAAATCTGACATGCTATTTCTTTCTGTTCTTTCTAATCTACCTGTTCTTCTCCAGCTTCGGACGACGTTCTGAAAATTATTTTTTCAGAATATCCTTTATTGCCCATACCACATCATCAATGTCTTTCTCTGTCATGTCCGGGAACATCGGCAGAGAAAGAAGCCTGTCTGAATTCCATTCTGTAGCCGGAAGCATCCCCGGACGGCATCCCATGGACTCCCGATAGTATTTCTGCAGATGGACGCAGCGGAAATGCAGACCGCTTCCGATATTGCGTGCTTTCAGTTCCTTCATAAAATCATCTCTGGACATTCCAACCTTGTCAATATCCAGCCGCACCGCAAAAAGATGATAAGCATGTTTAAAACAATAGGAAGGCAGCCCCAGCGGAATCAGTTCTTCTATCCCGCTGAGTTTTTCATAATACGCATCAAAAACAGCTTTACGACGGGCGTTCATCTCCTCGAGCCGCTCCAGCTGACTTACCCCCAGAGCTGCAAGCATATCCGGGAGGTTGAACTTATAGCCCGGTTCTATGACTTGAGCCTGAGGAGCTCTTCCATGAGTTTGCCTGTCATAAGCATCCATTCCAAGGCCGTGGAATTTCAGACTGCGCATACGGTTTGCTAGTGCGGTATCATCTGTCACGAACATTCCACCCTCTCCTGTTGTGATGTTCTTAATCGGATGAAAGGAAAACATGGCTGTTCCTGAAGAACCGACTTTCTCGTGATTCCATTCACCCCCCAGAGCATGAGCCGCATCCTCCACGAGCATGATTCCGTGCTTCCGGGCGACTTCACGCAACGGGCCCACGTTCAGGATTCCTCCGGCGAAATGAACTGGGACAATCAGCTTAGTCCTAGGAGTAATAGCCTGCTCAACAGCTTCGGGAGAAATCATTAAAGTCTCTTTATCACAGTCCACGAAAACCGGCTTAGCGCCACAGAGTGCTGTCATATTCACCATGGAAACCCATGTCATGGAAGGGGTGATAACTTCATCCCCAGGTCCCAGACCAAGTGCATGCACAAGGCACTGCATTACAGCAGTTTCAGAAGTCATGCAGACGGCTTCACAACAATGGATGCAATCCTTGAATTTCTGCTCAAAAAGAGCATTTGCAGGACCTGTTGTAATCCAGCCGGAACGAAGCGTCTTCTCCACGGCGGAAATATCCCCCTCCGTAATACTTGGACGGGAAAAAGGAAGGAACGAGTCTCTCATAACACACAAACTCCCAGAGCAAAATACTTTCTGACATTTAAAACAGTAGAATCTTTATAATATACTTAAATCCGTCATGAATACAAGACAGCAGCCTTCTTTCCCTGTACGGAAGCCCAATTCCTATGCCCGTGTTTTCCCTCAAACTTTTTCTGAAACACCCATGCTCAATAAAAAAAAGAATTTCTTCATTCCGCTTTTTCAGTCAGACAATTTTTATAAAATGACTAAAAAAAATGCTGTGTTTCATAAAAAACACAGCATTTTCTCCAAATTTCTCTGTTCCATTTTCCTTGAATTTCAGGAAAACTTCTTTCAGCAGAATCTCAGCCGGTACACCATAGGACAGAACATTTCAACAGAATCCTTTATTTCCAAGGTCTTCTATTCTTCCATATAATGGAACTCCGCAATTTTCCAGTCCCCGTCTTCCACAAGTCTTTCCACAGAAACAGGCTTCCGTTCCGAGTGAAAGTGCAGACACTCCAGCGGATCTGCATTGATATTTACGATCGCAAGAATTTCAGATCCGTCAGACAGCCGTCCATGACGGATCAATGCATCCTGCTTATCCAGCAGGTATACAGACATCTGGTCCGGACACAGGAAATTCAACGCATGTTCCAGCACTTCTTTCCTTGAAACTCTCAGCATTTTATGGGAAGTCAGCTCCACGCACCAACAGAGTGCCACCACCTTTCCGCCAAACTCATTGACAAAAAAGGTCATTCCTGGCGCCACCGCTTTCCCGGGACGGTTCATGGCATTATCCATGTATAAAACAGTCTGTGCCTCAACATCTCTGCAAATCGGCAACAGTTCAATCATACTCTCATCCCACATGAAGTTATAGCGATAGTCCGGTTTCCAGGATGCACGTTCAGCCGTAAAGAAAAAGTCTTTACGGGTTCCAACCTCCACTCCGGTATATTTCTGCAATCCTCTTTTCGCCAGGACCCGTACGGCGTCCGCATCCAGTAGGACATTACCATGGAGCATATCCAGCAGTTGACTATCCGAAAATTTTTCGGCCAGTTTGCCAGACAAAAGAACAGTTTTCACACCATCCCGGCAGTAACGCCGGAAATCTCCGGGCAAGCCGAAACGGTAAAATATCTCGCTGATAAAATCGGGAAAATCAATTGCATCCGTAGGATTGCACGGATGGTAGCGTAAAAGAGTATCCGGCAGAGGCGTCACCGCTCCATACCATTGAACTCCATCCAGGATATCAAGCAGAGTCTTGTATTTCCCCATGTTTTCAGCAAGGATTTTTTCATAAGCTCTACCTGCAGATGGATCTTTATCTTCATAATTTGCGATCCACAGTTTTGCACCGTTAAGACCATGAAGCAGGCCGCAGACAATGTGTGTATGCATCATGCGCGAGCTCTCGCTATACAAGGTGTGAGGGAAAGTATCTGCTTCGTCAATAATATCCTTCACCCGGTCTGAAACAGCACTTCTGCGAACCATGGCATTTTTCCAGACAATGGAAATGTAGGATGGATGGGATGAACAGTAAGTGGCATTGGCAATACGTACAAACGGCTCCGTATCTCCCGCCAAAGCACAG
This sequence comes from uncultured bacterium, assembly GCA_949290385.1. Lineage (GTDB taxonomy): Bacteria > Verrucomicrobiota > Lentisphaeria > Victivallales > UBA1829 > CASERY01. The sequence goes on along the minus strand of CASERY010000057.1, from coordinate 1,461 downwards.
GCAATATCCTGCAGGCGGTAGTGTCCCGCCCATGGACAGCACATTCCACAGCGGATTCCCGGATTTCCATTCTGATCAATGGCATTCCGGATTTCCCCGGCAAACTCCACCAGACCATCATACAGCACATCAGAAACGGTCTTCACCACGGGATCCTGCCAGTCATGGCTGCGGATATATTCGACCAGTTTTTCTCTGGTCCATTCTTTTTCTCCGCCCAGCTTCCGATTGTACTCAGCCATATGAAGAGGACAAAAACATTCACCGGGCTTGATGCAGAAATCGTCATCCACCAGGAAAAAAGCCGGGTTTGAACGAGCCAGTCCGCCGACAGCCTTCAAGATGTACTGTCGGAAATTCCGGTCCATATAGCATTGTCTGGAAGAAACTGTCCCATCCATAAGCACTGTGTGTTCCCATGGTTCATTTGTCAGCGGAACACTTCCGCTCCAGCCATGCCCCATAATGCTCTGAATTAAAATTCCACAGCGGATTTCCGGACAGGAACGCAACGCCTCCCGGAGAGCAGCAAATGACTGGATAAATAAATTGGCTTTATCTTCAGCAGGTGTTCCTTCCGGATGCAGGCTCAGACAATAAGCCATGTCTGTAAGCCCGGTCTCCCGGAATATCCGCACAGCCTGTTCAGCCATATAGGGAACATCCTTCGGGAAAAATGGAGTAACATTCACAAAATGAAGGTATTTTTTATCTGTCATCAGAATTCATTCCTCAATTGTGTTAAAATTAAGATTCTTCCTTATCAGGAACAAAAGAAAACAACCTTATATAGAAAGGTGGATATCCGGAATTCGGAAAAGTTTATCTTTGCCGGGAAACAGCCCCGATTCTATTTCCCGGTTCAACCATGCCAACTTATTCAAATTTCTCCAGGCTCAGTCCTTCAATGCCATTTAATTCTCTGAACATCTGTTCCTCAGTAATTCGACCTGTATTGAACCGGACATACATATCCACAACCCGACCGTTTTTATCCTGCTTGGATGTATATTTCACCATTTTGCACTCAAATGTCTGCAGTTTTCCCAAAATCAAATTTAAGTTCTCCTGCTTTTCCACCGGGAATGAAATATGCACCGTAACATTTTCAAGATGCAGCCACTGCACACACCTCTAAAAAAATTCAAAGGCAATCAGAGCCAGAATCGCCACTGCAACAGCCGGCAGATACAGTCCCCCGCCGACCGCCATTCCAATTCCGGAAACGGTCCAGAGTCCGGCCGCAGTTGTCAGCCCACGCACCATCTGTTTCTGAAAAATAATAGTTCCTGCGCCGATGAACCCAATTCCACTAACGATCTGCGCGGCTACGCGGCTGACATCCAGACGGATATTCTGATCTCCCCCAGGCTGGATCACATCCCAGAACCCATGTTGAGAAACAATCATAATTAACGCGCTTCCCACAGCCACAAGAAAATGTGTCCGAACACCAGCTAC